>NZ_JACHMZ010000001.1:7525000-7528541 GCF_014205165.1 Micromonospora carbonacea | reverse complement strand
GGGGTGGCCCTGAAACGAAAGAATGTCCGGCGGTGTCCTACTCTCCCACACCCTCCCGAGTGCAGTACCATCGGCGCTGGAGGGCTTAGCTTCCGGGTTCGGAATGTAACCGGGCGTTTCCCCTCCGCCATGACCGCCGTAACTCTATGAACATATCAAACAACCACCCAGGGCCGCCTGTTTGTTCAGAGTTGCACAGTGGACGCGTAGCAGCTTCGTAGTCAAGTCCTCGGCCTATTAGTACCGGTCAACTCAACCCGTTACCGAGCTTACATCTCCGGCCTATCAACCCAGTCGTCTAGCTGGGGGCCTTACCCCACCAAAGGTGGGTGGGATACCTCATCTTGAAGCAGGCTTCCCGCTTAGATGCTTTCAGCGGTTATCCCTTCCGAACGTAGCCAACCAGCCGTGCCCCTGGCGGGACAACTGGCACACCAGAGGTTCGTCCGTCCCGGTCCTCTCGTACTAGGGACAGCCCTTCTCAAGTATCCTACGCGCACGGCGGATAGGGACCGAACTGTCTCACGACGTTCTAAACCCAGCTCGCGTACCGCTTTAATGGGCGAACAGCCCAACCCTTGGGACCTGCTACAGCCCCAGGATGCGACGAGCCGACATCGAGGTGCCAAACCATCCCGTCGATATGGACTCTTGGGGAAGATCAGCCTGTTATCCCCGGGGTACCTTTTATCCGTTGAGCGACACCGCTTCCACACGCAAGTGCCGGATCACTAGTCCCGACTTTCGTCCCTGCTCGACCTGTCAGTCTCACAGTCAAGCTCCCTTGTGCACTTGCACTCAACACCTGATTGCCAACCAGGCTGAGGGAACCTTTGGGCGCCTCCGTTACCCTTTAGGAGGCAACCGCCCCAGTTAAACTACCCACCAGACACTGTCCCTGAACCGGATAACGGCCCGAAGTTAGATACCCGAATCAACCAGAGTGGTATTTCAAGATTGCCTCCACCCATACTGGCGTATAGGCTTCACCGGCTCCCACCTATCCTACACAAGCTAACTCAGATACCAATGTCAAGCTATAGTAAAGGTCCCGGGGTCTTTCCGTCCTGCCGCGCGTAACGAGCATCTTTACTCGTAATGCAATTTCGCCGGGCCTGTGGTTGAGACAGTGGGGAAGTCGTTACGCCATTCGTGCAGGTCGGAACTTACCCGACAAGGAATTTCGCTACCTTAGGATGGTTATAGTTACCACCGCCGTTTACTGGCGCTTAAGTTCTCCGCTTCGCCCCCCGAAAGGAGCTAACAGGTCCCCTTAACGTTCCAGCACCGGGCAGGCGTCAGTCCATATACATCGAATTACTTCTTCGCATGGACCTGTGTTTTTAGTAAACAGTCGCTTCCCCCTGCTCTCTGCGGCCATACAACGCTCCACCCGCAAGGGGCTTCACGTCTCCGGCCCCCCTTCTCCCTAAGTTACGGGGGCAATTTGCCGAGTTCCTTAACCACAGTTCGCCCGATCGCCTCGGTATTCTCTACCTGACCACCTGTGTCGGTTTGGGGTACGGGCCGCTCGGAACTCGCTAGAGGCTTTTCTCGGCAGCATAGGATCACTGACTTCACCTGAATCGGCTCGGCATCACGTCTCAGCCACATGTGTTGCGGATTTGCCTACAACACGGCCTACACGCTTACCCCGGCACAACCACCGGCCGGGATCAGCTACCTTCCTGCGTCACCCCATCGCTTGACTACTACCCGCCAGGTTCCCACGCTCCCCAACCTTGACCCGAAGGCCTCAGCGGTTTGGGTGGTTAGCACAACGAGGTTCATCACGGGCGCTCCTTCGCGGGTACGGGAATATCAACCCGTTGTCCATCGACTACGCCTCTCGGCCTCGCCTTAGGTCCCGACTCACCCAGGGCGGATTAGCCTGGCCCTGGAACCCTTGGTCATCCGGCGGAAGGGTTTCTCACCCTTCTTTCGCTACTCATGCCTGCATTCTCACTCGTGCCGCGTCCACAACTAGGTCACCCCGCTGCTTCACCCCCGGCACGACGCTCCCCTACCCACCCACACACCTGCACCAGACATCAAGGCCTGGCGAAGTATCATGTGAGTGCCACAGCTTCGGCGGTGTGCTTGAGCCCCGCTACATTGTCGGCGCGGAACCACTTGACCAGTGAGCTATTACGCACTCTTTAAAGGGTGGCTGCTTCTAAGCCAACCTCCTGGTTGTCTATGCGACCCCACATCCTTTTCCACTTAGCACACGCTTAGGGGCCTTAGCTGGTGATCTGGGCTGTTTCCCTCTCGACTACGAAGCTTATCCCCCGCAGTCTCACTGCCGCGCTCTCACTTACCGGCATTCGGAGTTTGGCTGATTTCAGTAAGCTTGTGGGCCCCCTAGACCATCCAGTGCTCTACCTCCGGCAAGAAACACGCGACGCTGCACCTAAATGCATTTCGGGGAGAACCAGCTATCACGGAGTTTGATTGGCCTTTCACCCCTAACCACAGGTCATCCCCCAACTTTTCAACGTTGGTGGGTTCGGCCCTCCACGTAGTCTTACCCACGCTTCAGCCTGCCCATGGCTAGATCACTCCGCTTCGGGTCTAGAGCATGCGACTCAAACGCCCTATTCAGACTCGCTTTCGCTACGGCTCCCCCACACGGGTTAACCTCGCCACATGCCACTAACTCGCAGGCTCATTCTTCAAAAGGCACGCCGTCACCCCGCAAGGCTCCGACGGATTGTAGGCGAACGGTTTCAGGTACTATTTCACTCCCCTCCCGGGGTACTTTTCACCATTCCCTCACGGTACTCGTCCGCTATCGGTCACCAGGAAGTATTTAGGCTTACCAGGTGGTCCTGGCAGATTCACGGCAGATTACAGGAGTCCGCCGCTACTCGGGAACACCCACAGAAGACCAGCAAATTTCACCTACCGGACTCTCACCGTCTACGGTCAGCCATTCCAGACCATTCGGCTATCCACTGGCTTTATCACTCCTCACACGAGTGTCAGCTCGTGTAGCAGGGTCCCACAACCCCGACCACGCAACCCCTGACAGGTATCACACGCAACCGGTTTAGCCTCAATCCGCTTTCGCTCGCCACTACTCACGGAATCACTATTGTTTTCTCTTCCTACGGGTACTGAGATGTTTCACTTCCCCGCGTTCCCCCCACACACCCTATGAATTCAGGTGCAGGTGACTGGACATGACTCCAGCCAGGTTTCCCCATTCGGACACCCTGGGATCACAGCTTGGTTGACAGCTCCCCCAGGCCTATCGCGGCCTCCCACGTCCTTCATCGGCTCCTGGTGCCAAGGCATCCACCGTTCGCCCTTGACAACTTGACCACAAAGATGCTCGCGTCCACTGTGCAATTCTCAACAAACAACCAACCCACAACCCACAGCCCCACACCAAACCCGACAACCGCCGGCGGTATGCGAGACCAGGCCGCACCTGGCAACCAACCCCGAGGCAAAACCTCAAAGGATCAGCACTGAAAGACAACCACCACAACGGGTTGTTCCTTCAGGACCCAACAGGGTGCTCTCCACTCCCCAC
>NZ_JACHMZ010000001.1:3092500-3390000 GCF_014205165.1 Micromonospora carbonacea | reverse complement strand
CCCGTAGGAAGAGAAAACAATAGTGATTCCGTGAGTAGTGGCGAGCGAAAGCGGATTGAGGCTAAACCGGTTGCGTGTGATACCTGTCAGGGGTTGCGTGGTCGGGGTTGTGGGACCCTGCTACACGAGCTGACACTCGTGTGAGGAGTGATAAAGCCAGTGGATAGCCGAATGGTCTGGAATGGCTGACCGTAGACGGTGAGAGTCCGGTAGGTGAAATTTGCTGGTCTTCTGTGGGTGTTCCCGAGTAGCGGCGGACTCCTGTAATCTGCCGTGAATCTGCCAGGACCACCTGGTAAGCCTAAATACTTCCTGGTGACCGATAGCGGACGAGTACCGTGAGGGAATGGTGAAAAGTACCCCGGGAGGGGAGTGAAATAGTACCTGAAACCGTTCGCCTACAATCCGTCGGAGCCTTGCGGGGTGACGGCGTGCCTTTTGAAGAATGAGCCTGCGAGTTAGTGGCATGTGGCGAGGTTAACCCGTGTGGGGGAGCCGTAGCGAAAGCGAGTCTGAATAGGGCGTTTGAGTCGCATGCTCTAGACCCGAAGCGGAGTGATCTAGCCATGGGCAGGCTGAAGCGTGGGTAAGACTACGTGGAGGGCCGAACCCACCAACGTTGAAAAGTTGGGGGATGACCTGTGGTTAGGGGTGAAAGGCCAATCAAACTCCGTGATAGCTGGTTCTCCCCGAAATGCATTTAGGTGCAGCGTCGCGTGTTTCTTGCCGGAGGTAGAGCACTGGATGGTCTAGGGGGCCCACAAGCTTACTGAAATCAGCCAAACTCCGAATGCCGGTAAGTGAGAGCGCGGCAGTGAGACTGCGGGGGATAAGCTTCGTAGTCGAGAGGGAAACAGCCCAGATCACCAGCTAAGGCCCCTAAGCGTGTGCTAAGTGGAAAAGGATGTGGGGTCGCATAGACAACCAGGAGGTTGGCTTAGAAGCAGCCACCCTTTAAAGAGTGCGTAATAGCTCACTGGTCAAGTGGTTCCGCGCCGACAATGTAGCGGGGCTCAAGCACACCGCCGAAGCTGTGGCACTCACATGATACTTCGCCAGGCCTTGATGTCTGGTGCAGGTGTGTGGGTGGGTAGGGGAGCGTCGTGCCGGGGGTGAAGCAGCGGGGTGACCTAGTTGTGGACGCGGCACGAGTGAGAATGCAGGCATGAGTAGCGAAAGAAGGGTGAGAAACCCTTCCGCCGGATGACCAAGGGTTCCAGGGCCAGGCTAATCCGCCCTGGGTGAGTCGGGACCTAAGGCGAGGCCGAGAGGCGTAGTCGATGGACAACGGGTTGATATTCCCGTACCCGCGAAGGAGCGCCCGTGATGAACCTCGTTGTGCTAACCACCCAAACCGCTGAGGCCTTCGGGTCAAGGTTGGGGAGCGTGGGAACCTGGCGGGTAGTAGTCAAGCGATGGGGTGACGCAGGAAGGTAGCTGATCCCGGCCGGTGGTTGTGCCGGGGTAAGCGTGTAGGCCGTGTTGTAGGCAAATCCGCAACACATGTGGCTGAGACGTGATGCCGAGCCGATTCAGGTGAAGTCAGTGATCCTATGCTGCCGAGAAAAGCCTCTAGCGAGTTCCGAGCGGCCCGTACCCCAAACCGACACAGGTGGTCAGGTAGAGAATACCGAGGCGATCGGGCGAACTGTGGTTAAGGAACTCGGCAAATTGCCCCCGTAACTTAGGGAGAAGGGGGGCCGGAGACGTGAAGCCCCTTGCGGGTGGAGCGTTGTATGGCCGCAGAGAGCAGGGGGAAGCGACTGTTTACTAAAAACACAGGTCCATGCGAAGAAGTAATTCGATGTATATGGACTGACGCCTGCCCGGTGCTGGAACGTTAAGGGGACCTGTTAGCTCCTTTCGGGGGGCGAAGCGGAGAACTTAAGCGCCAGTAAACGGCGGTGGTAACTATAACCATCCTAAGGTAGCGAAATTCCTTGTCGGGTAAGTTCCGACCTGCACGAATGGCGTAACGACTTCCCCACTGTCTCAACCACAGGCCCGGCGAAATTGCATTACGAGTAAAGATGCTCGTTACGCGCGGCAGGACGGAAAGACCCCGGGACCTTTACTATAGCTTGACATTGGTATCTGAGTTAGCTTGTGTAGGATAGGTGGGAGCCGGTGAAGCCTATACGCCAGTATGGGTGGAGGCAATCTTGAAATACCACTCTGGTTGATTCGGGTATCTAACTTCGGGCCGTTATCCGGTTCAGGGACAGTGTCTGGTGGGTAGTTTAACTGGGGCGGTTGCCTCCTAAAGGGTAACGGAGGCGCCCAAAGGTTCCCTCAGCCTGGTTGGCAATCAGGTGTTGAGTGCAAGTGCACAAGGGGGCTTGACTGTGAGACTGACAGGTCGAGCAGGGACGAAAGTCGGGACTAGTGATCCGGCACTTGCGTGTGGAAGCGGTGTCGCTCAACGGATAAAAGGTACCCCGGGGATAACAGGCTGATCTTCCCCAAGAGTCCATATCGACGGGATGGTTTGGCACCTCGATGTCGGCTCGTCGCATCCTGGGGCTGTAGCAGGTCCCAAGGGTTGGGCTGTTCGCCCATTAAAGCGGTACGCGAGCTGGGTTTAGAACGTCGTGAGACAGTTCGGTCCCTATCCGCCGTGCGCGTAGGATACTTGAGAAGGGCTGTCCCTAGTACGAGAGGACCGGGACGGACGAACCTCTGGTGTGCCAGTTGTCCCGCCAGGGGCACGGCTGGTTGGCTACGTTCGGAAGGGATAACCGCTGAAAGCATCTAAGCGGGAAGCCTGCTTCAAGATGAGGTATCCCACCCACCTTTGGTGGGGTAAGGCCCCCAGCTAGACGACTGGGTTGATAGGCCGGAGATGTAAGCTCGGTAACGGGTTGAGTTGACCGGTACTAATAGGCCGAGGACTTGACTACGAAGCTGCTACGCGTCCACTGTGCAACTCTGAACAAACAGGCGGCCCTGGGTGGTTGTTTGATATGTTCATAGAGTTACGGCGGTCATGGCGGAGGGGAAACGCCCGGTTACATTCCGAACCCGGAAGCTAAGCCCTCCAGCGCCGATGGTACTGCACTCGGGAGGGTGTGGGAGAGTAGGACACCGCCGGACATTCTTTCGTTTCAGGGCCACCCCGATCCGGGGTGGCCCTGAAACGCATACTGGCCCGAACTGCGTTGGCGGGGTGTCGCGTACCCAGGGTGGCGCCGCGTGGGGAGTTGCGGTGTGTGCGGCGCTGTCCGGCAGCCGACAGCGACCGGTCCCGTCTCTGGGACTCTCCTCGACTAGGGTCGATGTCGCAACGATGAGTGTCGATGGCCGGCTTGTTGTGGAAGGGGCGCCACATGAGGTTCCGGTCATGGTTGTCCGCAGTGGTCCTGGCGGTGGGCCTGGTGCCCGTGAGCCCGCCCGCCCCTGCGGCGTCGGCCCAGCTCGACCCCGCGCCGTCGGTCACGGCGCGCCCGGCGACAGGGCTGTCGGCCTCGTCGGTCGTCAGGGTCACGGCGACCGGCCTGCCCAGGAAGACCGAGGTCGACATCGTCCAGTGCGACCAGGAAACCTACGACGACGACGGCAGTCGCATCGGCTGCCCGGTCGTGCACACGACGACCACCAGCCGCCTGGGGCGGATCTCGGAGCGGGCGAACGCCAGCACCAGGGTCTACCGCAGCCGCCCCTACGGCGACGACGAACCGGTCTACTGCCGCGCGGACATCTGCCGGTTCTTCGTCGAATGGGTCGTCGACGGTGTTCGGCAGTCGGTCGCCACCGCGCCCCTGGAGTTCACCGGCGACCCCGCCACCATCACCGCGACCCCGAACAGCGGCCTGGTCGACGGGCAACCGGTCGAGGTCGCCGGCACCGCGAAGGGCTCACCCAGCCGGTACGTGGCCATCATTCAGACCGCCTGCTTCGACATCATCCAGGGCAGCGGCTGCTACGACGACACGCCGTTGGCCGCGGTGCCGCTCACCGAGGACGACACGTTCACGGCGTCCGTGAACGTCCAGTACTGGCCCAGCTGCGCGCCGGATGACTTCATGACGACGTGCGAGCTGCACGTGGTGGTGTACGACGCGCAGGGGCAGCCCGACGGCTCGTTCGGCTCCGGCTGGTCCGGCCCACACCGCGCCTACCTCGGCTTCGCCCCGGTCGGCTAGGCGAAGCGGGACGGGTCCCCGGCGCCGACGCGGACGATCTCGGGTTCCCCGTCGGAGAAGTCCACCACCGTGGTGGGCTCGGTGCCGCAGTCGCCGGAGTCGACGACCGCGTCGACGACGTGGTCGAGGCGTTCCTTGATCTCCCAGCCCTGGGTCATCGGCTCGTCGTCGCCGGGCAGCAGCAGGGTGCTCGACAGCAGCGGTTCGCCCAGCTCGGTGAGCAGGGCCTGGGCGACGGTGTGCGCGGGGATGCGGACGCCGACGGTCTTCTTCTTCGGGTGCAGCAGCCGGCGCGGCACCTCCTTCGTGGCGGGCAGGATGAAGGTGTAGCTGCCGGGGGTCGCCGCCTTGACGGCCCGGAAGACGGCGTTGCCGAGGTGCACGAACTGGCCGAGCTGCGCGAAGTCGCGGCACACCAGGGTGAAGTGGTGGCCGCTGTCGAGGTGGCGGATCTCCCGGATCCGGTCCATGCCGTCCTTGTTGCCGAGCCGGCAGCCCAGGGCGAAGCAGGAGTCCGTGGGGTAGGCGATCAGCCCGTCCCGGCGGATGAGGTCGGCCACCTGGCCGATGGTGCGGGGCTGCGGGTTGTCCGGGTGCACGTCGAGGTACTTCGCCATGGCGGGAAGCTTAGGCCCCCGCCCCGACCTGTCGTCTTCCTGACAGTGTTCAAGAGACGTAAAAGTAGACGGCCATCGTTGTCCCATGGCCGTTCGATCGTTTCGTGGGGGCGGATACGGGGACCTGCTGGGTTCCCCGCCGATGCCCGGCCCCGTGCGGATCACCGTGCTCGTGTTCGCGGTCCTGACGCTGCTGTTCGCCCTGGCGACGGTGCACCGGCTGCTGGTACAGGACGGCTCGCTGGGCGCCGCGGTGTTCTTCGCCGCCATGGCGGCGGCCTGCGCGCTGGTGGCCGGCACCCTGGCGGCCCGCCGGCCGTGGGCGGCCTACCCGGCGTACGCGCTGTCCGGGCTGTTCGCCGCAGCCTCGCTGGGCCTCTTCGGCGCGATCACGATCGTCGGGCTGGGGCTGCTGGCCTGGGTCCTCTGGTCGCTCAACACACGGCCCGCGCGGGAGTGGTTGAGCGGGCGTCGCCGGCTGCGGTGACGCCGGCAGGGGTGGCGGTGGCGCGGCCCGGGGGGCGCCACCGCCACCCGACGTTCAGCCCCGCGCGACGATCGCCACCAGGTCGTCGACCGTGTCCACCCGCTGACCGGGCGCGGTCAGCTCCACCTCGACGCCGTACTCCAGCTCGAGGGCGTCGACGAGGCGCAGCAGGCCGAGGGAGTCGACGCCCAGGGCCGTCAGCGAGCCGCCGTCGAGCACGTCGACGGCGGACACGTCGCCCCCGGTGGCCTCGCTGACCATCGCGGCGATCCGGGTACGTGGGTCGGTGACGCCCATCAGGGCTCCTCTCGGGACTGGCGGACGATCTCGGCGATCTCCGCGATCGTGGGGGTGTCGAAGAAGGCGTCGAGCGGCACCTCGACGCCGAGCCGCTGCTGGATCCGCCCGCTGATCCGGGTGATGGTCAGCGAGTGCCCGCCCAGGTCGAACAGGTCCTCGTGCAGCCCGATGTCGGGGATCTTCAACACGTCCTGCCAGATCTCGCGCAGCGTCTCCACCACCGGGTCGGCGGGGCCCTCCACCACCTGGTCGGCGGCGTCCTGCGGCGCGGCGGGCGTCGCCGCGGGGGCGTCGCGGCGCGTCGGCGCGGGCAGCGCGGCCCGGTCGACCTTGCCGGTGGGGCCGACGGGCAGCCGGTCCAGCAGCACCCAGTCGGTGGGCAGGACCGCCGCCGGGAGGCTGAGCGCCAGGTGCCGGCGCAGCTCCGCCGGGTCGACGACCGAGCCGGCGCGGGGCACCGCGTACGCGACGAGGCGGGCCTCGCCGTCGTCGTCGCGGTGCAGTGTCGCGGCCGCCCCGGACACTCCCGGGTGCTCCAGCAGGCGGGCGGTCACCTCGCCCAGTTCGAGGCGGTGCCCCCGCACCTTCACCTGGTCGTCGGCGCGGCCGAGGAAGTCGATCCGGCCGTCCGGCAGCCACCGGCAGCGGTCCCCGGTGCGGTACATGCGGCCGTCGGCCGCGCCGGACGGGTCCGGCACGAACCGCTCGGCGGTCAGGTCGTCGCGCCCCCGGTAGCCGTCGGCGAGCCCCGCCCCGGCCAGGTACAGCTCGCCGGGCACCCCGATCGGCACCGGCCGCCGCGCGGCGTCCAGCACGTACGCCCGCACGTTCGGCAGCGGCCGGCCGATGGTCACCGTGTCCGGGTCGGCGGGGACGTCCTCGACGGTGGCGTAGACGGTCGCCTCGGTCGGGCCGTACCCGTTGACCAGCCGGGCCGTGCGGGCCCGCAGCTCGCGGGCGAGGGCTACCGGCAGCGCCTCCCCGCCGCAGACCGCGACCAGCGGCCCGGCCGCGCCCGCCGCGTGGTCCGCGCCGAGGCCCGCGTCCAGCAGCACCCGCCAGCCCGCCGGGGTGGCCTGGGCGTGGGTCACCCCGGCGGCGCGGACCAGCCGCAGCACGGCCGCGCCGTCGAGCGCGTTGACACCCGAGGCGACGACCACCCGGCCGCCGGTGACCAGCGGCAGGAACACCTCCACGGCGGAGATGTCGAACGACGGCGAGGTCAGGTGCAGCCAGCGGTGCGCGGGCCCGGCGTCCAGCAGGTCCCGCAGGCCCAGCAGCAGGTTGGTCAGCGCGCCGTGACCGACCGCCACGCCCTTGGGGTGGCCGGTCGAGCCGGAGGTGTAGAGCACGTACGCGAGGTCGGCGGCCGTCGGGGCGTGGGCGTCCGGCCCCGGGCGCGCGCCGGCGAGCAGGTCCACCCCGTCGAGGGCGAGCACCGGCGGGCCGGCGTCCGGGCCGGCGTCCGGCGCGGCGGCGGTCACCACCAGCGCCGGGGCGGCGTCGGCGAGCACGAGCCGCTGCCGCGCTGCCGGGTGGCCCGGGTCGACGGGCAGGTACGCCGCCCCGCAGCGCAGCACCGCCAGCATCGTCGCCACCGTCCGCCAGGACCGGTCCAACGCCACCGCGACCAGCGAGCCCGGCCCGACGCCCCGCCCGCGCAGCAGCGCCGCGAGCCGGCCGGCGGCGGCGTCGAGCTGGGCGTAGCCGAGCCGCACGTCGCCGTCGACGACGGCCACCGCGTCCGGGTCGGCGGCGACCCGGGCGGCGAACAGCTCGGGCACGGTGGTGTCCGGGTACGCCCGCGTGACGCCGACGCCGGCCCGGACGACCCGGTCCCGCTCGTCGGCGGGCAGCACCGGCAGGTCGGCCACCGGCCGCCGGGGGTCGGCCACGACGGCGGCGAGCAGGGTGCGCAGGTGCCCGCCGATGCGGTCGACCGCATCGGTGTCGATGGCGGCCGGGCTGTGCTGGAGGCCGACGTCGATGCCCGTCGGGCCGTCCACGACCTGCACGTGCAGCGCGTTGCGGGCCGCGCCGCCGAACAGGGTCCACTCCACCTCGGCGGCCACCCCGGCGAACGCGGGGTCGTCGCCGCGCCGGCGGTAGCCGACCGACACCGCGGTGAGCGCGGGCGCGGGGCGCAGCCCCGACACGGCGTGGGCCAGCGGCACGTGCCGGAACCGGTACACCTCGCGCAGCCGGGCCCGCACCGCGCGGGCGTGCGCGGCGAACGAGCCGTCGGCGGGGTCGTCGGCGGTGACCGGCAGCTCGTTGACGAACAACCCGACCCGGTCGGCCTGCCCCGGCGTGCGGGTGGAGAGCGTGACGCCGACGGGCACGCCCCGGTTGCCGTAGCGGTGCAGCAGGGCGTGCACGGCGGCGAGCAGCAGCTCGAAGCGGGTCACCCCGAGGCTGGCGGCGGCCCGGCCCACGCCGTCGACCAGGTCGGCGGGCAGCGCCACGGCCACGACGCCGCCCGGCTCCGCGCCGGTGGGCACCCGGCGCAGCCCCGGCAGGACCACGTCGGCGGCGTCGGGCCGGTGCGCCGCCCAGAACTCGCGGGCGGCCGGCAGGTCGACGGCGACGCGGTCCCGTTCGGCCGCCGCGTCCCCGGCGTACCCATCGGGGCGGGGCGTGGCCTGCGCCGCCGTCCCGGCGAGCGCGGCGGCGTACGCGTCGGCCAGGTCGCGCGCCAGCACGTCCTTCGACATGCCGTCGAAGGCGAGGTGGTGGACGCAGACCAGCAGCAGGTGCCGCCCGTCGGCGGCGGTCAGCAGCGTGAACCGGGCCAGCGGGCCGACCCGCAGGTCGTGCGGGCGGGCCAGCTCCTCGGCGACCCGGGCGTCGGTCCACTCGCCGAAGGCCACCGAGGCGCGCCCGGCGGCGGGGGCCAGCCCCGGCGTGCCGTCGGCGTCGGTGACGACCCGGGCGCCCAGCACGGGGTGCCGGTCGGCCACGGCGGCGCACGCCTCGACCAGGGCCCGGCGGTCCAGGCCGGCGGCGAACCGGACGCCGAGCGCCATGTGGTACGCCGTGCCGGCGACCCCGGCCTGCTCGGTGAACCAGACGGCGTGCTGCGCGGATGTCGCCTCGGCGGTGCCCACATGCTCTCCCATGGCTCGGTGTCGGGGTGGATCAGTTGTCGAACAGGCCGGTGAGCTGCCGCTTGAGCACCTTGCCGCCCTCGTTGCGGGGCAGCTCGGCGAGCAGCAGCAGCCGGGCGGGAAGCTGGTAGTCGGCGAGCCGGTCGGCGAGGAAGGCGCGTAGCGCCGGCAGGGTCAGCCCGGCGGCGTCGGCGTGCGGCCGGGCCACCACGGCGGCGGCGACGGCCGAGCCGAGCACCGGGTGCGGCAGGCCGACGACGGCCGCCTCGGCGACGAGGGGGTGCTCGTGCAGCGCCGCCTCGACCTCCAGGCTGGAGACCTTGAACGCGCCGGACTTGATGACGTCCTGGTGCCGGTCGGTGAGGTAGAGGTAGCCGTCGGCGTCGACGCGGCCGACGTCGCCCATCCGCACCCACCCGGCCCGGAAGGTGGCCCGGTTGGCGTCGTCGTCGCGGTAGTAGGCGCGGGGGTACGGCGCGCGCAGCCACACGTCGCCGGTGACGCCGGGCGACAGCGGGTTGCCGTCGGCGTCGGCGACGCGCAGCTGCCCGCCGACCGGGCGGCCCACCGCGTCCCGGCGCGCCGGATCCCAGATCATCGTGGTCTGGGCGGGGGCGGCCTCGGTGGAGGTGTAGTAGTTGACGATGGTGGCCTCGGGGAAGGCCGCGGCGAGCCGGGCCGCCACGGCCGGCGGCAGCGCCGCCGCGGTCGACCCGATCAGGTGCACGCCGGAGGCGTCCCGGCCGCGCAGCGCCCCCGAGTCGAGCAGCTCGATGGCCATCGACGGGACGACGAACAGCGTCCCCGTGCCCGGGGTCTCCACCAGCCGGGCGAACCGGACCGGCGTGAACGTGGGCAGGGTGAGCGCGCCGGCCTTCGCGGTCAGCGCGTTGAACAGCATCGTCTGCCCGGCGTTGGTGCCGATGGCGAACGCGTGCAGGAACCGCTCGGAGTGGGCCAGCGCCAACCGGCGCGGGTGCGTCGGCGCGCCGGCGGTCAGGTTGGCGTGGCTGGCGGCGACGCCCTTCGGGCGGCCGGTCGTGCCGGAGGTGTAGAGGATCTGCGCGAGGTCGCCGGGGCGTACCGGCGGCGGGTCGGCCCCGTCGGCGGGCCCGGCGGCCAGGTCGGCGGCCCGCCACACCGGCAGCCCGGCGGGGGCGGGCGGCGCGGCCGTGGCGTCGCCGTGCACGACGGCGGCGGCCCCGCAGTGGGTCAGCGCGTGGCCGAGCTGCCCGGCGGCGAGCCGGTCCGACAGCGGCACCGCGACCGCGCCGGCCCGCAGCACCCCGCAGTACGCCACCGCGAAGCCGGTCCAGTCGCGGGCGCCGAACACCAGGCCGACCCGGTCGCCGGGGCGCACCCCCCGGCCGCGCAGGCCGGCGGCGACGGCTGCCGCGCCGGCCGACCAGTCGGCGAAGGTCAGCGCCCGCACCCCGGCCACCTCGACGGCGACCCGGTCGGGGTGCAGGGCGGTGCGCCAGGCCAGCAGCTCCGGCACGGTCCGGGCGGCCGGCGGGGCGGCCGTCGCCGCCGTCACCGCGACCCGCCCGAAGCGCCCTGGGCCTGCCCCGCGTCGGCGGCGGCGCGGGCCGGACGCCCGGCGGCGCGGGCCTCGCGTTCGGCGATGCCGACCAGGTCGTCCGGCGGCGCGTCGGGCACCTCGTCGTCGAACCGGGCCAGCACTGGCGTGGCCAGCGCCACGAGGGCGGTCAGCGCGATGCACACCCCGAACACGACGTAGAGCAGGCCGTGGCCCCGGCCGGGGCCGACGCCGATGACCGCGCCGACCGTGCCGGCCAGCGCGCCGCCGGGCAGCAGCAGCGGCTCGGCGACCCGCGCCGCGAACGGGGCGACGAGCCCCCAGCCCAGCGGCATCGTCGACCAGGCGATCATCTGGTTGAGCGCGAACACCCGGCCGTGGAAGCGCGGCGGCACCTTCGTCTGGATGATCGTGTTGTAGACGCCGTTGACGACGCCGAGGGCCAGGTACATGCCGAACGCGCCCGCCCCGACCACCAGCGGATCCGGCCGCAGCCCGGTCAGCACGGCCGCCGCCGCGATGCCGAGGGTGCCCAGCAGCACCGCCCGCATCCGGCGGCGGCTCGGGCCGCCCCAGACCAGCATCACCAGGCCGCCGACGGCCGCGCCGACGCCGCCGGTCAGCGCGATCCGCGCCACCTGGTCCAGGTCGGCGAAGCCCAGCACCAGCGGGGAGAGCAGGTACAGCGCCGGGAACAGGAACAGGTTGAGGGCGGCGAAGAACGCCAGCATGGCCCGGAACTCGCGGCGGCGCAGCGCGTACCGCAGGCCGGCGGCCATCTCCTCGCCGATGCCCTCGCGGCGGTGCAGGGCCAGGGTGCGGGGGAACCGCACCAGCGTCAGCACCCCGACCGCGAACACGTACGAGGCCACGTCGATGAGCAGGATGCCGCGCAGCCCGACGACGTCGAGCAGGGCCACCGCGACCAGCGGGACGGTGAACTGGGTCAGCCCCATCGCGGTCTGGGTGACGCCGTTGGCGTGGCCGAGGAAGCGCTTGGGCACGAGTTGCGGCACCGCCGAGACGAACGCCAGGCGTTGGAACGCCAGCGCCACCGACAGCCAGGCGACCAGCGGGTAGAAGTGCCACACCTGCGCCCGGTCGGCCAGCACGAGGGCGGCCAGCACGGCGTTCGCGCCCCCGGCGGCGAGGCCGGCGGCCAGCAGCACCCGCCGCCGGCTGCTCCGGTCGGTCACGGCCCCGGCCAGCGGCGCGACCAGCAGCCCCGGCAGTAGGCCGAGCACGGCGAACAGGGCGAACCGGGCCAGCGACCCGGTCTCCAGGTAGATCCACAGAGGGATCGCGAAGTTGGTCAGCGCGGTGCCCATGCCGGAGACCACCTGACCTGCGGCGACCAGGCCGAACCGGCGCATGCTCGGCTCCGGGGCGCGGTCCGCGCCGGCCGCCGGCCCCGGAGCCTGCGCCGACCCGGGCGGGCCGGCGGGCCGGCGGGAGATCCCGGCGAGCTGCCACGCGGGCTCCGCGCCGGCCGTCGCGCCGGGCCCGGCGGCCGCGGCCCCGGCCCGGGGGTCGGCTCGCGGCGCGTCGGCCGGCGACGGCGCGGTGGCCGGGGGCGCGGGCGGGGCCGGGGCGTCCACCTGCCGGTGCACGGTCGTGACGATCTCGGCCAGCTCGGCGGCCCGGTACTTCAGGAAGTAGTGCCCGGCCTCGTCGACCACGGCGAGGGCGGTGCGGTCGCTGAGGAAGTGCCACTCCCGGAACCGCTCGGCGTGGTAGTCGGTGCTGCGGTCCCGCTCGCCGACCACCGAGATCAGCGGGGCGCGCAGCGGGGTGACCCGCCGGCGCATCAGCTCGGTGAAGTACTCCTCGGAGACCCGGGCGTCGTGGCGCATCGCCCGGATCAGGAACGCCACCTCGTCCGGGGCGAGCGAGCCGACCGAGGTGCCCTGCGCCTGCAACCAGGTGCGATAGATCCGGTCGCTGCGGATCCGCTCGGCCAGCCGCAGCCGCAGCAGCG
This sequence comes from Micromonospora carbonacea, assembly GCF_014205165.1. Classification (NCBI taxonomy): domain Bacteria; kingdom Bacillati; phylum Actinomycetota; class Actinomycetes; order Micromonosporales; family Micromonosporaceae; genus Micromonospora; species Micromonospora carbonacea. The sequence goes on along the minus strand of NZ_JACHMZ010000001.1, from coordinate 3,377,829 downwards.
GCCCGAGCGGCCCCCCGGCGGGACGGCCGAACGGGAACACCGCGCCGAGGTACACGGCGTCGAGGTCGCGTCCCCGCGCCTCCAGCAGCCGGGCCACCTCCACGGCGAGGGCGCCGCCGGGGCCGCAGTGCCCGTACAGGATCACCGGGCCCGGCACCCGGGCCAGGATCTCCTCGGCGACCCCGGCGGCGACCTGGTCGATCGGCGCGGGGTCGTCGGCCAGCCCGATGTCGTGGCCCGGCATGGCCACCGACAGCAGCCGGTACCCGGCGGGCAGCGCGTCGGCCAGCGGCTGGTAGACCACGGCGCTGCCGCCGCCGTACGGGACGCAGACGAGCGTGGCCACGCGGTCGGCGGCGGCCACCGGCGGGGTCAGCTCGTGCAGCAGCCCCGCCGGTCCGGTGTCGCCCCCGGCGGCCAGGGCGGCCAGCTCGCGGACGGTCCGGTGCCGGAACAGGTCCATCACGCTGACCGTGCCCGTCGCGCCGCCGGCCACGGCGGGCAGCTCCCGGCGCAGCCGGGCCACCACCTGCGTGGCCAGCAGCGAGTGCCCGCCGAGGTCGAAGAAGTCGTCGGTCGCGCCGACCTCGGCCACCCCCAGCACGGCCTGCCAGATCGCGGCGACCAGCGTCTCCACCGGCCCCGCCGGCGGCACCCGCTCGCCGGCGGGGACGTCGTCGGTCGGCGCGGGCAGCGCCCGCCGGTCCACCTTGCCGTGCTCCTGCAACGGCAGCCGGTCCAGCACCACCCACCGGGAGGGCACCATGTGCTCGGGCAGCCGGTCGACCAGGACGCGGCGCAGCCGCGCCGGCTCCGGGGCGTCGGCGTCGGGCGTCGGCTCCAGGTAGGCGACGAGCCGGTCGTCGCGCAGCAGCACCGCCGCCTGGTGCACGCCGGGGCAGTCGCGCAGGGCGGCCTCGACCTCGCCGAGCTCCACCCGGTAGCCGCGGATCTTCACCTGGTGGTCGCGGCGGCCCAGGAACACGAGCTGCCCGTCGGCGCGCCACCGGCCCAGGTCACCGGTGCGGTACAGGCGCGCCCCCGGCGGCCCGTACGGGTCGGGCACGAACCGGTCGGCGGTCAGGCCGGGCCGGTGGAGGTAGCCGCGCGCCAGGCGGTCCCCGCCCAGGTACAGCTCGCCGGGCACCCCCACGGGCACCGGCCGCATCCGCTCGTCGAGCAGGTGGACCCGGGCATGCGGCAGCGGCCGGCCGGTCGGCACCGGGCCGTCGGCGGGCCCGTCGGCGGTCACCTCGTAGGTGGCGACGCCGACCGTGGCCTCGGTGGGGCCGTAGTGGTTGAACACCCGGGCCGTCCCGGCGGCGGCCAGCGGCGCGATCCGTTCCAGGTCGGACGCCTCGCCGCCGAGGATCAGCGCCCGGGCGGGCAGCAGGTCGCCCGGCCCGGCGTCGGCGGCCAGCGCCGCCAGGTGCGACGGGGTGATCTTGAGGTAGTCGATGCGGTGCGCGCGGAGCTGCTCGGCCAGCTCCGCGCCGGTGCACCGGCGCGGCACCAGGTGCACCGTCCCGCCGGTGGCCAGCGCCAGATAGAAGACGGTGACGGCGAAGTCGAACGATATCGACTGCAACAGCGCGTACCGGGCGGCCGGGGCGACGGCGAACCGGTCGGCCACCCCGTCGAGGTAGCGCAGCACCTGCCGGTGCGCGACGGCCACCCCCTTCGGGACGCCGGTGGACCCGGAGGTGTAGATCACGTACGCCAGGTCGCCGCCGCTGCCGGCCCCGGGCGGCGTGTCGGGCCGGGCGGCCACCTCGGCGGCGATCTGCTCCAGGCAGGCCACCGCGACGCCCGGGGCGTCCGGGTCGGCCGCCCGCGTGGCGACCGGTTCCGCCGGCAGCCGGTCGCGCAGCCCGGCGTTGGTCAGCACCACGGCGGGCCGGGCGTCGGCGAGCATCAGGCCCGTCCGGGCCGGCGGCTGCTCCGGGTCCAGCGGCAGGTACGCCCCGCCGGCCCGCAGCACCCCCAGCAGCGTCACGGCCAGCTCCACCGACTGTTCCAGCAGCACCCCGACCAGGACGTCGGGGCCGACCCCGCGCCCGCGCAGCCAGTGCGCCAGCCGATTGGCCCGCCGGTCCAGCTCCCGGTAGGTGATCGCGTCCGCGCCGCACACCACGGCGGGCGCGTCGGGGGTCGCGGCGGCGTGCGGGGCGACCAGGTCCGCCAGGGTGGCCGCCGCGCCGGTGACCCCGGGCCCGCCGTCGGCCGCCAGGTCGTCGCCGGGCGTCGGGTCGTCGCGGTCGGGGCGGGCGAGCGCCAGCACCCGGGCGCGTCCGGCGTCGCCGAGCAGGTCCAGGTCGACCACCGGCAGGTCCGGCCGGGCGACCGCCGCGCGCAGCAGGGCGTCGAGGCTCGCGGCCAGCCGGGCGACCGTGTCGGCGTCGAACAGGTCGCTGTTGTAGACGACCATGCCGCGCAGCCCGTCGGCGGCCTCGCTGACGTACAGCGACAGGTCGAACCGGGCCGCGGCGGCGTCCGCGCCGAGGCTCTCGCTGCTCAGCTCCCGTGGCCACCGGCCGCCGCCGCGGGCGTAGTTCTGCAACGTGAACAGGACCTGGAACACCGGGGAGCGGCTGACGTCGCGGGGCACGTTCAGCTCCCGGACCAGCCGCTCGAAGGGGATCTCCTGGTGGGCCAGGGCGCGCACGACGGTGCCGCGGGTGCGCCGCAGCAGGTCGGCGAAGCTCGGCTCGGCGGCGGGGGAGTCGGCGGTCGCGCCGATCGGGGCGAGGTCGGCGCGCAGCGCGAGGGTGTTGACGAACAGGCCGACCAGGTTCTCCAGCTCCGGCACCACCCGGCCGGCGACGGGGGAGCCGATGGCGAAGTCCCGCTGGCCGCTGTAGCGGAACAGCACCGCCTGGAGGCCGGTGAGCAGGGTCATGTAGAGGGTGGCCCGGTGCGCGCGGCTGAGCCGGCGCAGCCCGTCGGTCAGGTCGGCGTCGACGGTGAACCGGTGCGTGCCGCCCGCGTACGACTGCACGGCCGGTCGGGGCCGGTCGGTGGGCAGCTCCAGCGGGGGCACCCCGGCCAGCGCGCCGGCCCAGTACGCGAACCCGTCCCCGGACGCGGGACCGTCGAGGCGGGCGCGCTGCCAGGCGGCGTAGTCGACGTACCCCAGGGTGGGGGCCGGTGGCGGCGGCCCGCCGTCGCGCAGCGCGGCGTAGCCGGCGGCCACGTCGCCCAGCAGCAGGTCCAGCGACCAGCCGTCGCTGACGATGTGGTGCATGGCCAGGTGCAGCACGTGGTCGTCGTCGGCGAGGCGGATCACCAGCGCCCGCAGCAGGGGAGCGACGCCGAGGTCGAACGGGGTGCGCACGGAGGCGGCCACCAGCTCGCGGGCGTCGGCCAGCGACGGCGCGTCGACCACGGTGACCGGCACCCGCGCCTCGGGCAGCACCGCCACGACGGGCTCGCCGTCGGCGTTCTCGGCGAACCGCATGCGCAGGCTGTCGTGTCGCGCGGCGGCGCCGTCGAGGGCCGCGCGCAGCAGATCGACCGCCAGGGGGCCGCGCAGCCGGGTCGTCGACCAGACGAGGTACGCGGCGGTGCCGGGGGTCAGCTGCTCGGTGAACCAGATCCGCTCCTGCCCGAATGACAGCGACGGTTTCTCCGCAGAACGGTGGAACGTCGTTTTCGGCGGGGTGTATGTGGCCCGCGTCGGTACGTCAACATTGGTCACGCGGAAGCCTTCTCACACGCCGGGTCGGTCGGAAGCAGTAGTCTGCATGCTGCAAACGGAGCATCGCGTCGTCTGATCGGTCTACTGTGGAAAATCCGATCGACCGACCCGGCGCCCTACCGCCCGTCGTACGGTCGGGAATGCGATTCGTCGATGCGGTCGTGCCCGCCGAGTGGGCGCACGAGACGCTGCTGTCCGCGCCGTTCCGTGGCGTCGGCTCCCCGCCGGCCCCGCTGACCTGGGCGCAGCAGGTGACGTGGCGGGCGGACGCCCGGTACGGCTCCCACCACCGCTTCCTCAGCCTGCGCCGCACGGTGTCGCTGTCGGCCCGGGCCGGGGCGGATCCCGAGCGCGCCGTCCGGGCGCTCGGCGCGCTGGTGGGCCGGCACGCCTCGCTGCGTACCCGGGTCCGCGTGGTCGACGGCGGGCCGTGCCAGCAGGAGGCCGCGACGGGACACCTGCCGGTGCTGGTCGTGCCCGGCGCGGACGACGGCGCTGCCGCCGCCCGCGACGTCGCCGACCGGCTCGCCGACGTCGCGTTCGACCACGCGCAGGAGTGGCCGGTGCGGGCCGCGGTGGTCACCGTGGCCGACCGGGTACGCCAGGTCGTGCTGGTGTTCAGCCACTCGACGGTGGACGCCCACGCCGCCGAGGTGGTGCTGCGGGACCTGCGGCTGCTCCTGCTGCGCGGGCGTCTCGACACCCCGCCCGGTCCCCAGTCGGCGGACGTGGCCCGGCTCCAGCACACCGCCGACGGGCGGCGCTCCGCCCGGACGGTGGCGTACTGGCTGCGGGAGTTCGACCGGCTGCCGGCCGGGCCGCTGCCGGACGGCGGCCCCGGCCTGACCCCCCGGCTGCGCCGGGGCGTGCTGGTCTCCTCGGCCGTCGACGTGGCGTCCCGGATGATCGCCGCCCGGCACCGGGTCAGCACCTCGGCGGTGCTGCTCGCCGGGGTGAGCACCCTGGCCGCCGCCCGCTCCGGCCGGGAACTCTGCGGCGTTTTCCCGATGGCGCACAATCGGTTCCCGGCCGGTTACGCGAATGCCGTGGCCAACCTCGGCCAGATCGGATTCTGCGTGCTGGACCTGAGCGGCCGGCCGGCATTCCCGGAGGTGCTCTCCCGCGTCTGGCGGGCGTCGCTGAACGGCCTGCGGCACGCCTATTACGATCCGGCCGCGCTGCGCGCCGCATTCGCCGCGGCCGGGCGCGATTACGACTCGGCATTCCTGCCCCACTACTATTTCAACGACGTCCGGCTGCCCGTCGGCGGCCCCGCCGCCGTGCCGGAGGCGACCCGGGGCGAGCTGCGGGCCGCCGCGGCGCGCAGCGGCTTCTCCTGGACGGCCGGGCTGAGCCGGTCCTCCTGGCACCTGTTGACCCACGTGGTCGACGCACCGGGCGGGGTGGGGCTCACCCTGAGCGCCGACACCCGGCACGTCGCCCTCGACGCGGTCGAGGTGTTCCTGCGCGAGTTGGAGGAGTTGCTGGTGGACGCCGCGTTCGCCGAGGTGCCCTGGCCGTCGCCCGCCCCGGCGACGCCCCCGCCGCCGCCGCCCGCCCTGCTCCCGGCCGCCGCCGGCGAGGAGCTGGCGTACGCGGAGTTCACCGGCGGCCGGGACGCGACCGGCCCGCTCACCTGGGGCCAGCGGGCGATGTGGCGGGCCGTCGAGGTGTTCGAGTCGCCGCGCCACAGCGTGCTCAACCTGCGCCGCACGCTGGCCGTGTCCCGGCGCGCCGACGTCGACGTGGCGCGGGCCGTGCGGGCCGTCGCGGCCCTGGCGCGGCGGCACGAGTCGCTGCGCACCCGGGTCCGCTCGGTCGACGGCGAGCTGTTCCAGTCGGCCACCGGGGCGGGCCGGTTGCCCGTGCTGGTGCACCCGGTGGCCGACGCCGTGGCGGATCCCGACGGCCGGGTCGCCGCCTCGGCGCTGGCCGCGCGGCTGGGCGACCCCCGCTTCGACCACGCCGCCGAGTGGCCGGTGCGGGCCGCCCTGGTCACCGTGGCCGACCGGGTGCGCCAGGTCGTGCTGGTCTTCAGCCACTCCACCGTCGACTTCCACGCCACCGAGACGGTCCTGCGCGACCTGCGGATGCTCCTGCTGCGGGGGTCGGTGCCCGCCCCGGCGGGCCCGCAGTCGCTCGACGTCGCCGAGCGGGAGGGCGCCGGCGAGCGCCGCCGCGGCGACCGAGCGGTGGCGTACTGGACGCGGCACTTCCCCGACCTCGCCGTCGGCCTGTTCGACCCGGTCGGCCCCGGCCTGACCCCCCGCTACCGCCGGGGCTCGCTGGTCTCGCCGGCCGTGCGGCACGCGGCCCGGCTCGTCGCCGCCCGGCACGGGGTCAGCAACGCCACGGTGCTGCTCGCGGCCACCGCCGCCGTGCTCGCCGCCGGTGGCGGCGGCGACGTCTGCGGCGTGTTCACGATGGTCAACAACCGCTTCCAGCCCGGGTACGACGGCGCGGTCAGCAAGCTCAACCAGATCGGGCTCTGCCGGATCGACCTGGCCGGCCGGCCCGCCTTCGCCGAGCTGCTCACCCGGGCCCGCGCGGCGTCGCTGGACGCCTACCGGCACGCCTACTACGACCCGAGGGAGCTGGAACGCGCGTTCGCCGCGCGGGGCCTCGACTACCACACCGCCCTGGCCCCGTTCTGCTACCTCAACGACATCCGGCTGCCGCCCGCCGTCGACGCCGACCCCGCCGGCTGGGACGAGGCGACGCTGCGGGCGGCGGCGGAGCGCAGCGCGTTCCGCTGGGTGGAGGAGCTGGACGCGTTCAGCTGGCGCTGCCGCCTCCAGGTCGTCGACGCCCCCGGCGCGGTCGAGCTCTCCGTGACCGTGGACACCCGCTACCTGCCGCCGGAGCGGGCCGAGGGGTTCCTGCGCGCCGTCGAGGCCCTGCTCGTCGAGGCGGCCTACCGGGACGTCCCGTGGCCGTGGTCGCCGCCGCCCGCCGGCCCCGGCGACGAGTGCCCTGGTTAGGCGTGTGCGGCCAACGGTCTTTGGTGGTTTCCTACAACGTCGGCCGCGCAGCCTGCGCTGTCTGCGACATGGCGCTGCCCGCCGGTAGAGGGAAGGGTGAACACTGCCGGGGTCGCAGTGTCGCGTGCGCCCGTCGTCGGTCTACAGGAGGGCTGGGTCGGTGTTCAGTCGTGTCGCCATCGTCAACCGTGGAGAGGCCGCGATGCGCCTCATCCACGCCGTCCGGGACCTGGCCGCCGAGACCGGGACACGGATCGAGACCGTCGCCCTGCACACCGACGTCGACCGCACGGCCACCTTCGTCCGCGAGGCCGACCTGTCGTACGACCTGGGTCCCGCCTCGGCGCGGCCGTACCTCGACCTGAAGGCCCTGGAGCGCGCCCTGGTGGAGACCGGGGCCGACGCCGCGTGGGTCGGCTGGGGCTTCGTCGCGGAGGACCCGGCGTTCGCGGAGCTGTGCGAGCGGGTCGGCGTCACCTTCGTCGGGCCGAGCGCGGACGCCATGCGCAAGCTCGGCGACAAGATCGGCGCGAAGCTGATCGCCGAGGAGGTCGGCGTGCCGGTCGCGCCGTGGAGCCGGGGCGCGGTGGAGACCCTCGACGACGCCCTGGCCGCCGCCGAGCGGATCGGCTACCCGCTGATGCTCAAGGCCACGGCGGGCGGGGGCGGGCGCGGCATCCGGGTGGTCACCAGCTCCGCCGAGCTGGCCGACGCCTACGAGCGCACCAGCCAGGAGGCGGCCCGCGCGTTCGGCAGCGGCGTCGTGTTCCTGGAGCGCCTCGTCACCGGCGCCCGGCACGTCGAGGTGCAGGTGATCGCCGACGGCGGCACCGCGTGGGCGCTGGGCGTGCGCGACTGCTCCGTGCAGCGGCGCAACCAGAAGGTCATCGAGGAGTCGGCGTCGCCGGTGCTCAGCCCCGAGCAGGCCGCCGAGCTCAAGGCGTCGGCCGAGCGGCTCGCCGTCGCCGTCGGCTACCGGGGCGCCGCCACCGTCGAGTTCCTCTACCACCCCGGCGACCGGCTGTTCGCGTTCCTGGAGGTCAACACCCGGTTGCAGGTCGAGCACCCGATCACCGAGGTGACCTGCGGGTTCGACCTGGTCAAGGCGCAGCTGCACGTGGCCTCCGGCGGCCGGCTCGACGGCGCGCCGCCGGTCGAGCGCGGGCACGCCATCGAGGCCCGGCTCAACGCCGAGGACCCGGACCGCGACTTCGCCCCCTCCCCGGGCCGCATCGCCCGGCTCGACCTGCCCGCCGGGCCCGGCATCCGGGTCGACACCGGCGTCAGCGCGGGCGACACCATCCCCGCCGACTTCGACTCCATGATCGCCAAGATCATCGCGTACGGCCGCGACCGCCACGAGGCGCTCGGCCGGCTGCGCCGCGCCATGGCGGAGACCACCGTGATCATCGAGGGCGGCGCGACGAACAAGAGCTTCGTGCTCGACCTGCTCGACCAGCCCGAGGTGATCGACGCCAGCGCCGACACCGGCTGGATCGACCGCGTCCGGGGCGAGGGCCGGCTCGTGACGCACCGGCACTCCGCCGTCGCGCTGGCCGCCGCCGCCATCGAGGCGTACGAGGAGGAGGAGCGCGCCGAGCGGCAGCGGCTGCTGTCGACGGCGTTCGGCGGGCGTCCGCAGGTGCAGCACGCCAGCGGCCGGCCGCTGGACCTGAAGCTGCGCGGCGTCGGCTACCGGGTCCGGGTGGCGCGCGTCGGCGCGCACCGGTTCCGCGTCGGCATCGAGGCCGGCGACGGCGTGCGCACCGCCGACGTCGAGCTCGACCGCTTCGACCGGCACACCGGGCAGATCGCCGTCAACGGCACGCGCTACCGCCTGCTCACCGGCACCCACGGGCCGGTGCACCTGGTCGAGGTCGACGGGGTGACCCACCGGGTCAGCCGCGACGAGGGCGGCGTCGTCCGCTCGCCCGCGCCCGCGCTGGTCGTCGCCACGCCGCTGGAGGTCGGCGCGGAGGTAGAGGCGGGCGCGCCGGTGCTGGTGTTGGAGAGCATGAAGATGGAGACGGTGCTGCGCGCGCCGTTCCGGGCGCGGCTCAAGGAGTGCGCCGTCTCCGTCGGCAGCCAGGTCGAGACGGGCGCGCCGCTGCTGCGCCTGGAGCCCCTCGCCGACGACGCCGCCGCCGAGGACACCTCGTCCGGCCCGGCCGTCGAGCTGGACCTGCCCGCCGCCCCCGCGACGGTCCCGGCGCGCGAGCGCGCCACGCGCGGCCAGGAGGACCTGCGCAGCCTGCTGCTGGGCTTCGACGTCGACCCGCACGACGACCGGCGGGTCCTCGACGACTACCTGGTCGCCCGCCGGGCCGCCGCCGAGGCCGGCTACCGGCCGCTGGCCGAGGAGTTCGGGCTCGTCGACGTGTTCGCCGACCTCGCCGAGCTGAGCCGCAACCGGCCGGCCGGCGAGGACGGCGACGGCCACGTCTTCAGCGCCCGCGAGTACTTCCACACCTACCTGCAGTGCCTCGACGTCGAGCGCGCCGGCCTGCCGGACACGTTCCAGGCCAAGCTGGCCAAGGCCCTCGGGCACTACGGCGTCACCGAGCTGGAGCGCACGCCCGCCCTCGAGGCCGCCGTGTTCCGGATCTTCCTCGCCCAGCAGCGCGCCGCCGCCGACGCCACGGTCGTCGCGACGCTGCTGCGCGAGTGGCTGCGCGAGCCCCCGCCGGACGACGTGCTGCGCGAGCCCGCCGGCCTCGCGCTGGAGCGGCTGGTGGCCGCCACGCAGGTCCGCTTCCCCGTCGTCGCCGACCTCGCGCGCGGGGTGGTGTTCGCGTGGCTGGGCCAGCCGCTGCTGCGCCGCAACCGGGCCCGCGTCTACGCCGCCGTGCGCCGGCACCTGCGCCACCTCGACGCCCAGCCCGACGCGCCGGACCGCGCCGAGCGCGTCGCCGAGATGGTCCGCAGCACCGAGCCGCTGGTGCGGCTGCTCGGCCAGCGGCTGGTCCGCGACCACCTCGACAACGCGGTGATGCTGGAGGTGCTGACCCGCCGTTACTACGGCAACAAGGGCCTCACCGACGTACGCACCAGCTCCGTCGCCGGCTGCACGTTCGTCGTCGCCGACCGGGCCGACTCGCGGGTGGTCTCCGCCGCGGTGCGGTTCGAGGCGCTGGGCGACGCGCTGCGCGGGCTGGCGGAGCTGGCCGGCGGCGAGGAGGCCGTCGACGCCGACGTCTACCTCGCCTGGGAGCGGCAGCCGGAGGACTCCGACGCGATGGCGGCGGCGCTGCACGAGGTCATCGGGGCCTACCCGCTGCCCGCCCAGGTCCGCCGGATCACCGCCACCGTCGCCGGCCGCAGCGGCGCGGTGATGCACCACCACTTCACGTTCCGCCCGTCGACCACCGGGATGGCCGAGGAGCGGCTGGTCCGCTTCCTGCACCCGTACATCGCGCAGCGGATGCAGCTGGAGCGGCTGCGCAAGTTCGACCTGACCCGGCTGCCGTCGTCGGACGAGGAGGTCTACCTCTTCCGGTGCGTGGCCCGGGAGAACCCGTCCGACGAGCGCCTCGTCGCGTTCGCCCAGGTGCGCGACCTGACCGAGTTGCGCGAGCACGACGGTCGGCTGGTGTCGCTGCCGACGGCCGAGGACACCGTCGCCACCTGCCTGGACTCGATCCGGCGCGCGCAGTCGCGGCGGCCGTCGAACAAGCGGGCCAACACCAACCGGATCGTGGTCTACGTCTGGCCGCCGAGCGACATCACCCGCGCCGAGCTGGAGACGATCGCCGGTCGGGTGCTGCCGACGACCGCCGGCGCGGGGCTGGAGGAGATCCTGTTCATCGCGCGGCAGCGCGACCGGGAGAGCGGCGAGCTGACCAAGATCGCCGTGCGGGTCTCCTTCGACGCCACCGGCGCGGCCGAGCTGACCGTCGGCGAGCCGTCGGACGAGCCGGTCGAGCCGCTCGACGACTACCGGCAGAAGGTGCTGCGGGCCGCCAGCCGCAACACGGTCTACCCGTACGAGCTGACCGGCCTGCTCGGCGAGTTCGTCGAGCACGACCTCGACGAGCGGCACGCGCTGGTGCCGGTCGACCGGCCCCGGGGCCGCAACCGCGCGGCGCTCGTCGCGGGCGTGGTCACCACCCGCACGACGCGCCACCCGGAGGGCGTCACCCGGGTCGTGCTGCTCGGCGACCCGACGAAGTCGCTCGGCGCGCTGTCGGAGCCGGAGTGCCGGCGGGTGATCGCCGCGCTGGACCTGGCCGAGTCGATGCGGGTGCCGCTGGAGTGGTACGCGCTGTCCTCCGGCGCGCGGATCTCCATGGAGTCCGGCACGGAGAACATGGACTGGGTGGCCGCGGCGCTCAAGCGGATCGTCGAGTTCACCCAGGACGGCGGCGAGATCAACATCGTGGTCGCGGGCATCAACGTCGGCGCGCAGCCGTACTGGAACGCCGAGGCGACGATGCTCATGCACACCAAGGGTGTCCTGGTGATGACGCCGGACTCGGCGATGGTGCTCACCGGCAAGCAGTCGCTCGACTTCTCCGGCGGCGTCTCGGCGGAGGACAACTTCGGCATCGGCGGCTACGACCGGGTGATGGGTCCCAACGGGCAGGCGCAGTACTGGGCGCCGAACCTGACCGCCGCGCGGGACGTGCTGATGGCGCACTACGACCACACGTACGTCGTCCCCGGCGAGTCCGGGCCGCGCCGGGCGACCACGACCGACCCCGTCGACCGCGACGTCTCCGACTTCCCGCACATCATGGCGGGCAGCGACTTCGCCACGGTCGGCGAGATCTTCTCCGCCGAGGCCAACCCCGACCGCAAGAAGCCGTTCGACATCCGCAGCGTCATGCGGGCCCTGTCCGACCAGGACCACCCGGTGCTGGAGCGCTGGGCGGGGATGGCCGACGCGGAGACCGCGGTGGTGCAGGACGTGCACCTGGGCGGCATGCCGGTGTGCCTGCTCGGCATCGAGTCGCGGTCGGTGCCCCGGCGCGGCTTCCCGCCCACCGACGGCCCGGACACCTACACGGCGGGCACGCTGTTCCCGCGTTCGTCGAAGAAGGCCGCGCGGGCGATCAACACGGCCAGCGGCAACCGGCCCCTGGTCGTGCTGGCGAACCTGTCCGGCTTCGACGGCTCGCCGGAGTCGATGCGCAAGCTCCAGCTGGAGTACGGCGCGGAGATCGGCCGGGCGATCGTCAACTTCCGCGGCCCGATCGTGTTCTGCGTGATCTCCCGATACCACGGCGGCGCGTTCGTGGTCTTCTCGAAGGCGCTGAACCCGAACATGACCGTGCTGGCGCTGGAGGGCTCGTTCGCGTCGGTGCTGGGCGGCGCGCCCGCCGCCGCCGTGGTCTTCTCCGGCGACGTCAACGCGCGCACCGCCGCCGACCCGCGGGTGCGGGACCTGGAGGCCCGCGTCGCGGCGGCCGCCGGCACCGACCGGGCCGCCCTGACCGCCGAGCTGGACGAGCTGCGCTCGTCGGTGCGGGCCGAGAAGCTGGGCGAGGTCGCCGCCGAGTTCGACCGGGTGCACAACATCCAGCGCGCGGTCGAGGTCGGCTCCGTCGACGCCGTCATCCGCGCCGCCGAGCTGCGGCCCCGGATCATCGAGGCCATCGAGTCCGGCCTGCGCTGAGCCGTGCTCCGGCCGGCCGACGCCCTCGGGCGCCGGCCGGCCGGGGCGGTTCCGGCGGGGGGCTGCTCAGCCCAGGCTGACCCAGTCGGTGGCGACGGCGTACCCGTCGGCGCGGGCCGACAGCCGGACCGGGCCCGACGGGGGAGCGCCCAGCGAGAAGAAGCCCACCTCGTCGACCGCCGACTCGTCGTAGGGGCCGGTGGCCGTGCGGGCGGTGACCCGGCCGCCCCGGGGCGGGGAGAGCTGGCCGACTATCCCGGCCTCGGTCACCTCGATCTCCAGCACCACCTGCCCGCTGCGGAACGACAGCGTGCGGGCCGAGCCGCCCGAGCGGGTCAGGCCGGCCGGTTCGGCGTCGCACGCCGAGTCGAACATCAGCTCGGCGACCGCCAGTTCGGCGTCGACCGTCCGCCAGGCGAACGCGGCCCGCGCCGCGGTGAGGAACTCCTCCGGGACGGGCCCGGTGTCCCACAGCGCGGCGCCCAGCTCCACGGTCAGGGCGTCGTCATCGGCCGGCGGCCACGGCGCCATCGCGTTCACCCCCGCTCGTGTCCAGGCCACGGCGCACCCCGAGGAACGGGGCGAGCGCCGGGCAGGCGCGCAGCTTGCGCAGGCAGCGCGCCTGGGTCGGGCCGATGCTACCCACCGGCATGCCCAGCCGTTCGCCGATCTCCCGGTAGCTGGCCGGCGGGTCGGCCGTCAGCAGCGCCAGCAGGTCCTGGCAGCGGGGCGGGAGCTGCGCGAAGCCCTCCCGCAGCGCCTGCCGCCGCTCGGCGCGCAGCAGCTCCTCGTCGGGCGTCACCGCGTCCACCAGCGACCCGTGCCGGGCGTCGAGCGCGTCGTCGTAGGGGTCGACGGGCCGCATGCGGCGGTCGAGGCGGGACAGCCGGTAGCACTCGCGCCGGGTCGTGGTCGCCAGCCAGGCGGCCAGCGCCTCCGGGTCGCGCAGTTGACCGAGCCGCTCCACCAGGCGCAGCCACACCGTCTGGTTGACGTCGGCGGCGTCGGCGCGGCTCATCCCGTGGGCCCGGATCACCGCCACCACCAGCGGCGTGTAGCGGCGCACCAGCTCCGCCCAGGCCGCCTCGTCGCCGCCGGAGGCCGCCGCCACCAGGCGGGTCGCCGTCGTGTCGGTCACCGCGCCTCCCCGTGGCCCGTCGCGCGGCTCATGCGACGAACACCCCGTAGTCGGGATGCCAGCGGGGATTCGTCAGCAGCGCGAGCCGCGCCGCGTCGGCGCTCAGGCCACCGGCGGTCATCATCGCGGCGAGCCTACCGGAGACGTGGCCCGTGGCGAAGGAGCTGCCGGCCCACGTCGCGAAGCCGTGGAACACCAGGGTCGGTCGCCCGGGCAGCGGCAGTTGGCCCTCGACGTACGTGCTGTCGCGCTCGCCGAGCGCGCAGGCGTCGACCCACGGGCCGAAGCCGCTGTAGGGCGCCGGCGCGAGGACCCCGCCGTCGCGGCGCACCGCGGCCACGGCGAGCACCCGTTCCAGGGCGGCCGGCCAGGCGGGACGGCTGCTTCCGGCGTTGCCGGCGGCGGCCACCACGGCGGTCTGCGCCGGCAGCGCGGCCACGGCGTTGACCAGCGGCAGCGGGGGCACGTCGTCCTGGGTGAAACCGCCGAGGGACAGGTTGATCACGGTCACCTGCGAGCCGAGGCGGGACATGGCGGCCACCAGCATCGCCTCGTCGCCGACGCCGGTGGGGTTCAACGCCTGCTCGGGGTCCACCCGCACCCCCGGCGCGGCCTGCCGGACGACCCCGGCGACGAAGGTGCCGTGCCCGCCCTGCGGGGCCAGCGTGGTGCCGGAGACGTAGAGCGCGTCCAGGTCGTCGGCCTCCGGCAGGTAGCTGCCGCCGAGCCACTGGGGGTGCCAGGCGCCGGCCTGCTGCCAGATCCCGGTGTCGCAGACCCCGACGGTGACGCCGGCCCCCTCGCCGAGGCGGGACGGGTCCGGCGGCGGCAGCGCCGCCGCGGCGCGGGGCGGGCTGCCGGGGTTGCCCATGATGTTGCCCAGGCCCAGCAGCACGTGGTGCGGCTGCACCCGGGGGACCTGCTGGCCGGGCCACTGCCTCGGGTCGCGCAGCGCCGTCACCACCGCCGGCACGTCGGTCTCCTTGGCGAACAGCAGGCGGGTGACCCCGGCGAAGCCGGCCCCGGCGTTCACCTGGTGCCCGCGCGAGCGCAGCCAGGACAGCACCCGTTGGACGTCGGCGTTGGCGGCGAGCAGCTGCCGGGGGCGGTAGAGGAACTCCCGGCCCTGCGTGGTGAAGCGCCGCACGTCGGGGTCAGCGGCCAACGCCGTGGAGAACGCCTTCTGGTACGCCTCGTCGTCCGTGCCCTCGGCGGCGGCCGGTCGCGCCCCGCCGAGCGGCACCGCCGCGGCGCACGCGGCGAGGGCGAGCAGCCCTCGCCGGGACAGTCGACCGGCGGGAAATGGCGTGCGGGGGCGGTCAGGAAGCACCGGTCCTCCAGGCGGTCGCGACGTGCGCGGTCGGCGGTGTCCCGGTGCGACAGCACGTCGGGGCGCTGTCGATTCTTCCAAAGCATAGTTGAAAGTCAATTGGAGGAATGGGCGGTCCAATGCCGGCAATTTCCACTGTCGGACCCCGGATTGACGGTGGCCGGGTCCATCGGGAACGCTGTCTGCCATGGCCGACAGCGCCGGTTCCGCCGGCGCGGCCCAGTCCGCGCTCGACGCCGTGCAGCGCTATCCCCGCGAGGCGATCGCGACCGCGCAGCGGGTGCTCGCCGGGGGCCGCGCCGTCGTGGGTGACGAGCGGTCCACCGCCGAACGGGCGATCGGCCTGGCCCTGCGGGAGCTCAACGACCTGCCCGGGGCGCTGCGTCACCTGCGCCGGGCGGAACGGGCCGCCACGACGCCCCGGGCGCGTGCCCTGGCCCGGATGAGCCTCGGCTACGTGCTGGCCAACGCCGGCCGCACCGCCGCGGCGCTGCGGGCGGTGACCGCCGCCCTGCCGCAGCTCACCGGCGCCGACGCCGGGCGCGCCCGGATGCAGCGGGGCGTGGTGCTGCACTACCGGGGCCGCTACGACGAGGCGGTGCGCGACTACTCCCTCGCCGTCGACATCGCCCAGCGCGAGGGCGACCGGCTGCTGGAGGCCCGGGCCCGCAACAACCGGGGCCTGCTCAACGCCCACCGGGGCGCGCGGGGCCGCGACGACGACCTCGCCCGGTCGGCGGCGATCTTCGAGGGGCTGGGGCTGGACCTGGCCGCCGCCGACGCCCGCTGGAACCTGGGCATCGCGGTCGGCCAGCGCGGCGACACGGTGGGGGCGCTGCGCTGCTTCGCCGAGGTCGAGCAGGATTACGACCGGCTGGCCGTGCCCCGGCCGGCGCTGCTGCTGGACCGCTTCGAGCTGCTGCTGTCGGTGCCCCTGCTCGACGAGGCGGTCGAGGTCGCCGCCGTGGCCGTGCGGGAGCTGAACCGCCGGGGCATGGCCTCCGACCTCGCCGAGGCGCTGCTGGCCCGGGCCCGGGCCGCGCTGCTCGCCGGCGACCTGGACACCGCCATCGGCACGGCCGCGCAGGCGCGGGCCCGGTTCCGCCGCCAGGGTCGCCGCACCTGGGCGGCCTTCGCCCGGCACGTCGAGTTGCGCGCGGAGTTCCGCCGGGGCACCCGGTCGGCGGCCCTGTTGACGGCGCTGGTGCGTACCGCCGGTCAGCTCGACGCGACCGGCTGGCCCGGCCCCGCGCTGACCACCCGGATCGACGCCGGCCGGCTGGCCGCCGCGCTGGGCCGCGTCGACCGCGCGGCGGAGCTGCTGGCGGCGGCGGCCCGCGCCCGCCGGTGGGGCACCGCGCCCGGCCGGGCCCAGGGGTGGTACGCCCTGGCGTTGTCGCACCGCCTCGCCGGGGACGACCGGGCCGCGGCGCGGGCGCTGCGGCGCGGGCTGGCCGTGCTGGACAGCCACCGGGCCTCGCTCGGCGCCACCGAGCTGCGGGCGCACAGCGGGGCGTACGGGCAGGAGCTGGCCGCCGAGGGCCTCGACATCGCGGTCCGCTCGGGCGCGCCGGCGCGGGTGCTGGCCTGGGCGGAGCGGTGGCGGGCCAGCGCGGTGCGCACCCGGGCGGCGCTGCCGCCGGCCGACCCGGACCTGCTCGCCGCGCTCACCGAGCTGCGACTGGTCAGCAGCCTGCTGGAGGACGACCTGCTGGCCGGTCGGCCGGCGCACGCGCTGCGGGGCCGGCAGGCGCGGCTGGAGCAGCACATCCGCGACCTGTCCCGCCGGGTGCCCGGCGGCGGCGCCGTGGCGGCCCCGCCCGGCGTGTCGACGCTGGCCGGGCGGCTCGGCCCGCGCGTGCTGGTCGAGCTGGTGGCGCATGGGGAGCGGCTGCGGGCGGTGCTGGTCCGCGACGGCCGGGCGACGCTGCACGACCTCGGCCCGCTCGCGGAGGCGGCGAACCGGGCCCGGCTGCTGCGGTTCGGCCTGCGCCGGCTGGTCACCACCGGCGACTCGGCGGGTGTGCGGGCCGGGGTGGCGCACGCGGCGACGGCGCTGGACCGGCAGCTGTTCGACCCGCTGCGCCGGCACCTGGGCGACCGTCCCCTGGTCGTCGTCCCGATCGGGGCGCTGCACGCCGTGCCGTGGGCGGGCCTGCCCAGCTGCGCCGGCCGGCCGGTCACCGTCGCTCCCTCGGCGACGGCCTGGCTGGCCGCGGACCGCCGGGACGCGCCGGACGGGCCCCCGGTGCTGGCGGCGGGTCCGCGCCTGCCGGCCGCGCAGACCGAGGTGCGCCAGCTCGCCGGCGTGCTGCCCGGCGCGCGGGTGTTCACCGGTGCGGACGCCACCGCCGGCGCGCTGACCGCCGCGCTGGACGGTGCGGCGCTGGCCCACATCGCCGCGCACGGCACGTTCCGGGCCGACAACCCGCTCTTCTCCCGCCTGGAGCTGGCCGACGGCCCGCTGCTGGCCTACGAGCTGGAGCGGCTGCCCCGGCCGCCCGGCTGCGTCGTGCTGTCCGCGTGCGACTCGGGGCTGTCCGGGGTGCGCCCCGGCGACGAGGTCATGGGCTTCACGGCGGTGCTGCTGGCCCGGGGCGCCCGCTGCCTGGTGGCCACCGTGCTGCCGGTGCCGGCCGAGCCCACCACCGCGCTGATGCTCGACCTGCACCGGAGGATGCGGGGCGGCGCGCGGCCGGCGCGGGCCCTGGCCGACGCCCAGGCCGCGTTCGTGGCGACGGGCGACGCCGCCGCCCTGGCCACGGCGGCGGCCTTCGTCTGCTTCGGCGCCGGCTGAGCGCGGCGATAGCACCGTCGTATGACCAGGTGAGGATGATTGGTAATCGACTGTCGTAAATATGATTCCCGTCATCCGAAGGCGGCGCGTCACCCCCGGCGCACCGCAGATGATGCGGAGGAACACATGGTTCGCTGGCGCACCCTCACCGGCCTGTTGGCCGCCGCGCTGGCCGCGGTGACCGCGGGCAGCCTCACCCTCGCCGCACCCGCCGCCGCGGGCGACGCCACGGTCACCCCGAACGTGGTCGGCGGCACGCCCGCCGCCCAGGGCGAGTTCCCCTTCATGGTGCGGCTCTCCATGGGCTGCGGCGGCGCGCTCTACAGCCCCACCCTGGTCCTCACCGCCGCGCACTGCGTCAGCCGCACCGGCGCCAACACCAGCATCACCGCCACGCTCGGCGTGGTCGACCTCCAGTCGGCCAGCCGGATCACCGTCCGGTCCAACTACGTCTACCGCGCGCCCGGCTACAACGGCTCCGGCAAGGACTGGGCGCTGATCCGCCTGGCCACCCCGGTCACCGGCCTGGCCACCCTGCCCATCGCCACCTCCGGCGCGTACGACAGCGGCACCTTCACCGTCGCCGGCTGGGGCGCGGCGCGCGAGGGCGGCGCGCAGCAGCGCTACCTGCTCAAGGCCACCGTGCCGTTCGTCAGCGACTCCGTCTGCAGCGCCAACTACGGCGGTGACATCATCCCGGCCGAGGAGATCTGCGCCGGCTACGCCTCCGGCGGCACCGACACCTGCCAGGGCGACTCGGGCGGCCCGATGTTCCGCCGCGACGCCGCCAACGCCTGGATCCAGGTCGGCATCGTCAGCTGGGGCAACGGCTGCGCCCGCCCCAACTACCCGGGCGTCTACACGCAGGTGAGCTACTTCGCCTCCGCGATCGCCTCGGCCGCCGCCAGCCTCGGCGGCTGACCACCCCGACAGACGGGCGCGGCCCGGCCGGTGATCCGGCCGGGCCGCGCCCGCGCGGGGGACTACCGGGCAGCCGGCGGGGTCCAGCCGGCGGGGAGGTGCCCGATCCGCACCCGCTGCGGGTGGTCGCCGACCGGCACGCTGACCACCTTCTGGCCCGTGGCGAAGCTGATCGCGGTGACCTGGTCGGCGCCCGACTCCGAGATGACGCAGTCGCGGCCGTCGCCGCTCACCGTCGCCCAGTACGGCTTGCTGGCGGTGACCAGCGGACCCGGCGTGAGGGTGGAACGGTCGACGATCGTGGTGTAGTCGTCCATCGTCCCGGCGACGCAGAGCTTCGCCCCGTCCGGGCTGATCGACATGCCGTGGTGCCGCGAGTCGTTGACCCACTTCGTGCGGTCCTCGGTGGTGTTCGGGTTCTTCGGCAGCGTGGCGACCCGGGTGACCCGGTCGCCGGCCACGTCGTACTCGACGAAGCCGTTGAAGAACGACACCTGGAAGTAGAGCCTGCTCTCGTCCGGGGTGAAGACCGCCGGCCGGACGGCGTCGGAGAGGTCGCTGCGGCCGTACGCGTCGAGGCGGGGCCGCATGTCGATCTCCTTCACCTTCGCGAAGGTGCCCGCGTCGGCGATGGTGATCTTCCGGTCACCCTTGGTCCAGTCCTGCGACGGGGCGTCGAAGGAGCTGTTGACGTCCCCGATGGACATGTTCCAGATGTACCGGCCGCCGCCGGTGAAGATGTTCTCGTGCGGGGTGTCGCCGGTGCCGAACGAGCCGAGCTGCTTGCCGGTGTCGATGTCGAGCACGTGCACGGTGTCCGAGGTGGACGCCGACACCGCGACGCGGGTGCCGTCCGGGGAGACGGCCATGTGGTCGGAGCGGAACCCGGAGACGGGGAACCGCCAGCGCACCGCGCCCGTGCGCAGGTCGATCGAGACGACGTCGGCGAAGCTGGGCCGGGACGCCACCAGCGCGGTGCCGTCCGGCGTGGTGTACATGTCGTCGACGAGCTGGTCGTGCCCCTCGCCGGGGCCCTGCTGGATGCCCAGGTAGAAGGCGAGCTTGATCGGGTTGAGGTAGATCTCCCAGAGCCGCTGCTGCTTGTCGGGCACGACGTTGACCCGGCCGAGGCGGGCGTAGTCGCCCCGGGAGCGGATGACGTCGACGGTGCCCTCCCAGTTGTTGCCGACGAACATCACCTCCTCCAGGGCGGCGGCGCCCACCGGGGCGGCGGGGGCGGCGACGGCCGGGGCCGGCGCGGCGACGGCCACGACGGCGAGGGCGGCGGCGACGGCCCCGTACCGCCGGGCGCGGGGACGGCGGACGGGCGGGGACGACGGTGCTGCTGCGGGCATGGGCTGCTCCTGCCGGTGGGGCGACCGATGGTGGCGTTCCGCGTGCGCTGGTGCGGTGTTACTTTGCGGTAACAGAAGGAAACCAACCGAAGCCGGACTCCCGGTAGGGCACGGGGGCCAAAACCCGGCCAGGTCGTTGTGGACGGGCCACAGTGGCCCGGGCGGAGGGAAGCGGGCCGATGACGATGCCGGAGCGGGCCGGGGCCCTCGGCGCGCTGCTGCGCGACCTGGCGACCGACCGGCGGGTGGTGGACGAGATGGTCGAGGCGGCCCGGGTGCACTCGCCCGAGGTGGCCCGGCTGCCGACGGCCGAGAACCGCCGGCACGTGGCGGCGCTGCTGGCCGCCGGGCTGGCGTCGTTCGAGCGGCTGACGGAGCCCAGCGAGCGGGACTTCGCCGAGGCCCGCCGCCTCGGCGCCGACCGGGCGGCGCAGGGCGTCTCGGTCGCCGGCCTGCTGCGCGGGGTGCAGGCCGGCCGGCAGCGCGTGGTCGAGATCGCACTGGACCGGGGACGGGCCGCCGGGATACCCGACACCGCGCTGCTGGACGCCCTGCTGGAGCTCGGCCGGTACGCCAGCGCGCTGGAACGCGCCCTGGTCGACGGCCACCACACGGCGGAGCTGGAGCTGGCCCGCTCCCGCCGCGACGCCCGCAACCGGCTGCTGCGGCGGCTGCTGCTCGACGAGGCGGGCGACGCGCGCCCCGGGGACGCCCTCGGGCCGCGCCCCGACGACCTGGCCGCCTTCGGGCTGCGCCCCGACGGCCGCTACCACTGCGTCGTCACCGAGCTGACCGACCCGGCCCGGATCGCGGCGGTGGAGCGGCAGCTCTGCGGCGGCGGCGCGCTCTTCGGCGCCGTCGACGACCGGCTCGCCGGCCTGTGCGTACGACTGCCGCCCGCCGACCTCGCCGACGCGGCCGGGCTCGTGGTGGCCGCCCCGGCGCGGCCCCTGGCGCAGGCCCCGGCCCTGCACCGGCTCTGCGTGGCCGCCCTGCGCGCCGCGTCCCGGGCCGGGCTGCGTGGCCTGCACCGGGTGGTCGACCTCGCCGGGGAGACCGCGCTGGCCGCCCAGCCGGCCCTGGCCGACCTGGTCAGCGGGGAGCTGCTGGCGGCCCTCGACGCGGCCGACGAGTTCCACCGGCAGCTCGCCTCGACCGCGCTGACCTACCTCGACCACGGCCAGCGGCTGGACCGCACGGCCGAGGCCCTGCACCTGCACCCGAACACCGTGCGCTACCGGCTGCGCCGGTTGCAGGAGCTGACCGGGATGCCGCCGACCCTCGCCGAGCCGGGCGGCCGGTGGCCGGTGCCGCAGACGGTGCGCTGGTGGTGGGCGCTGCGCACCTGGCTCGCCGGCGACCCGCTGGGCGAGGCGGCCGCCGGCCGTCCCGGGGCCGCCCGGTCGCACCGCCCGGCGAGGTGACGCCCCCCTAGTAGGCAGCTGAGTCGAACACGACATCGTCGCGCCCGGCCCCGGCCGCCCCGGCGGCCCCCGGCGTCGGTCAGCCGGGCAGCGGGGCGGGGAAGAGGGTCTCGAAGCGGTCCCGGGTCAGGAACGCCAGCCGCGCCCGCTTGTCCGGCATGTCGATCTCGTCGTCGAGGGTGAACCCGGAGCGCGCCAGCCGGCGCAGCGCCAGCTCGTTGCGCACGTCCGGCTCGACCACGACCCGCTGCCGGGTCGGGTCCCGGAACAGGAACCGCACCAGCGCCGGCCCCACCGCGCCGGTGAAGTCGCGCGGCGGGCGTCGGCCGGGGGACAGCAGCAGGTGCATGCCGATGTCGCCGGGCAGCACCGCGTACCGCTCGCCGACCGGGTCGGCCTCCGGCCGGTAGGTCTGGAACAGGCCGACCGGCGCGCCGTCGAGCAGGATCAGGTACGCGTGGTGCGTCGCCAGCCCGTCGACGAAGGCGTAGACCTCGCGGACCTCCTCGACGGTGTAGCCGCCCATGCCCCAGTACACGGCCCGGGGCTGGGTGACCCAGCCGTGCAGCAGCTCGGCGTGGGCCTGCGGGTCGACCTCGACGAGGGACAGCTCGCCGAGGCCGGGCAGGGTCTCCTGGTACGTCACGTGTCCCTCTTCTCGGATTCACGGGTCAGCAGCCGCCAGTCGGTCTCCACCGGGACGAGGTCGCCGGTGGCCCACAGCGGCAACTGGTCGGCGAAGTGCGGGTCGTCGGGGCGACCCGACGCGCCGAAGGGCACCACCCACCGGCTCGCCGCCCGGTCGGTCAGATCCCACACGTAGCGGGCGACCGGGCCGCGCCAGCAGGCGTCCGACAGGCCGGGGACGCTGCTGGTGGCGAGCACGCAGTCGCTGTCGCCGGCCAGCGCGACGCGGTCGCGCATCGCCGCCACCGCCGCGTCGACCTCGGGGCAGACCGGCAGGTGGACGGGGTGCAGGGCGTGCCGCTGACCCCAGGTGCCGGGCGGGTCGCCGTGCGCGACCTCCTCCAGGGCGGCGGCGGCCACGGGCCCGACGTCGACGCCGAGGCCGGGCAGCCCCGCCACCACGGCGTCGAGGGCGTGGCCGATCCGCCCGAGGGGGTTCGTCCACGGCCGGAACAGCTCGTCGTACGCGCCCGGGGCGCGCAGCGGGCGCAGCGCCGGGTGCTCGTGCAGCCCCCGGGCGAGGGCCGCCCGCCAGGCGGCGTAGGCGGCGGCGTCGCCGCTGTCGGCGGCCATCCGCCCGTCCCAGGCGGCCAGCCGCTTCCACAGGTCGCGGGCCGGGCCGGTGCGGGCGTCGGGGTCGAGCCGGCCGAGGACGCCGCGCAGCACGCCCACGTCGAGCCGGGTGTCCATGTGCACGGCCGCCGGCGCGGCGCCCTCGGCGAGCAGGGCGCGGATGCGGCGGGCCCGGTGCGGCGGGGCGAAGTCGCGGCCCAGCGCCGCCACGTCGGGCCGGCGGTCGTTGGCGCAGGCCGTGGACCCGGTGACCGTCGTGCGGGGCAGCGCCGCGTACCGGCCGCTCCAGCGGTAGCGGGGCTCCCAGGCGGGCACCGGCTCGCGGCGGCACCGGTCGTCGCGCACCGGCACCAGGCCGGCGACGAGCTGGGTGACCGCGCCCGACCGGTCGGCGACGAGCACGCTGTTGACCGGCTCGACCCAGTCCTTGAGCGCGGTGGCGACGTCGTCGACGGTCCGCGACCGCAGCAGTGGCAGCAGCGCGTCGAAGCCGCAGCGCTGCTCGACCCGGCTGGGCGCGCGCAGGCTCAGCGCCTCGCCGGTGTCCCGGTCGTGGTCGACCACCGGCCCCCGGGCCGTCTCGATCACCTCGACGGGGACGGGCTCGCCGTCGCGTACCACGACGTGTTCGACCCGGCGGCGGGCCGGCGCCCAGCCGTCGGCCTCGCGGACCAGGACCACGTCGCCGTCGCGGCGCAGCCGCTCGCGGTAGACATCCTGGTAGTCGGCCATCGCGTTGGTGACCGCCCAGGCCACGTCGCCGGCGTGGCCGAAGTGGGGCAGGCCCGGCACCCCCGGGAACGCGAAGCCGAGCACGTCGAACTCGGGGCAGGCCAGGCGGACCTGCTGGTAGACGCCGGGCAGTTCGAGGATCCGGTGCGGGTCGCCGGCGACGACCGGGCCGCGGCCGGTGGCCGGGTCGGCCGGCGTCACCCAGGCGTTGCTGCCCGAGCCGCCGGGGGCCTCGACGTCGAACAGGGCGGTGGCCGCCGGCCCGAGCGTGGCGGCGACGTGGGCCCGCCACAGTTTGTTGGGGAACGTCGAGAAGAGCACGTGCTGCACCAGGAAGACGCCGAGCGGCGACCACGGCCGCCACCGGCCGGGGGCGCAGCCGGCCGCCGCGAACTCCGGGGCCGCGGCGGCGCCCTCGGCGAGCCCGTCGTTGATCCCCTGCGCGTACGCGGCGACCCAGCGCCGGGTGGCCGGGTCGAGCCGGGCGTAGCAGCGCCGGGCGGTGTCGTCGAGGCGGGCCCGGCGGGCGAAGCGGTCCCAGCCCACCTCGGCGGGGCCGACGTGCTCGGCGAGCCGCCCCTCGCAGCGCCACCGCTCCACCTCGATCTGCCAGGCCCGGTCGAGCGCGGTGGCCCGGCCCTGGAGCCGGGCGAGGTCGTCCACGGTGTCGGCCCACAGGTGCGGCACGCCCCAGGTGTCGCGGTGGATGCCGGCGGCGCGGACCGGCGGCCCGACGGGCGGCGCGAGCGACGCCGGCGGTGGCGTCGACTCCCGTAACAGCGTCATTTAGGTTACCCTCCCCTAACTTAGGCAGACCTTACTGGAGGGGTGCGTGAAACGGAACTGGGAAGCCCTGGTGCTGCGCGCGATGGGCGGCCGGACCTTCCGGCTCACGGTGCGGGGGACGGAGTCGGTGGGCGGGCGCTACCAGCGGCTCCACGTCGACGACGGCGGCCTGCTCGCCGAGTGCGGCGTCCACCCCACCATGTGGATCCGGCTGTGGTTCGACAACGACGGCCGGCCCCACCAGCGCGCCTACACCCTCGTGGACCCGGACCCGGCGGCCGGGCGGTTCAGCCTGGAGTTCGCCCTGCACGACGGGGTCGCGGCCCGCTGGGCGAGCGCCGCCCGCGTCGGCGACACCATCGAGGCCACCGTGCAGGGCAGCGGGTTCCGCCTGCCCGACCCCGCCCCGCGCCACCTCTACCTGGTCGGCGACGCCGCGTCGCTGCCGGCCGTGAACAGCCTGCTCGACGCCGCCCCCGACGTGCCGGCGACGGTCTGGGTCGAGTACGCCCACGACGACGAGAAGGCGCTGCCGCCCCGGGCCCGCGAGCACCACGAGGTCGTCTGGGTGCCGCGCCGCGACGAGGGCCGGCACCTCGTCGACACCGTCCGCTCGGCGCTGCCCGGCGTCGACGACGCGCACTACTGGGTGGCCTGCGAGGCCGCCAGCACCCGGGACATCACCCGGCACCTGCGCCGCACCCTCGGCGTCGGCCGGCACCAGCTCACCGCGCTGGGCTACTGGAGCGCCCGGTGAGGTCACCGCTGGGCACCCTCACCACCCTCTACGTCACCCAGTACCTCGGCATCGGGTTCATCACCGTCGGCCTGACCGCGATCCTGCGCGACGGCGGCACCTCGCTGGACACCCTCGCCCTGTTGCAGTTCGTCGGCCTGATCTGGCCGATCAAGTTCCTCTGGGCGCCGCTGCTCGACCGGTTCGGCTCCCGCCGCCTGGGCCACTACCGGTCCTGGCTGCTGGCGTTGCAGGGCGGCCTCGTGCTCGCGCTGCTCGCCCTGCTGCCGTACCCCCGGCCCGCCGGGCAGCTCGGGCCGATCGTGGCGATCTGCGCCGCGTACGTGCTGCTGTCGGCCACCCAGGACATCGCCGTCGACGCCGTCGCCGTCCGGGTGCTCTCCGAGCGCGCCCGGGGCGTCGGCAACGGCGTCCAGGTGTCCGCCAGCTACGTGGGCAACCTGCTCGGCGGGGGCGCCTGCGTGGTCGTCTACGACCGGTACGGCTGGGTGCCGGCGATCCTGCTGCTGGCCGGGCTGACCGCCGTCGGGCTGCTGGTGGTGTGGCGCTTCCGGGAGCCCCCGCGCGTCGCCCGTCCCGCCGGCGTCGGGCCGGCGTACCGGGCGCTGTGGTCGGTGTTCGGGCAGCCCGGGTGCCGCTGGTGGACCTTCGGCGTCGTGCCGCTGGTCTACACCGGAGCGGGCGCGGCGTACGCCCTCGTGTCGCCCGCCCTGGTCGACGCGGGCTGGTCGCTGGAGCGGATCGGCGTCGTCACCGGCGTCGTCACCAGCGTGCCGGCCGTCGTGGCGGGGCTGGCCGCCGGAGCCCTGGTCGGCCGGCTCGGCCGCGCCGGGGTGCTCGTCGCCGCCGGGGTGGCCCTGGCGGCGTCCACGGCGGCGCTGCTGCCGCTGCTGACCGGTCGCGCCCCGCTCGCGCCGACGGTGCTGGCGCTGTCGGCCTTCATGGCCGCGTACACGGCCGCGAACGTCGTGCTCTACACCGTCAACATGGACTACTCCCGGCCGGGCAGCGGCGGCACCGACTTCACGGTGCTGTCGTCGTTCGGGCTGGTCTGCTCCTTCGCCGCAGCCTCCGTGGGGCTCGCCGCCGCCGACCGGGTCGGCTACCCGGCCGTCGCGGTCGGCTCGGTCGTGCTGGTCGCGGCCGGCGTCGCCGTGGGCGTGGCGCACCAGCGCCGCCACCCGCGCCCCGCGCCGGCCCCCGCCGCCGGGCCCGCTGCGCCCGTGGCCCCGGCGACCGTGCGGACCGGCCCGTGAGCCTGCCCGCCCCGGCCGCCGAGGTGCCCCCGGCCGCCCCCGCCCGCCCGCTGCGCACCCGGTGGCTGATCCTCGCGGTGCTCTGCCTCGCCCAGGTCACCGTGGTGCTCGACAACACCGTGCTGACCGTGGCGGTGCCCGTGCTCACCGCCGAGCTGGGGGCCAGCACCGCCGACGTGCAGTGGACCATCAACGCGTACGCGCTGGTGCAGTCCGGGCTGCTGATCACCGCCGGCGGCGTCGTCGACCGGTACGGCCGCCGCCGGATGCTGCTCGCCGGCCTCGTCCTGTTCGGACTGGGCTCGCTGCTGGCCGCGCTCGCCGGGTCCACCGGCCAGCTCGTCGCCGCCCGCGCCGGGATGGGCGTCGGCGGGGCCCTGCTGGTCACCTCCACCCTGGCGGTGGCGATGCAGGTCTTCGACGCCGCCGAGCGCCCCCGGGCCATCGGCGTGTGGGCGGCGGCGAGCGCGCTGGGCTTCGCGGCCGGGCCGCCCGTCGGCGGCGCCATCCTCGCCCACTTCCCGTGGGAGGCGATCTTCCTGGTCAACATCCCGATCGTGCTGCTCTGCCTGGCGGCGGGCGCGGTCCTGGTGCCGGAGTCCCGGGACCCGGCCGGCGGGCGGTTCGACCTGGCCGGGGTGGCGCTGTCCACCGCCGGCCTGACCGCGGTGGTGTACGCCATCATCGCGGGCCCGGAGCGGGGCTGGTTCTCCGCACCGGTGCTCGGCGCGGCCGTCGGCGGCGCGCTGCTGCTCGCCGCCTTCGTCCGGTGGGAGCTGCGGGTCGCCCACCCCATGCTGGACATGGGCCTGTTCCGCAACCGCCGCTTCGTCGGCGCGATCTCCGGGGTCGTCCTGATCACCTTCGGCGCGACCGGCGCGCTGTTCCTGCTCACCCAGCACCTCCAGTTCGTCCGCGGCTACCCCGCCTGGGAGGCCGGGCTGCGGATGGTCCCGTTCGCGCTGTCCATCGTCGTGCTCAACCTCGCCGGGGTGGCCGCGCGGCTGATCCACCGGCTCGGGACGGCCGCCGCCATCGCCGTCGGCATGACGCTGCTCGCCGGCGGCCTCCTGCTGGTCACCCACGCCCCGTCCGACGGCTACGGCGTGCTGCTGGCCGGGCTGCTCACGATGGGCACCGGCTGCGCCCTGGCCAACCCGGCGATCGTGGAGGCGGTGATGAGCGCGATCCCGCCGGAGAAGGCCGGCTCGGGCGCCGGCGTGGACGGCACGATGACGGAGGTCGGCAGCAGCCTCGGCGTGGCCGTGCTGGGGGCGGTGCTCAACGCCCGGTTCGCCGCCCTCCTGCCCGCCGCGCTCGCCGGGGCCGGTTCGTTCCCCGCGGCGCTGGCGGCCGCCGCCACGGACGCCGAGCGTGGCCAGGTCACCGCCGCCTTCCGCGCCGCGTCGGAGACCGGGCAGACCGTCGGGGCCGGCGCGGTCCTCGCCGGCGGGCTGCTCGCCGCGTGGCTGCTGCGCCGCGCCCAGCGGGCCGGCTGAGCCGGGACGCGACGCGGCGACGCCGGGTCTGAAAGCCGCTGGAACCTCTTGCGGAGGAAGCTACGGCGGGCCGGCTGGCGCGTCAACGCCGTCCCAGTTTTCGAGGCACGCCGCGTGCCCCTTCGGTGACCCATCGGAGCGGGCGCGCGGCGGCTGGCCTGCTTCTTTCCGGGGCAGTGCGATCGTCCGCGCGGCGGTCATGTTGCCGCCGAGTTTCAAGAATCTTGCCGCAAGGTCTTGCAATCTCTTTCAGGTATGCCGCATCGTTTCGCTACCCGGACGGCCGTCCACACGCGTCAGTGCCTCTTCGACCCCGGAAGAAGGTCCCCCCTGTCATGGAACCCGTAGGGCCACACCCCCGTGGCCGCGCCGGTCGCCTGCTGCTCGCCGCCGCGATCGTCGCGGCCGGGGCGACGCCGGCGATCGTCGCTGCCGCCACCACCACCGCCACCCCCGCCCGCGCCGCCGTCGCCCTCAACGACAGCGAGGTGACGGCGAACCTGTGGGAGTGGAACTGGACCTCCGTCTCCGCCGCCTGCACCAACCACCTCGGCCCCGCCGGCTACGGCGCGGTCCAGGTCGCGCCGCCCCAGGAGTCGGTCAGCCTGCCCACCAGCGCCGACGGCGTGCACCCCTGGTACGAGGTGTACCAGCCGGTGTCGTACAAGCTGGAGAGCCGCTTCGGCACCCGCGCGCAGTTCGCGGCGATGGTCACCGCCTGTCACGACGCCGGCGTGCGGGTCTACGTCGACGCGGTCGTCAACCACATGGCCGGCGCGAACAACCCGGAGTCCGTCGTCGGCTACGCCGGCACCGACTTCTCCGGCCCCGGCTACAGCTTCCCCGCCGTGCCCTACGGCGCCGGCGACTTCCACCGGCCGGGCGACAACTGCCCGACCAACGGCACCATCACCGACTGGAACAACGAGGCCCAGGTCACCAGCTGCGAGCTGCTGTCCCTGACGGACCTGTACACCGAGAAGGACAGCGTCCGCACCAAGATCGCCGCCTTCCTCAACGACCTGATCGGCCTCGGCGTCGACGGGTTCCGGGTGGACGCCGTCAAGCACGTCAAGAAGGAGGACTTCGCGGCGATCCTCGGCAAGCTGGACAACACCGTCGCCGAGAACAAGCGCCCGTACGTCGCCCAGGAGATCTTCGACGGCGCGAGCAACGACGCCCTCAAGGCCCGGGCCTTCACCGGCAACGGCGACGTGCTCGACTTCGCGTACGCGAAGGGCCTGAAGTCAGCCTTCCAGGGCTCGATCTCCACGCTCGCCAACGTCGGCAGCTGGAACCTCGACGCGCCCAGCGCCAACGTCTTCGCCATGGTCACCAACCACGACCTGGAGCGCGACGGGGTCGTGCTGTCCTACAAGAACGGCAGCGACTACACCCTGGCCACCTACTTCGCCCTGGCCTACCCGCACGGCAAGCCGTCGGTCTACGACAGCTTCTCCTGGTCCGACCGCAACCAGTCCCCGCCTGCCGACGGCACCGGCTACGTCACCGACACCGTCTGCGGCAGCTCCTGGAACTGCCTGACCCAGTCCACCGGCATCAAGGGCATGGTCGGCTGGGCCAACGCCGCGCGGTCGGTCAGGACCGTCTCGGACTTCACGGCGGTGAACAGCAACGTCATCGGCTTCCACCGCGGCGACCGCGCCTGGATCGGCATCAACGACTCCGGCAGCGCCGCCACCGCCACGTTCGCCACCGGCCTCGCCGACGGCCGCTACTGCGACGTCGTCTCCGGCCCCGCCACCGCGTCCGGCTGCGCCGGCGCCACGGTGACCGTCTCCGGCGGCCGGGCGTCGGTGACGATCCCCGCCAACGACGCGGTCGCGATCCACGTGAACGCCCGCCCCGGCGCGACCCCGTCGCCGACGGCCAGCCCCACGGTGTCCCCGACCGCGTCGCCGACGGCCACCCCGACGACGAACCCGACCGACAGGATCGCCACGACCTTCACCGTCGGCGCGACCCCGGCCGCCGGCCAGGACGTCTACGTGGTCGGCAGCGTCGCCGAGCTGGGCTCGTGGGCCCCGGCCGGCGCCGTCAAGCTGACCGCGCAGGGCGGCGGCAGCTACCGGGCCGTGGTCGACCTGCCCCGGTCCACGGCGGTGGAGTACAAGTTCGTCAAGAAGACCGCCGCCGGCGCGGTCACCTGGGAGTCCGGGGCGAACCGCGCGTTCACCACCCCCGCCGGCGGCACCTACGCGGTCACCGAGACGTTCCGCGGCGACACCGTCACGAGCGGGCAGGTCGCCACCTCGTTCCACGCCACCGTCACGACCAGCTACGGCCAGAACGTCTACGTCGTCGGCAACGTCGCGGCCCTCGGCGGGTGGAACCCGGCCAACGCCGTGGCGCTCTCCCCGGCCGACTACCCGGTCTGGCGGGCGACGGTCGACCTGCCCCCGAACACCGCCGTCGAGTACAAGTACGTGAAGAAGAACCCCGACGGCACCGTCACCTGGGAGTCCGGGGGCAACCGCACCTTCACCACCCCGGCCGGCGGCGTCCGGACCAACACCGACACCTGGAGGTAGCCGCCGCGCCACGCGGCGAGGCGGGCGGCCGGCCCCGACACCGACGGGGGCCGGCCGCCCGGCCGCGTGCGTGCCCGGACGTCGCGGGTGGACGGGGCGGCGGGTACGCCCGTCGATGTGCCGGTTAAGCTACCCCTACGTGACTGTCCGTCACGGTGTCGGTCCACCGAGGAGTCCCATGACGACCGCAACGACCACCTGCCGGCGACGCGTCGAGGGGTTCGGCGAGGTGCTCATCCGCCCCGTCGAGCCGGCCCGCGACGTCGACGTGATCCACGACTGGGTCACCCGGGAGCGGTCGCGGTTCTGGGGCATGCGCGAGGCCAGCCGCGAGCGGGTGCGCGAGATCTACGAGTACCTCGACTCGCTCGCCACCCACCACGCCTACCTGGTGCACCGCGACGGCCGGCCGGCGGCGCTGTTCCAGACCTACGAGCCGGCGGCCGACCCGGTCGGGGAATGCTACGACGTGCGCCCCGGCGACTTCGGCGTCCACCTGCTGATCGGTCCGCCCGACGGCGGCGTCGAGCCCGGCTTCACCGGAGCCCTCCTCGACGCGTTCCTCGCCTTCGTGCTGGCCGACCCGGCCCGGCTGCGCATCGTCGCCGAGCCGGACGCGCGCAACGACCGGGCGGTCGCCCGGCTGGTCCGTGCCGGGTTCGTGCCCGGGCCGCGGATCGACCTGCCGGAGAAGCGGGCCCAGCTGCTCTTCCTGGACCGGTCGGTCTTCCTCGACCGGGTCGCCGCCCAAGGCTGATCCGGTCGCCGGGTCGCCCGGTGGGGGGACGACGCCCCACCCCTGCGCGCGCTCGTGTAAGGGTAGGCTAACCTGACCGGTGTCCGATGATCGACGCCGGGTGCCGTGGGACGGAACCCGCCCACGTCCGAGAGGCGCCATGACCCAGACCCTGCCCATCGCGCCGTGGCGGCTGTTCGACGTCGAGGTCCGCGCCGTGCGGCGGCTCAGCCCGTCGTTCGTCCGCGTCACCTTCACCGGCGTCGACCTCGACCGCTTCGCCGACAACGGCTACGACCAGCGGATCAAGCTGGCGCTGCCGTTGCCCGGGCGGGCCGAGGTCGACCTGCCCGGGGGCCCCGACTGGTACATCCGCTACCGGGCCCTGCCCGAGCACCTGCGCAACCCGGTCCGCACGTACACCGTCCGGGCGGCCCGCCCGCACCTGGCCGAGGTGGACGTCGACCTCGTCCTGCACGGCGACGGCGGCCCCGCGACCCGGTGGGCCCGCCGGGTGTGCCCCGGCGACCGGGCGGCCCTGCTCGGCCCCGACGCCGGCTTCGACGGCGAGCACGGCGGCATCGAGTTCCGGCCGCCGCCGGCGGGCCGGCTGCTGCTGGCCGGCGACGAGACCGCCGTGCCGGCGATCACCGCCATCCTGGAGCGGCTCCCGGCCGACGCCCGGGGGCGGGCGCTGCTGGAGGTGCCCGAGCCCGCCGACGCGCTCGGCGTCGCCGCGCCGCCCGGCGTGCGGGTCACCTGGCTGCCCCGGGCCGGTGGGCGGCACGGCAGCCGCCTCGTGCCCGCCGTCGCGGCGGCGGCCGGCGAGCTCTGTGGCCCCACGCCGGCCGCCGGCCCGGTCACCGACGTCGACGTGGACCGGGAACTCCTCTGGGAGGTGCCGGTCCCGGCGGCGCCGGTGCCGCTGTACGCGTGGCTCGCGGGGGAGGCCGGCGTCATCCGGACGCTGCGCCGGCACCTGGTGGCCGAGCGGGGGCTGGACCGGCGGGCGGTGGCGTTCATGGGGTACTGGCGGCTGGGCCGGGCCGACCCCGCCTGAGCCGCCGCCGGCGCGCCCGCGCCGGCCCCCGTGCGCCGCCCGGTCAGCAGCGGCTGATCGACGAGTTGTTCAGCGTGACGTTGCTGATGGTCAGGTTGTCCACGCACGGGTTCTCCACGATCCGGTTGTTGACCAGCGTGAAGTTGCGCAGCGTGATGTCGCGGGTGCCGGGGAACTCGGTGCGCTCGGCGAGCCGCACCTCGCCGCCGCCGCTGATCGTGCCGCCGCCGGAGGCGATGTTCACCCCGTAGCAGTTCTCGATCAGGATGGCGTTGTTGCCGGTGTTGGCGATGTCGACCCGGTCGATCGCCGCGCCGCCGGACTCGGAGACGCAGAAGATCCCCCGGCCACCGCCCCGGGCCCGCACGGTGCCGACCCGGACGTTGGTCGGGTAGCTGTCGCCGATGCGGCCGTTGCGGTTGGCCATGCGGAACGCCGCGTAGCCGGTGCCGGCGCCGGCGTTCTCCGCGTCCACGGTGGTGACGGTGGCGTTGATCGTCTGGTTGAGCAGCAGCCCCGACTCGCCGACGTTGCGGGCGGTGACGGTGCCGATGGTCAGGCCGTCGACGCCGTAGGTCTCGACGGCGTGCGAGCTGGCCCCGGAGACGTAGACGTTGTCGATGCGCACGTTGCGGGTCCACTGGCTGGTGTCGCCGCGGTTGTCGATGCGGACGCCCAGGCCGGCGGTCAGCCGCATGTCGATCTGCCCGAGGACCACGTTGGTGACGTTGCGCAGGAAGATCCCGTACAGCGGGTTGCCCGTGACGGTGAGGTGCTGCACCTCCACCTGCGTGGTGCCCCGCGAGTAGATCGGCGCCTGGTCGCCGGAGCCGGTGCCGGTCACGTTGATCGTGCCGCAGACGTCGATGGCGGTGTAGCTGGGCAGCGAGATCCGGGAACCGGCGCTCATCGAGCCGGAGCCGCGCACCACGACCCGCTGCTTGCTGGTGCGCCCGGCGGTCAGGCTGTTCACGGCGGCCTGCACGGCGGCGCGCAGGTCGGTGCCGGTGTGGACGGTGCTGCCGCCGTTGCGGACCGTCCAGGTGCCGCCGCTGAGCACCGCCTCGGCCTGGAACGAGCCCGATCCGCAGTCGGCGGCGGCGCCGCCCACCCGGACGAGCTGCCACTGCTGGTTGGCCCCGCCCAGGTCCTGGTACTGCGAGATCATGCCACCGTCGGCGGTGGACCAGCCCCACACGTCGAGGGCCTTGCCGGAGTGCCGGTTGACGAACCGGACGTGTCCGCCGTCGGAGTCGGCCAGGCCGAAGTGCTGGCGGGTGTTGCCGCTGACCGCCGGGTTCTGCACGAGCGGCGTGCCGTCGACGGCGTTGGGCAGTTCGAGCACCTTGCCGCTGTGCACGGAGCGGATCTGGTAGTAGCCGCCGCCCACGTCCACGAAGCGCCACTGCTGCACGGCGAGGTCGTTGCGGGCGTACTGGTTTACCGGCGCGCCGTCGGCGGTGGACCAGTTGTAGAGGTCCATGGCCTTGCCGCTGTGCCGGTTGACGAACACGTACGTCGCGCCGGTGTCGACGGTGGCGGCGGAGGCGGCCTGCGGGCTGATCGCCACTGCCGCGCCGACC
Organism: Micromonospora carbonacea; assembly: GCF_014205165.1. NCBI lineage: Bacteria > Bacillati > Actinomycetota > Actinomycetes > Micromonosporales > Micromonosporaceae > Micromonospora > Micromonospora carbonacea. The sequence continues at coordinate 3,344,351 of NZ_JACHMZ010000001.1, read as the reverse complement.
AGGGCGAGGATCGTCGTGACCAGCAGGACCAGGCGCGGCGACCTGCCGCGCGCGCTCACGGTCGGCATCGGGCCTCCTTCTCGGGACGGTGGCGGTGCCCGCGGGCCGCCCACGAGGACGCGCCCGGGTGGACGTCGGTGGCGCTCGCCCGGCCGGCGGTGGTGGTGGCCGGGCGACGGCGACGCCCATCATCGGCTCAGGTCGATGTCTTGCCACGATGCTGTCGAGGGCGTCGGCGGATGTCAAGGGCGTCGCGGCGGGCGGGAAAGGGCTTGCCCGGCCTGGCGGGCCCCGGACGTTGCGCCGAGCGACTACCGTTCGAATCTCCTTCGTCACCCGACGAGCGACGTGAGGTGGGTTGCGTGAACGAGGACGGCGCTGCCGTGGACGGGCCGGAGAGCCTGGTGCCGTTGCGGGTCGACGGGCATGTCGTCTACCTGTCCACCGGGGTCCTGCGGGCGGGGGCGTCCAGCGACGAGGCCGAGGTCGCCGGCCGTCCGGCCAGCCTGGACGAGGCGCTCGCCGGGCTGGCGGCCTTCGCCGGCAAGGTCGCCGACTCGCTGCGCGGGGCGGACGTGACCCGGCTGTCGGTCGAGTTCAGCTGCGAGTTCGCCGTCGAGTCTGGCAAGTTCGTGGCGATCCTGGGCAAGGCCTCGGCCAAGTCCGGCGTCAAGGTGGGCCTCGAGTGGGAAAAGCCGACGACCTAGCGACCGCGGTCGACGCGAGCTGGGAGGAACTGCTCCACGCCGCCACGGTGGCCATCGAGGTGCCGTCGCCGTCCGGGGGCGCGCCGAGCCGCGGCACCGGCTTCCTCGTCGCCCCGGCGACCGTGGCGACCTGCGCGCACGTGCTCGCCGCCGACGGGCAGCCGACACCGGAGACCGCGTTGGGGCGGGTGGTCGCCGCCGGGGTCAGCCTGACCCTGCGGGTCGTCCCGGACGCCGTCCACCGCAGCCGGGCCGGGCTGGACCTCGCCCTGCTGGCCGTCGACCAGTCGGTGCCGTCGGCCGAGCTGACGCCCGTCCTGTCCAGCCCCGTGATCAGCGTCGGCGACGCGCTCTGGGCGTACGGGCACCCCGACGGCATGTTCCGCAGCGGCCAGCCGGCGACGTTCGTCTACGAGGGCCAGTCGCGGCGCAGCGAGGACGACCCGCTGCGCCTGCTCCGGCTGCGCGGCACCCCGGTCACGGCGGGGTTCAGCGGCAGCCCCGTGGTCAACCACCGCACCGGCGCGGTGTGCGGCATGATCTGCACGTCGAGCACCACCGGCAGCGCCCACATGCTGCCCGTCGGCGAGATCGTCGCCCGCTGCGGGCACGCCGACCCGCACCTCGCCGCCGTCCAGCCCCACCACCGGCACTGGCTGAGCCTGCTGACCGACCGGCAGCTCGCCGCCGGCCGGTGGCGCTTCCCCGGCCCCCAGCTACGGGCCTACCTGGCGCTGGCGGAGCGGGCGTCGGCCCGGCACCCGTACCGGATGCCCGCGACCACCCAGCTGCCGCCCCTGTCCGCCGTCTACGTCCGGCAGACGACCCGGCTACACGAGACACCCACGGCGGCGTGGTCGGTCCCCGCGCCGATCCGCCCCGCCGAGGTCGTCTTCGACGGTGACCGGGACGCGTTTCTCGTGGGCGGCGCCGGCGCGGGCAAGTCCAGCCTCTTCCACGTCGTGACGCGCGACCTGGTCCGGCGTCAGCAGAGCACCGACGTCACCGACGTCCCGGTCCGGGTGCAGGCCACCGACCTGCTCGAAGCGGACAGCCTCGGTGCGGCGGTCGCCCGGAGCGTGCGGGCCGACTTCGGGTTGGCGGGTAACGGCGGGTCCTGGCCCCCGGGCTTCTTCGACGCCCCGCCCATGTCGGACGGGACCTGGCTGGTCCTGGTCGACGGCCTCGACGAGATCATGGACTCCGGCCGGCGGCAGGACGTCCTCGCCTTCCTCGCCGCCCACCGGGCGACGCCGCGCAGCGCGCACCGGTTCGTCATCGCCACCCGGCCGGCCGCCGACCTGCACGCCACTTCGGGGGCGGACTGGGAGCCGCTGCGGTTCGAGCTGCTCGCCTTCGACGAGGAGCAGCGCCGCCGGTTCACCGAGGGCTGGTTCAGCCGCCTCGCGGTCGATCGCCCCGGCGACACCGCCGACGAGTTCGACCGGGAGCTCGACCGGCTCGGGCTGGGGGAGCTGGCCCGCAACCCGCTGATGGCCACCATGCTGTGCCAGCTGTTCGTGGCGAGCGCGCCGCGTCGCCTGCCGCGCGGGCGCAGCAGGATCTTCCACGACTTCGTGCAACTGCTCTGCGAACGCCAGTACAGCGACGCCGACGGCGGCATCCGCCAGCAGGTGCTGCGGCGGCTGCGCCGCTACGGCCGGCAGGCGGAGGAGGCGGGGGAGCGGCTCATCGTCGAGCGCGACGACCTCATCGGCCGCCTCGCCGCGGACCGGCTGGCCGGCGACGCGCAACCGGCCGTCGACAGGCTCGCCCGGTGGACCCGCCACCTGCCCCCGCCGTCGGTGCCGACGGGCACCTGGCGGGACCTGCTCGCCGATCTCCTGCGCCGCAGCGGGGTGCTGCTGGAGCGGGGCGACGACTTCGTCTTCCTGCACCAGACCATCCAGGAGTATCTGGCCGCGCAGGTCGTCGCCCACGACGCCGACCGGGCCGGGCCGGCGTTCCGCGACCTGCTGCTGCGCACCGTGTCGGGCCGGGCGGTGCCCCCGCCCGCCTGGCGGCAGTCCTTCGCCCGGTTCCTGGTCGCGGCGTGGCCGCAGCCCGACGCCGTCGCCTCGGCCCTGCGGGCCATGACGGCCACCGGCGGCCTCGGCGCGGCCCTGTTCGTCGGCGCGCTCGTCGACGACGGCCACGACCTGACCGTGGAGGTCGTGGACAACGCCGTCCGGGCGCTGCGTGCCATCGCCCACGACGAGCGCGTATCCGTCGACGACCGGCAGGTGGCCGTCGACACCTGCGTCCACCTCAGCCGGCCCGCCGGAGCCGACCTGGCCCGGGCCGTCGTGACCGACCCGAGGATCGACCGCCGGCTGCGGGTCGGCGCCCTGCGCACGCTGGCCGACCTCGCGCCGCACCCGACGCCGCCCCGCCCCGTCGACCCGGACGGGACGGTCGGCGACGGCGGCGACAAATGGATCATGGAACAGGTGGCGCGTCTCGTCGACGTCGACGGTCCCGCCCTGCTCGCCGTGGTCGGCCAGGACGAGGCGTTCGAGGGCGGGCAGCGCGTCTGGGCCGCCGACGCGCTCGCCCGCGCGGGCGATGGGCGGGGCCGCGAGCTGCTTGTCCGCCTCGCGCGACAGGCGGGCCTGGCGCCGTTGCAGCGCCGCGTGGCCGTCACCGCGCTCGCCCACCTCGACGGCGTCGAGGCAGCGCCCCCGCCCGGTGACCTCGTCCCCGACGCGGCCGCGCCCGGTCCGACGCGGGCCGGCGGCGCGGAGCCGCACCGTGTCTCGTCGGTGCGGCGGCTGGCCCGCCGGATGGGCATCGACGGCCTCCTGGGCGGCGACACCCCCCAGGTCAGCGAGGCGCTCGAACCGGTGGTGGCCGCCCACCGGCGGAGCCATCCCGACGCCGACGTCCTGCTGTTGCAGCGCGCGTTCGACACCGCGTCGTGGTGGCACTCCGGCCAGTACCGCAAGTCCGGCGACCCCTACATCACCCACCCGCTCTCGGTGGCCACCATCCTGGCCGAACTGGGCATGGACACCACGACCCTGGTCGCGGGGCTGCTCGGCGACACGGTCGAGGACGCCGCGTACCCCCTGCACCAGCTTCGGGTCGAGTTCGGCGACGAGGTGGCGGCGCTCGTCGACGGGGTGACCAAGCTCGACCGGGTCACGTTCGGCGACGTCGCCGAGGCGGAGTCGATCCGCAAGATGGTCGTGGCGATGGCGAAGGACCCGCGGGTCCTGGTGATCAAGCTGGCCGACCGGCTGCACAACATGCGCACCCTGTCCTTCCTGCCCCGGCCCAAGCAGGAGCAGAAGGCGACCGAGACGCTGGAGATCCTCGCGCCCCTGGCGCAGCGGCTCGGCATGAACACGATCAAGTGGGAGCTGGAGGACCTCGCGTTCAGCACGCTGTTCCCCAAGCGGTACGAGGAGATCGCCCGCCTGGTGGAAGCGCGCCGGCCCCGGCGGGAGGCGCTGCTGCGCCAGGTCACCGTCAAGGTGGACGCGGACCTGAGGGCCGCCAGGATCCGGGCGGAGGCGACGGGCCAGCCGAGGCACATGTATGCGATCTACCAGAAGATGATCGTGCAGGGCCGCGACTTCGCTGAGGTCTACGACCTGGCTGGGGTGCGGATCCTGGTCGACACGGTGCGCGACTGCTACGCGGCCCTGGGCGTGGTGCACGCCAACTGGCCGCCGGTGCCGGGCCGGATCAAGGACTACGTCGCGCTGCCCAAGTCCAACATGTACCAGTCGCTGCACACGACGGTCGTCGGGCCCACGGGGCGGCACCTGGAGGTGCAGATCCGCACCCACGCGATGCACCGCGTCGCCGAGTACGGGATCATGGCCCGGTGGCGGCACGGCGCGCAGGCGGGGGGCGGCCCCGCGCACGTCGACGAGATGACGTGGCTGCGCCTGCTGCTCGACTGGCAGCGGGAGGCGGCGGATCCGAGCGAGTTCCTCGACGCGTTGCGGTTCGACCTGTCGAGCCAGGAGGTGTACGTCTTCACCCCCAAGGGTGACGTCATCCCGTTGCCGACGGGGTCGACGCCGGTGGACTTCGCGTACGCGGTGCACACCGAGGTCGGGCACAAGTGCATCGGGGCGCGGGTCAACGGCAAGCTGGTGCCCCTGGAGTCGACGCTGTCCAACGGCGACGTGATCGAGATCTTCACGTCGAGGTCCGACACGGCGGGGCCGTCACGGGGCTGGCTGGGCTTCGTCAAGAGCCCCCGCGCCCAGACCAAGATCCGCCAGTTCTTCAGCGTCGAGGGCCGGGAGGAGGCGATCGAGGCCGGCAAGGAGGCGCTGGTCGCGGCCATGCGCCGGCAGGGGGTCCCCGTGCAGCGGATGCTCACCCCCGAGGCGTTGCTGGCGGTCGCGCGGGACCTGCACCTGGCCGACGTGGCGTCGCTGTACGCGGCGGTCGGCGACAGCCGGGTCTCCGCGCAGTCGGTGGTGCAGAAGCTGATGGCCGCGTACGGGGGCGAGGAGGGCGCGGCGGAGGACATGTCCGAGACGGCCGTGGCCACCCGGCCGCCCCGGGTCCGGATGAACGGCCACGACTCGGGCGTGGTGGTGCGGGGCGCCGGCGACGTGTGGATCAAGCTGGCCCGCTGCTGCACGCCGGTGCCGCCCGACTCGGTCTTCGGGTTCGTCACCCGCAACAACGGTGTGAGTGTGCACCGCGACGACTGCGCCAAGGCCACGGAGCTGCGGGCCCAGGCCGAGCGGGTGGTCGAGGTGAGCTGGAAGCTCACCTCCGCCTCGGCGTTCCTGGTGGCCATCCAGGTGGAGGCACTCAACCGGCAGCGGCTCCTGGCGGACGTCAGCCGGGTGCTCTCCGACGAGCGGGTCGACATCCTCTCCGTGACGCTCACCACCACCCGCGACCGGGTGGCGGTGAGCCGGTTCAGCTTCGAGTTGGCCGACCCGTTGCACCTGGGGCACCTGCTGGCCGCGGTCCGCAGGGTCGACGGGGTGTTCGACGCCTACCGGGTCACCTCGGGCGTCTGAGCCGCCCCGGTGCGGGGCCGGCCCGCCTCAGTCGTCGGCGACGGCGACCGGCTCGCCGCCGACGCAGCGCACCTTCAGCTCGTGCTCCCCGCCCGGCCCGACGAAGGTGACCTCGACGTCGTCGTCCGGCCCCCGGTCGACGTCGGCGACCCGGTGGTCCTGCGCGGGGGCCCAGGAGACCAGCCGCACCCCGCCCGGGACGCACTCGGCCACGGCCGTGCCACCGGTGGTCGCCAGGACCCGCCGCGCGCCCGACCCGGTCGGCTCCGGCCCGCCCGACCCGCCCGGCTCCGGCGGATTGGATCCGGTCGGCACCGGCGCGCCGGGAGAGGGGACCCCCGTCGGGGAGGCGGCTGCGGTGGACGCCGGGGCGGCCAGCGCCCGCTCGACCTCCTCCTGGCTGCGCACCCCGCCCGGGGTGCCGGTGATGCTCTCCCCGACCAGCCGGATCGCGGCCAGCCCGATCACGGTGGCGAGCACGGCGGTGGCCAGCCACCCCGCGACCGCCAACAACGAACGACGACGCATGCCCCGACTATCCCCGATCGAATGTTGGCCCCGGCGTGGGACGACGCTAAGGGACGGTTAAGAGGTCCTAACTTAATGAGTTGGGCGTAACCGACTGGATGTGAGGGTCGTTCCGTCTGAACGTGAGGAGGGGTGAGCAGCCGCCGTGGATCGTCTCGGACGAGTTGTGGGCCGAGATCGCGCCGCTGTTGCCACCCCGCCCACCACGCCGCAGCCGGTACCCGGGGCGTAAGCCGTTGGATGACCGGAAGGTGTTGTGCGGGATCCTGTTCGTGCTCTACACCGCGATCCCCTGGGAGTACCTGCCCCAGGAACTCGGGTTCGGCTGCGGGATGACCTGCTGGCGCCGGTTGCGGGACTGGAACCAGGCTGGGGTGTGGCAGCGGTTGCACGAGCTGCTGCTGGCCCGGCTGCGCGGCGCGGGGCAGTTGGACCTGTCGAGGGCGGTGATCGACGGCTCCCACATCCGGGCGCTCAAGGGCGGCCCAAAACCGGTCCGAGCCCGGTCGACCGCCGCAAGCCTGGCTCGAAACACCACGTCATCACCGACGCCGGCGGCATCCCCCTCGCGGTCACACTGACCAGCGGGAACAGGCACGACTCCACCCAGACCACCGCCCTGCTCGACGCCATCCCCGCGATCGGCGGCCGGCCAGGGCCACCGAGGCGTCGCCCCGACCGGCTGTACGCCGATCGGGGCTACGACTACGACAGCCACCGCCAACAAGTCCGGGCCCGCGGCGTCACCCCGGTCATCGCCCGACGCGGCACACCCCACGGCTCCGGCCTCGGCACCCAACGCTGGGTCGTGGAACGCACCATCGCCTGGCTGCACTGGTTCCGCCGCCTGCGCATCCGCTGGGAAATCCGCGACGACATCCACGAAGCCTTCCTCAGCCTCGCCTGCGCCCTCATCTGCTGGCGCCAACTCCAACGCACCCAGAGTTAGGAGTTCTAAGAACGCCGGCCGCCGCCGGCCGGTGCGGCTAGCCTCGTCGTGTGCCCCGCCTGCTGCTGATCGAGGACGACCTGACCATCCGCACGCCGCTGGTGCGGGCGCTGCGGGACCGGGGTCACGCGGTGGCCGCCGCGTCGACCGCGATGGACGGGCTGCGCGACGCCCTGGACAACCGGCCGGACCTGGTCGTGCTCGACCTGGGCCTGCCCGACCTGGACGGGCGGGAGCTGCTGCGGATGCTGCGGGCGGTCAGCGCGGTGCCGGTCATCGTGGCCACCGCCCGGGACGACGAGACGGAGATCGTCCGGGTCCTCGACGCCGGCGCCGACGACTACGTGGTGAAGCCGTTCACCGCCGCCCAGCTCGACGCGCGGGTCCGCGCGGTGCTGCGCCGCGGCGCGGCCGCCGGGGCGGCGGATCCCACGCTCGTGGTGGGTGGCCTGCGCGTCGACCCGCGGGCCCGGCAGGTGACCCTCGACGGCGTCGCGGTCGAGCTCACCCCGCGCGAGTTCGACCTGCTGCACCACCTCGCCGCCCGGCCCGGCGAGGTGGTCACCAAGCGGGAGCTGCTCACCGAGGTCTGGCAGATCCCGTACGGCGGCGCGGACAAGACCGTCGACGTGCACCTGTCGTGGCTGCGCCGCAAGCTGGGCGAGAGCGCCCAGGAGCCCCGCTACCTGCACACCGTGCGGGGCGTGGGCGTGCGGCTGGAGCCGCCGGGCGGCGCGGCGTGAGGGCCCGCCTGGCGCTGCTGGCCGCCGCCGTCAGCGTGCTCACCCTCGTGGCGTTCCTCGTGCCGCTGGCGCTGCTGGTGCGCGCCGTGGCCGAGGACCGGGCCACCGTCCGGGCCACCGCCGACGCGCAGAGCCTGGTGCCCGTGGTGGGCACCGCCGACGCCGAGACCATCCGGCTGACCGTCGAGCAGCTCGCCGCCGAGTCGGGCCGCCCGGTCAGCGTCTACCTGCCCGGCGACACCGTGCTCGGCACGCCCGTCCCGCGTACCCCCGCGGTGGCCCTGGCCGAACGCGGGCAGAGCCTCACCGCGGAGTCCGACGCGGGCCGCGAGGTGGTGATCGCCGTGCAGGGCCGGCCGGACGGCACCGGGGTGATCCGCACGGTCGTGCCCCACGCCGAGCTGACGGCCGGGGTGACCCGGTCCTGGCTCGTGCTGGCCCTGCTCGGCGTGCTGCTCGTGCTGGTGGGGCTGGCCGTGGCCGACCGGCTGGCCCGCACCCTGGTCCGGCCGATCACCGAGCTGTCGGCGGTGTCGCACCGGCTCGCCAACGCCGAGCTGGACGCGCGGGTCACCCCCGCCGGCCCGGCCGAGCTGCGCGAGGTGGCCGGCGCGCTCAACCACCTGGCCGGCCGCATCCAGGTGCTCCTGGCGCAGGAACGCGAGCAGGTGGCCGACCTGTCACACCGGCTGCGCACCCCGCTCACCGCCCTGCGGCTGGAGGCCGAGTCGCTGCCCGACCCGCAGGACGCGGCCCGGATCGCCGCCGCGACGGACGCGCTGGAGCGGGCCGTGACCGGCCTGATCCGCCAGGCCCGCCGTGACCGGTCGCCGGCCGCCGCCCCGGCCGCCTGCGACGCGGCCGCCGTGGTCGCCGACCGGGTGGCCTTCTGGTCGGTGCTGGCCGAGGACACCGGGCGGGAGGTCCACCGTGACCTGGCCGGTGGGCCGCTGCCGGTCGGGGTGCCCGCCGACGAGCTGGCCGCCGCGGTCGACGCGCTGCTCGGCAACGTCTTCGCGCACACCCCGGACGGCACCGCGTTCACCGTCCGGCTCGCCCGGCGGGACGGGCGGGTGCTGCTCGCCGTGGCCGACTCCGGCCCCGGCATGCCCGCGGCCACCGTGGCCCGGGGCGCGAGCCCGGCCGGGTCGACCGGCCTGGGCCTGGACATCGCCCGGCGGGCGGCGGAGGCCGCCGGGGGCCGGCTGGAGCTGCGCACCGCCCCCGGCGGCGGTGCGGAGGTGCGGCTCTGGCTCGGCGCGCCGCCGCGCTCCTAGCGCCGGCGCGGCCTTAACCGGGCCTTAGCGTCGGTGCAGCGCGCCGCTATCGCGCCGGGACCGATCCTTCTTGGCAGGAACCACGAGGAAAGGTGCCCGAGATGAAGCGCAACTCCCTGATCATGGCGTCCCTGGGCGGCGCGGCGATGCTGGCGGCGGCCGGGGTGGCCGTCGGCGTCACCGCCGCCGACGACCGGGTGGCCCGCACCACCCTGACCGCCGCCACCGCCGCCCCGGCGGCCACCACGACCCCGGGCGATGGCGCGACCGGCACCCCGACCGGTGCTCCCCCGGCCACCGGCGTGCCGTCGGCCACCGGCGCCCCGGCGGAGACCGGCACCCCGGCCGCCAAGGTCGACCGGCAGCGGGCCGGCGAGATCGCCCTCGCGCGGGCCGGCGGCGGGCGGATCGTCGAGATCGAGGCCGACGACGAGAACGGCCGGGCGGTGTGGAGCGTCGAGATCGTCGACGGGCAGACCGAGCACGAGATCGACGTCGACCGCAACGACGGCACCGTGGTCGACGCCGAGCGGGAGCCCGTCGACGCCGACGACGACCGGGACGACGTCGACGACCACGACGACGACGCCGACGACCGGGACGACGACTGAGCCGGCCGGCTCCGGCGCACCCGTGCGGGCCGCCCCTGACCGGGGGCGGCCCGCACGGGCGTGTCCGGACCGCTACTCGGGCATAGGAACCCCGGACCTGCCCGAGCGGATTCCGGGAACTTTTCCGCCCCGGCCACCGACCAACCAGGGTGCGGCGCTTCCGGGCGGCGTATCGAGATCGGTCCTCCGCCCCGGCGGGGGGTGCCAACCGCCGGAGCTGGGCCGGGAGACAGACCACGTGAACCGAGCAGCGTCACGGACCGTACCGGTCCAGGTGAGCGCCCGACGGCACCGCCCGTCGCGGCCGCCGGTCGGCACCGGCACGGACGGCCGCCCGTGAGCGGCCCCGGGTTGGCTGGCGCGGGGGCCGACGACGAGCAGGTGACCCGCTGGGCGCGGCTGGCCGGCGCGGGCGACCAGCCGGCGGCCGCCGCCTTCGTCCGGGCGCTCCAGGGCCCGGTGTGGCGGTTCCTGGCCCACCTCGCCGGTCCGGGGGAGGCCGACGACCTGACCCAGGAGACGTTCCTGCGCGCGCTGCGCAGCCTGCCCGGCTTCGCCGGCCGCTCCTCGGCCCGCACCTGGGTGTTCAGCATTGCCCGCCGGGTCGCCGTCGACCACGTCCGCACGGCGATGACCCGCCCGCGCACGGCGGCGCTGCCGGACTGGCAGGCGGCGGCGGAGGACGCGACCGCGACCGGGCCGGGCGCCGACGACGGGGTCGTCCTGCGCCAGCTCATCGCGGGCCTGGCCCCGGAGCGCCGGGAGGCGTTCGTCGCCACCCAGGTCGCCGGCCTGTCGTACGCGGAGGCGGCGCAGGTCTGCGGCTGCCCCGTCGGGACGATCCGCTCCCGGGTCGCGCGGGCGCGGGAGGACCTCGTCGCCGCCTGGCACGCCGACACCCGGTCGACGCGGGCCGGCTGAGCCCACCCGCCCCGGGCACCGGGGCCCGGTCAGGCGGCCCGCCGGTCGCCCCGCCCCCCGACGGCCGCGCCGCGGCGGGCGTGGGCCTGCGCCGAGTACGGGTGCGGGGGCAGCAGCCGCAGCGTCGGCGTCGACGGCTCGGGCGCGTCCAGCTCGACGCGCCAGCGGGATCCCGGCGACCGGCCCTGCCGGGGCGCGGGCCCACCCGGCCGCAGGCCGGGGCGCGACAGCAGCGCGGTGAGCACCCAGCCGAACACCAGGATCGCGTGGCTGACCAGCCGCGACACGGCGACCTGGCCGGTCACCAGGTCGTTGACCGACAGCAGCACCAGGGTCGCGACGAAGGCGCTGAGCATCGGCAGCACGCCGGCCGGCGGAAACCGTCGTACCGCCACGAACAGGAATCCGGCGCCCACGGCGACGTTCCACGCCGCCGACTCGTGCCACAGGTGCTGCCCGGTGACGTGCGCGTGGGCGACGCTGGTGCCCCGGCCGACCTGCACCAGGCCCAGCACCACCTGCACCGCCCCCACCAGCCCCAGCGTGGCCCGCAGCCCGGCGACCAGCCGCTCCCGCCACCGTTGCGCCGACCACCGTTGCGCCCACCGCCGTGGCCGCCGCTGCGGCCCGCCGGCCACGGCGGCGAGCACCGCGTCGGCCAGGTCGGGCGTCGCCGTCACCACCCGGGTACGCGCCCGGCGGGTCACCGCCGCGGCCGTCTCGAACCACACCCGGCAGTCACCGCACGTGATCAAATGCCCCTCGGCCGCGACCCGCTCGGCCGGGGTCTCCTCCCCGTCCAACTGGGCCGACAGCATCTCCCGCCACCGCTCGCACCGCATGTACGGATAGTCGCTCGGCGGCGCGGCGTGGTTCCCGCGCGATCCGGCGGGGCGTCGGGGCGGCGGCGCGGCCGGTCGTTGCGGCGGGCGCACGGGTGGCCCGCGCGTGCGTCCGCCCCGACCTGAGCGCCCGCGGCGGCAGGTGCGCAGGTGGCCCGCGCGTGTGCCCGCCGTCACCCGAGTGCCCGCGGCGGCGGGCCCGGCCGACGGCCGGGCGACCCGCCCCGGAGTGTCTACTGTGGATCCGACGAGGGCTGTGATCTCATGCTCTCATGATCAATCCCTCTCCTCTCATGCGTCTGGTGGCCGGTGTGTGGGGGTTCAAGACCCTCGCCGTCGGCGTCGAGTTCGGGCTGTTCACCCGCCTCGCGGGCGGCCGGACGATCACCCTCGCCGAGGCCGCCGCCGAGTTCGGGCTCGACGAGCGCCCCGCCGACCTCCTGCTGGCCGCGAGCGCGTCCCTCGGCCTGCTGGAGCGGGCCGGCGACGGCTACCGCAACACCGAGCTGGCCGAGCAGTTCCTGGTGGAGGGGCGGCCCTACTACTTCGGCGCCCAGGTGCGCTACTCCGACCTGCGCACCTACCTGCCGTGGCACCGCATCGCCGACGCGCTGCGCACCAACCGGCCGCTGACCTGGGACCCGCAGGCGCAGGAGTCGCTGTTCGACACCGTCGACCCGGAGATGCTGGCGCAGTTCTGGGACGCCATGTTCTCCACCTCCAGCTTCACCGCCCGCGCGCTGGCCGACACGTACGACTTCGGGGCGCACACCCGGCTGCTCGACGTCGGCGGCGGGGCCGGGGCGTTCCCGATCGAGTTCTGCCGCCGGCTGCCGCAGCTGCGGGCGACGATCTTCGACCTGCCCCACGTGTGCGCGAAGGCACAGGAGCGGATCGCGGCCGAGGGCCTGACCGACCGGATCGGCACGGTCGCCGGCGACTTCCTCGCCGACCCGGCGCTCCCGGAGGGGCACGACGTCGTCCTGCTCAGCATGATCCTGCACGACTGGGACGAACCGACCAACCGGGCGCTGCTGGCCAAGTGCCACGCCGCGCTGCCGCCCGGTGGCGCGGTCGTCATCTGCGAGCTGCTGCTCGACGACGACCGCGCCGGCCCACCGGAGGCGGCCCTGATGGGCATGAACATGCTCGTCGAGACCGAGGGCGGCAAGAACTACTCCGGCGCCGAGTACGCGGCGTGGCTCGCCGACGCCGGCTTCGTCGACGTCGAGCGGCTGACGTTCGACGCGCCGGGCGCCAACGGCGCCGTGGTGGGCCGCCGGGCCTGACGCGCCGACCGGGTCGGGCGGGTCGCGGCCCGCCCGACCCGGTCAGGCCGCCGGTTTGTACGCGGTGACCAGCTCCCAGCCGCCGGGCAGCACCGCCACCCGCTCGAAGCCGACCTCCTTGAGCAGCCCCGTGTAGAACTCGACCTCCCGCAGCCGGCTCACGCAGCTGTCGACGCCGATCAGGAAGTAGCTCCAGAAGAACTGCATCGCCAGCCGGTCCGGGGTGCGGAACTCCTCGCCGATGAGCAGCAGCCCGCCCGGTTCGAGGGCCCGGTACGCCGCCTCGACCAGCCGGCGGGCGACGTCGTTGGGCCAGTCGTGCAGCACCCGGACGAACGCCAGCGCGTCGTAGCCGGTCGGCAGCGCCTCGGCGAAGAAGTCCCCGCCGACGAAGCCCAGCCGCTCGGCATGGCCGCGCCGCTGCCGGGTCTCGGCCACCAGGGGCGCCACCGCCGGCAGGTTGAACACGTCGGCCCGCAGGTGCGGGGCGTCGTCGAGCACCCGGGCGGCGAGCGTGCCGTCGCCGCCGCCGACGTCGAGCAGCCGGCGGCGGTCCGCCCAGAGCCGGTCGGCGTGCCGGTGCAGGGTCTCCAGCACCGGCCCGAGCCCGACGGCCATGCTGCGCTCGAACGCGGCGGTCTGCTCGTCGGTGCGCGGCGGCCACGCGAAGTCCTCGTCGGTCATGCCGACCTCGCCGCGCAGGCTCTCGGCCAGCCGGCCGTGCAGCACGCGCCACGGGTAGCGGTCCCGGTCCCGCTCGACGGCGCCCGGCCCGACGACCGCCGCCACGGCGTCGCGCAGCCCCGGCTCGGCCCGGTAGCGGGCGGCGGCGATGTCGTCGTCGGGCTCCTCGCGGGTGACGACGCCGAGGCTCTCCAGGCAGTCCAGGAACTTGTACAGCCGCAGCGGCCGGAACCCGAACCGCGCGGCGAGGTCGCCCAGGCGGGCGGGGCCCGGCTCCAGCGCGTCGAGCAGGCCCAGGGCGAGGGCCGTCTCCAGCACGTCCATCGCCTTCGGGCCGTTGGCGAGCAGGCTCATCAGCGCCCGCGGCGACAGGGTGACGTTCACCGGCGGACCTCCGCTTCCAGGGCGTCCATGAACACGTCGATCTCCTCCAGGGTGTTGTAGACGTGCGGGCCGACCCGTAGCCAGCCGCGCCAGCTGCAGATCACGTTCCGCGCGGCGAGCCGCCGCTTGACCGCCTCCCCGTCGGGCACGTCGAGGCAGACGACGCCGCCGCGGCGGTGCGGCTCGGTCGGGCTGACCACCGTGATCCCGGCGGCGGCGGCCCGCTCGACGATCCGCCCGGTGCAGGCCAGGGAGTGCCGCCGGATCGCGGGCGCCCCGACGCCGGCCAGCAGGTCCAGGCCCACCTGGGAGACCAGCGAGGTGAGCGGGAACGGCGTGCCGCCGGCGAACCGTTGCGCGCCGGCCGCCCAGCCGGTCGACGGCCGGAACGTCAGCGCGACGTCCCCGGCCTGCCAGCCGGTCGCCGCCGGTTCCAGCCGGGGCGTCAGGTCGGGCCGGACGTAGCAGAAGGCGGTGCCGACGCCGCACAGCCACTTGTGCGCGCCGCCGAGGACGACGTCCACGCCCAGCGCGGTCACGTCCAGCGGCACCACCCCGACCGTCTGGAAGGCGTCGACGATCACCAGGGCGCCGGCGTCGTGGGCGTGGGCGACGAGCCGGGGCAGGTCGATGGTGTCGCCGGAGGCGAAGCTGGCGTGCGGCACGCACACGAGCAGCGTCCGCTCGTCGATGCGCGCTTCGAGGGCGTCCTGGTCGAACCGGACACCGCCGGTGGCGACGACGTCGGCGTGCGCCCCGTAGCGGCCGAACGCGTTCCAGACGAACGGCACGGTCGGGAACTCCAGGTCGGTGGTGACGACCCGGTCGCGGGGCGGGCGGTAGTCGAAGCAGGAGGCGATCCGGGCCAGCAGGGTGCTCAGGTTCGCGTCGGTGACGACGCTGCCCGCGGGCGCGCCGATGAGCGTGGCCACCGAGTCGGCGTACCGGTCGAGGCCGACGTGCCAGCCCTGCCACACGTCGTCGCGCCAGCCGCGCAGGGTCTCCCAGTAGTCGGCCAGCACCCGCTGCGCGCCCTGCGGGACCGCGCCGGTGGAGTTGTTGTTCAGGTAGACGCAGGTGCGCAGCAGCGGGAACTCGGCGCGCAGGGCGGCGTGCGCGTCCGCGTCGAGGCAGCGCGCCTCGTCGGCGGCCGGGGCCGGGTCGGGGGTGCTCACGCGGGACAGCCTCCGGTGTTCGTCGGCGGGGCCGTCGCGCCCGGGTCGGGGCCGACGGCGGTGAAGACGGGGGTGGAGCGGACGGCGGCCAGGTAGGGGGTGCCCTCCGTGTATCCGGTGCCGGGGCGCGCGCCGAGCATCCGGACCGCCAGCCGGTGGTGGGTGCGCCGCCAGCCGAGCACCGCCTCGGCGAAGGCGCGCATCTCCCGCTCCACCCGGTCGCGGTCGGCCCCGGCGAGCCGGCCGGCGTGGGCCGCCGCCCGGTAGGCGGCGTCGACCGACGGGTGCCCGGCGAGCACCCACTCGCGCACCTCCGGCACCGAGCGGTAGGCCGCCGAGTCCAGCCGCGACCCGTCGGGGGTACGGCACAGCGACTCCACCAGCTTGTAGGAGCGGGACTGGATGGCGCTGGCCCCCTCGGTGTACTCCCGGAAGGTCCGGAAGGACTCCGGCTGCATGGTGGCCAGGAGCGAGAACAGCGGCGCGGCGGCGGCGAGCCGGTCGCGGGCGGACGCCAGCGGGCCGGCCGCCGTGCCCGGCTGCCCGGTGCGCAGGGCGGCGACCGTGCCGCGCAGTTCGTCGGCGAGCCCGGCGAAGACGCACTCGTACGCCTGGAGCACCCGGACGAACAGGTACTCGTCGTGCGACCGGTACACCGGCAGCATGCTCAGCCGCAGCCGGTGCTCCTCGTCGCCGGTGCCGTCGGCGACGGCGAACGCGTGCAGGGCCGCCGCGGCGGTGGCCGGACTCCGGTCGTCGACCGTCCACGCCGGGTCCAGCCGGGACATCGCGGGCAACACGGCCCGGACGCCGAGCCGCAGGCGCTTCGCGACCGTCGCCGGGCCGGGGCGCTGCTCGGGGAGCAGGGTGGTGGCTCCGGCCGTGGCGGCGAGTTCGAAGGCGAGGGCGTCGGCGACCAGCCGCACCAGGAGCCGGTCGGAGTCGCGGCGGGCGTCCGCCGGGTCGGGCACCGCGTCGGTCCCGGGGTCGTCCGCCGTGCAGGGCAGCCGCAGCAGGGGCAGCGCGAGGTAGCTGCGGTAGTCGTACCGGCCGTCCCACTTGTCGAGCGCGACGTCGAGGAACTCGCGCAGCAACCGGTGCGGCTCCGTGGGCCCGGCGGCGGCGCGCCCCGCCGCGACGACGTGCGTCCGTATCTCGTCGAGAAGTGCGAGCAGTTCTTTTTCGACAAAGTGTTTACCGACGCGCTGGAACGCGTCGAGCACCGCAGAGTAGGGAAAGTCGCCGGGATCGGATAGGCCGGATCGCCAAATCGTCAGCTCACGCACGAACGGCACCTCAACATTACGGTCGTGTTAAATACGGACGGTGAGGAACCGACGATTCCGGCGGCGGCCGGTCAGGGCCGTGGGGTGGCCGGCGCGGGGCCGGCGACGCCCACCCGCAGCTGCCACAGCTCGGGGAAGAACCGGTGGTCGATCAGCCGGGCGAGCATCGTCGCCGGGCTGCCCGGCGTGCCGGCCGGGCCGTGCCCGCCGATGCGCAGGGCCACCTGGTAGTGCCGCACCCGCCAGGACGCGACCCGTTCGTCCCACTCCACCATGGCCTCGGCCAGCCTGTGCAGCGGATCGGCGGGGTCGGTGCCCGGCAGCGCGGACACGTCGACGCCGACGGCGGCGAGGTGGTCGGCGAAGGCCCGGCCGAGCCGCCGGCTGGCGGCCTGCACCTGCCGCCAACCAGGCGATTCTGCGCCGGAGCCGTTGCCGAGCGCCGGCTGCATGGCCTGGAAGTCGGCCGGGGACAGGTGGCGGAACATCTCCAGCTGGTCGGTGACCAGCCGCACGCCGAGCGCCGCCCGGGTCAGCAGCAGCTCCGCCGCGCCCGGCTCGCCGGCGTCGAGTCGCGCGGCGGCCTCGCGCAGCTCGGACGCGGCGAGCTTGAGCCACAGCTCCGTCGACTGGTGGACCACCTGGAAGAGCAGCTCGTCGCGACAGATCACCTGCTCCGGGGTGCGTTGCAGGTCGAGCAGCTCGTCGACGCGCATGTAACGCGCATAGTCGGTGTCGCCGTCGCCCGGCAGCACGGGTGAGTGGTCCCGCTTCACGGAATTGTCCCCTTCGGCTAAGCGTCGGGGCACCTGAACGCGACCCGCGACGGCTCATCGCGGCGGACATTATCCAACGACGTCGAGCAATATGTCACGCCCGGGGATCCCGTCCGTAGGACGGCAGGGGTAATTCGAGCCTTCTCGACCGTTTCATTCGGCGGAAAGGAGACCGCCCGGCGCGCTGTCGAATAGGGGCGCGCCGGGCCGGGGAACGGATCAGCCGCGCAGGGCCAGGTCGAGCACGGAGCCCAGCCCGTTGGGCCGGCCCGGCTCGGCCTCGGGCAGCAGCAGCGCCGCGCAGCCGGCCCGCACCGCCCCGGCGTCCGCCGCCGTGTCGCCCACCATCAGCGCCCGCTCCGCGTCCACCCCGAGCATCCCGCAGGCCCGCCAGAAGATCGCCGGGTCCGGCTTGCAGCGCCCCACCTCGTAGGACAGGACGAACGCGTCCACCAGGGCGTCGAGACCCCACGCGGCGAAGAACGGCCGGATGTCGAAGCCGATGTTGCTCACCACCGCCACCTTCACCCCCGCCGACCGCAGCGCCGCGAGGGTCGGCGCGGTGTCCGGGTACGGCACCCACCCGTCGGGCCGCAGCACCCGCTCGTAGAGCGCGTCGGCGAGGCCGTCGATCCCGGCGTCCACGGTGGCCGCCAACCCCGTGTACGCGCCCCGGTGCGCGTGCGGGTAGAGGTCCCGCTCGGCCCACAGCTCGGCCAGCGCCGGCGGCACCCGCGCCGGCAGCGGCCCGCCGGCCCGGCCGGCGGTGAGCAGCCGGTCGGCCAGCGCGGTGGCCCGCACCCGCTCCAGGGCCACCCCGCACGCCCGCGCGGCGGCGAGCACCCAGTCGTGGGGCTCCTCCACCTGCGCGAGGGTGCCGTGGAAGTCGAACAGGACCGCCTCGACGGGCCGACGGGACGCCCCGACGCCCGCGGCGGAGTCGGCGCTCGGTGGGGTCGACTGGGTCGGTTCGGCATGATCCGGCACGCCGTGCACCCTACCGACCGCCCCCGACCCCCCTGTCGGACGGCCTTGCGGCGGTGGTCGTCGGAGGCACGCACTAATCTTGGTGACATGTCGAGCCCCGCCGAGCGGTACGCCGCGGCGCGCCGCCGGGCCGCGCAGGCCTCACAGTTCCCGGCGCTGGACGAGTTCACCCTTGACCTGGGGTTCGATCTCGACGACTTCCAGCGGGAGGCGTGCCAGGCCCTGGAACGGGGCAGCGGCGTGCTGGTCTGCGCCCCCACCGGCGCCGGCAAGACCGTGGTCGGCGAGTTCGCCGTACACCTGGCCCTGCGCGGCACGCCCGTGCGGCCGGCGGCGGCCGACGGCGACGGCCCGCCGCCCGCCCGGCGCAAGTGCTTCTACACCACGCCGATCAAGGCGCTGTCCAACCAGAAGTACCACGACCTGGTCGACCGCTACGGCGTCGAGCACGTCGGCCTGCTCACCGGCGACAACGCGATCAACGGCGACGCCCCGGTGGTCGTGATGACCACCGAGGTGCTGCGCAACATGCTCTACGCCGGCTCGGCCACCCTCGAGGGCCTGGCCTACGTGGTCATGGACGAGGTGCACTACCTCGCCGACCGGTTCCGCGGCGGGGTCTGGGAAGAGGTGATCATCCACCTGCCCGCCTCGGTGACCCTGGTCTCGCTGTCGGCGACCGTCTCCAACGCCGAGGAGTTCGCCGACTGGCTGGTCACCGTGCGCGGCGAGACCGCCGTGGTGGTCAGCGAGCACCGCCCGGTGCCGCTGTGGCAGCACATGCTCGTCGGCAAGCGGATGTTCGACCTCTTCCACGACGCCGACGCCGCCCGCAAGCACGACGTGCACCCGGAGCTGCTGCGCTACACCCGCGAGACGGTGCGCCGCCTGGAGCTGGGGGAGGGGCGCAGCGCCGGGCCGGGCGGCGGCCGGCGCGGGCCGCGCTGGCGGGGCCCGCTGCGCCCGGACATCGTGGACCGGCTCGACCGGGAGGGGCTGCTGCCGGCGATCCTGTTCATCTTCAGCCGCGCCGGCTGCGCCGCCGCCGTGCAGCAGTGCCTCGCCGCCGGCCTGCGGCTCACCAACCCGGAGGAGCGCGCCGAGATCCGCCGGGTCGTCGAGTCGCGGGTCACCGCCATCCCCGGCGAGGACCTGACGGTGCTCGGCTACTGGGAGTGGCTCGACGGCCTGGAGCGCGGCCTGGCCGCCCACCACGCCGGCATGCTGCCGGTGTTCAAGGAGGTCGTCGAGGAGCTGTTCGTCCGGGGCCTGGTCAAGGCGGTCTTCGCCACCGAGACCCTGGCGCTGGGCATCAACATGCCGGCCCGCTGCGTCGTCCTCGAACGCCTCGTGAAGTTCAACGGCGAGGCCCACGTCGACCTCACCCCGGGCGAATACACCCAGCTCACCGGGCGCGCCGGCCGCCGGGGCATCGACGTCGAGGGGCACGCCGTCGTGGTCTGGTCGCCCGAGACCGACCCCCGGCACGTGGCGGGCCTGGCCTCCACCCGCACCTACCCGCTGCGGTCCAGCTTCCGCCCGTCCTACAACATGGCCGTCAACCTGGTCGGCACGGTCGGCGCGGAGCCCGCCCGCGCGCTGCTGGAGAGCTCGTTCGCCCAGTTCCAGGCCGACCGGTCGGTGGTCGGCCTGGCCCGGCAGGTGCAGCGCAACACCGAGACCATCGACGCGTACGGCGCGGAGGCCGCCTGCCACCACGGCGACTTCGACGAGTACTTCGCCCTGCGGGTGGCCATCGCCGACCGGGAGCGCGCCATCGCCCGGCAGGGCCAGCACCAGCGCAAGGCCGCCGCCGTGGCGTCGCTGGAGCGGCTGCGCGTCGGCGACGTGATCCGGGTGCCGTCCGGCCGGCGCGCCGGCCTCGCGGTGGTGCTCGACCCGGCCACCGGCGGGTTCGGCGAGCCCCGTCCGCTCGTGCTCACCCAGGACCGGTGGGCCGGGCGGGTCAGCCCCGGCGACTTCACCACCCCGGCGGAGGTGCTCGCCCGCATCCGGGTGCCCAAGCACTTCAACCACCGTTCCCCGGCGGCCCGTCGCGACCTCGCCGCCGAGGTCAGCGGCACCGGCCTGGACCGGCACGGCGGCCGGCGGGGCGGCCGGTCCCGGCAGGGCGCGGGCGAGGACCACGCGCTCAGCCAGCTCCGCACCGAGCTGCGCCGGCACCCCTGCCACGCCTGCCCCGACCGGGAGGAGCACGCCCGCTGGGCCGAGCGGCGCCGCCGCCTCGAACGCGACACCGAGGAGCTGCGCCAGCGGGTCGCCGGCCGCACCGGCTCCCTGGCCCGCACGTTCGACCGGATCGTCGCGCTGCTCACCGCCCGCGGCTACCTGTCGGCCGATGGGGCCGTGACCGACGCCGGGCGGATGCTCGGCCGGATCTGGACCGAGGCCGACCTGCTGGTCGCCGAGTGCCTGCGCCAGGGCGTCTGGGACGGGCTCTCCCCGGCGGAGCTGGCCGCCGCCGTGTCGGTGGTGGTGTTCGAGGCCCGCCGGGACGCCGACGAGCGGGCGTCGCTGCCGCGCGGCCCCGTCGCGGACGCGGTGGACGAGACGCTGCACCTGTGGAGCGGCATCGAGGCCGACGAGGCCGCCCGTGGCCTCGCGGTGACCCGCGAGCCCGACCTCGGCTTCGCCTGGCCGATCTACCGTTGGGCCCGGGGCGAGGCCCTGGCCAAGGTGCTCGCCAGCGGGCACCAGCTCGACGGCGAGATGCCGGCCGGCGACTTCGTCCGCTGGGCCCGCCAGGTCGTCGACCTGCTCGGTCAGGTCGCCGACTCCGGCGGCGCCTCCACCGAGCTGCGCGCCACGGCCCGGCAGGCCATCGCCGCCGTCAACCGGGGCGTCCTCGCCTACCACGCCACCGCCTGACGGTCACCCTGCGTCATTTCGACGCGGGTCCCATGCGTCGGACTGTCACCGCAACAGCACCCCCCGAAGTGGTCGGGGGGCGCTGTTGCGGCAGCTCAACGCGTCCCCGATCATGTCTGCGGCGCGTCGTCGACGCGCCGGTGACCGGGTGGGGGGACAACCGCCGTGGCGGAGATCAATCACTTTGAGTACGGCTGGATCACGCCGGCGCTCAGCTACGCGCTGTCGGTGCTGGGCTCGTTCCTCGGTCTGGTCTGCGCGGGCCGCATCCGGGCCGCCGCCACCACCGGCCAACGCGTGTGGTGGGGCACCCTCGCCGCCTGGGCGATCGGCGGCACCGCGATCTGGAGCATGCACTTCATGGCGATGCTCGGCTTCGCCGTCGAGGGCACCCGGATCCGCTACGACGTGCCGGTCACCGTGGCGAGCGCCCTCATCGCCGTGGTCGCGGTCGGCATCGGCCTGGCCATCGTCGGCACCGGCCGGGTCTCCGCGCTGCGCATCGGCATCGGGGGCGGGCTGACCGGGGCCGGGGTCGTCGCCATGCACTACACCGGGATGGCGGCGATGCGGCTCGGTGGTTTCCTCGGCTACGACGGCGTGCGGGTCGCCCTGTCGGTGGCGATCGCCGTGGTCGCGGCGACCGTGGCGCTGTGGCTGGCCGTCACCGTGCGCCGCGCCCTGGCCGTCGCCGCCTCCGCGCTGGTGATGGGCGTCGCCGTCAACGGCATGCACTTCACCGGCATGAGTGCCCTGTCGGTGCACCTGCACGAGCAGCAGGGTGAGATCACCGGCGCCGGTTTCAGCACCCTGCTGGTGCCCATCGTCCTCGCGGTGATCCTCGTGGTGGTGGGGCTGGTCTACGCCCTGCTCGCGGCCCCCACCGAGGAGGACCGGGCCGGCGCCGCCTACCTCGACGCGCGCCGGGCCGACCCGGCCGGGGCGAGCGTGCCGGATCCGCAGCCGGCCCCGGACCCGGTCGGGCTGCGCGCCCGCGGCACCCGGGCCCGGCCCGGCAGCACGTTCCCGACCCGCCGCGTCGACCCGCCGCGCTGACCCCGCGCCGGGCCGCACGCCGTCCTCGCCGGACCCGGGGCTCGGCCCGGGCCGCGGTCGCTGGCGGCGAGGCCGGGCGCGGCGCGGTCAGTCGCGGGTGGCGAGGGCGTCGACGAGGCGGCGGCAGGAGCCGGCCAGGTTCCAGCGCTCGGCCAGCGCCAGCAGCCGGTCCGGGTCGGCCGGGGCCTGCGGCAGCGCCGTGGGCAGCTCCGGCAGCGGCACGTCCAGCGCCACCCGCACCACCGTCGGCGCGACGGCCAGGTAGCCGCGGGCGGCGTCCAGCCGGGCCCGTAGGCCGGGGGCGAACCCGGCGTCGGGGTCGTCGAGCGCGGCGAGGATGCCGGCGACGCCGCCGTAGCGGTCGACCAGCCGGGCCGCGGTCTTCTCGCCGACGCCCGGCACGCCGGGCAGCCCGTCGCTGGGGTCGCCGCGCAGGGCCGCGAAGTCGGCGTACCGGTCGGCGGGCACCCCGTAGCGGGCGCGCACCGCCGCGTCGTCGCAGTCCTCCAGCTTCGCCACGCCCCGCCCGACGTAGAGCAGCCGCACCCCGCGCGCGTCGTCGACGAGTTGGAACAGGTCCCGGTCGCCGGAGACCACCTCCGCCGGTGCGGGCTGGGTCACCGACAGCGTGCCCAGCACGTCGTCGGCCTCGTAGCCGGCGGCCCCGACCGCCGTGATGCCGATCGCGGCCAGCACGTCCAGGATCACCGGCACCTGCGGGCCGAGGGTGTCGGGCACCTCCTCGCCCCCCTCCGCGGCCACCCGGTGCGCCTTGTACGACGGCAGGAGCGCCACCCGCCAGTCGGGACGCCAGTCGTGGTCCAGGGCGCAGACCAGCCGGTCGGGGCGGCGGGTGCGCACCAGTGTGGCGAGCATGTCGAGGAATCCGCGCACCGCGTTGACGGGGCTGCCGTCGGCGGCCCGCGCGGCGGACTCGGGGACGCCGAAGTAGGCCCGGAAGTAGAGGCTGGGAGCGTCGATCAGCAGGATCGGGGATCGGTGTGCCACGCCGGACAGCGTGGCACAGCCGTCCGACGATCCGGGCGCGGCGCGGCGGTCAGCGCGGCCCGTCGTGCCGGTAGAGCGTCTCCCGGCGGGCGAGGCGCTGCACGGCGTAGCTCGCCACCAGCAGGACGAGGGCGACGGCCGCCTCCAGCCACGCGAGGGCCCCGTTGGCGACGGTGAGGCCGACCGCCAGCAGCACCAGCCCGGCGACGGCGAGGATGCCGGCCCACAACAGCCCGCGCCGCCGCCGCGCCCCGCGCTCCCGCTCGCCGCCCATCGCTCCGCCTTCCCGCCCGTCGGCCGGTGTTCCGGTGCCGGCGTGGGTCCAGGCTATCGACGTCGCCGCCCGCCTCGGGCGGGTTCGACGCGACACCGCCGCCTCCCACAGGTGGCCAAACGACCGTTAAGCTCACAGGGTGGGAACCGGCGGCAGACCCGGCCACCGGAACCCGACGCCGCCCGCACGACGGGCGGCGAGACCGGCTCAACACCACCCCCACGGAGCTCAGCGCGCTATGACCGTCGACCGGATCCTGCCCACCGACGAGGCCCACGACCTGCTCGACCTCGCCACCGAGCTCGCCGACCGGGAGCTCGCCCCCCGCGCCGCCGCGTTCGAGTCCCGCGCCGAGTTCCCCCGGGAGGTGCTGCGCACCCTCGGCCGCGCCGGCCTGCTCGGCCTGCCCTACGCCGAGGAGCACGGCGGGGCCGCCCAGCCCTACGAGGTGTACCTGCAGGTGCTGGAAGTGCTTGCCAGCCGCTGGCTCGCCGTCGCCGAGGCGGTCAGCGTGCACACCCTGTCCTGCTACCCCCTGGCCCAGTTCGGCACGGACGCCCAGCGCAAGCTGCTGCCCGACATGATCGGCGGGGAGCTGCTCGGCGCGTACTGCCTGTCGGAGCCGCAGGGCGGCTCGGACGCGGCGGCGCTGACCACGAGGGCCGTGCGCGACGGCGAGGCGTACGTGGTCACCGGCACCAAGGCGTGGATCACCCACGCGCAGGTGGCCGACTTCTACAACATCTTCTGCCGCACCGGCGGGCCCGGCCCGAAGGGCATCTCCTGCCTGCTCGCCGACCGCGACACCCCCGGCATCGTGCCGCAGGCCGCCGAGCGGACCATGGGCCTGCACGCCTCCCCGGTGGCGCAGGTCGCCCTCGACGACGCCCGCGTGCCCGCCGACCGCCTCATCGGCGGGGAGGGCACCGGCTTCACCATCGCCATGTCCGCCCTGGACTCCGGCCGCCTCGGCATCGCCGCCTGCGCCGTCGGCCTGGCCCAGGCCGCCCTCGACCACGCGGTCGGCTACGCCCGTGAGCGTCGGCAGTTCGGGCGGGCGATCGTCGACTTCCAGGGCCTCGGGTTCATCCTGGCCGACCACGCCACCCAGATCTCCGCCGCCCGCGCGCTCACGCTGGCCGCCGCGCGGCTGCGCGACGCCGGCCGGCCGTACTCGATCGAGGCGGCGAAGGCGAAGCTGTTCGCCACGGACGTGGCGATGCGGGTGACCATCGACGCGGTGCAGGTGCTCGGCGGGGCCGGCTACGTCGCCGACCATCCCGTCGAGCGCTACCTGCGGGAGGCGAAGGTGCTCCAGATCGTCGAGGGCACCAACCAGATCCAGCGCCTGGTGATCTCCCGCGCCCTGGCCAGGGGCTGAGCGCGCGCCCGCGGTGCGGGCCCGGCCCCGCACCGCCGGCCCCCGGTGTCAACGATTGATGTCCGGCTATCCGGTGGCTAGCCTCTGCTTGCCATGGTCCGTCGACGACCGCACGGAGGCCCGCGCATGGATCACGAGAACCCGTCCGGCTGTTGCGGCGGCCCGTCCGCGCCGCCGCAGGCCGGGCTCAGCCGCCGTACGCTGCTGCGGGGCGCGGCGCTGACCACCGGCGCCCTCACCGTCGGCGTCGTCGCCCTGCCCGGGGCGGCCCACGCGGCGCCCGCCATCTACAACCCGTTCGCCGGCTACCCGATCACCGGCACCTGGGAGGAGCACCTCGCCAGGGGCTCGCTCGGCGGCATCGACTTCGGGATGGGCGTCGGCACGAACCTGCCGGCCTGCGGCGCCGGGACGATCCAGAACATCCCGAACAACGGCACGGGCGGGCACACCGTGACCATCCACCACTCCGACGGCTACCGCAGCCAGTACCTGCACCTGTCGCAGTTCCTGCTGTCCGACGGCACCGCCGTCGCCGCCGGGACGGTGGTGGGGCGTTCCGGGGGCGCCGCCGGTGCCCCCGGTTCCGGCAACTCCACCGGCCCGCACCTGCACTGGCACATGATCAACCCGAGCGGGGTGCGGATCAACCCGTTGACCTACGTCGGCCAGAACCCGGGCGGCGGCCTGCCCAAGACGACCACCGAGCAGGACGGCATCCCGGGGCCCATCTGCTACAAGCGGATGCAGAACTGGCTGCGGATCACGTCGGGCTACCTGGGCCCGATCGACGGCGTGCCGGGGGTGAACACCTACGCCGCCCTGCAACGGGCCATGCGCGGCTACGGCTACACCGGGCCGATCGACGGCGTGCCCGGGGTGAACACCTGGAAGGCCGTGCAACGGCTCGCCTCCGGCTGGGGCTACACCGGCCCGGTCGACGGGGTGATGGGCCCCAACTCCTGGCGCGGCTTCGCCCGCTTCCTCAACCAGGACCAGTGGGACTGAGGCCCGACGCGGAAGGTCACCCGGGTCGCACCGAGCGTCACGCGGGGCGGGGGCGTCGTCGCGTGGGAGCGCTTTTACCGGTAGGTTGCACGCCGTGGAGGAGATCGACCGGGCCATCGTCGCGGCGCTGACCGCCGACGGGCGGCTGTCGTACACGGACCTGGCGGAGAAGGTGGGCCTGTCGGTGTCCGCCGTGCACCAGCGGGTCCGCCGGCTGGAGCAGCGCGGGGTGATCCGGGGCTACGCCGCCCGGGTCTCCTTCGAGGCGGTCGACCTGCCGCTGAGCGCGTTCGTGGCGATCCGGCCGTTCGACCCGTCGCAGCCCGACGACGCCCCGGAGCGGCTGGCCCACCTGCCCGAGATCGACTCCTGCTACTCGGTGGCGGGGGAGGACTTCTACCTGCTGCTGGTGCGGGTGGCCTCCCCGGCGGACCTGGAGCGCCTGCTCCAGGAGATCCGCACGGCCGCGAACGTCACCACCCGCACCACCGTGGTCCTGTCCACCCCGTACGAGAACCGGCCGCCGAAGATCAGCGGGGAGCCGTCGACCCGGGTGCGGTCCCGGGCGGTGGGGGAGGCGGCTGGTTCCACCGCAGGATGACCCGCCGGCCGTGCTCGTGGCCGAGGACGCTGACCGTGGCGGTGTCCAGCCGCAGCAGCCCGCCGCCGGACGGCGGGAGGCCGATCCACCGGGCGCCCAGCACCCGCAGGCTGTGCGCGTGGCCGACCAGGGCGACGTCGCCGTCGGCGAGCGCGGCGGCGGCGCGGGCCAGCACCCGGTCGAGCCGCGCGCCCACCTCGGCCGGTGACTCCCCGGCGGGGCAGCCGTCGGTCCAGATGTTCCACCCTGGGCGGCCGGTGTGGATGTCGGCGGTGGTGACGCCCTCGTACCGGCCGTAGTTCCACTCGGCCAGGTCCTCGTCGGCCGCCGTGACGGCGAGCCCGGCCAGTTCGGCGGTGCGCAGCGCCCGGCGGCGCGGGCTGGCCAGCACCAGGGCGAACCGCCGGCCGGCGAGGGGGGTGGCGAGCGCGCGGGCCTCCCGCTCGCCGTCGGCGGTGAGCTCCAGGTCGGTGTACGAGGTGTGCCGGCGGCTGGCGCTCCACTCGGTCTCGCCGTGGCGGACGAGGACGATCTCTCCCATCGGCCCAGTCAACCAGGTTCCCCGCCGTGCACGCGGCACCTAGCCTCCTAGGATGCGCTGCCGCGTGTGACGCCGCCCGCATCCCAGGTTTCCGCTGCCCCACACCCGGGCATGCCTGTGGTCAGGGGCAGTGAAGCCCCGGACCGCCGGAGCAGAGGGAGTGGACATGAGCTTCACCGACAAGGCGAAGAACAAGGCACAGGAGCTGGCCGGCGCCGCCAAGGAGCGCGTCGGCGACATGACGGACAACGAGCGCCTGCGCGCCGAGGGCGCCACCGAGCAGAGCGACGCGCGGGCCCGTCAGGCGGGCGAGCACGTCAAGGACGCCGGCCGGGACGTGCGCGACGCGTTCACCAAGTGACCGACCGCGCGGCGGCCCCGGAGGACTGCCTCCGGGGCCGCCGTCGTCGTGTCGTCCCCGCGTCCGGCCGGGGGAGAGGGCGGGCTAGGAGACCCGGGTGACGCGGATCGCGTCGGCGATGACGAGGCCGGCGCCGGTGGTCCACCGGCTCACGCCGACCCGGTTGGCGTCGCCGGCGGGGAGGGCGAACGTGCCGAGGGCGCGCCACTGGCCGCCGGTGGCGCGCTGGTCGACGTACACGGTCTTGTTGCCGGTGGTGGTGGCGACGAGGTACGGGGTGGCGCTGTTGTATCCGGCGTTGGCCGGCCACCAGGCGTCGACGCGGTAGGTGCCGGTGGCCGGGACGTTGACCCGGTACCAGGCGACGTCGCTGGCCGCGACGGGGTCGGCGTAGCGGTAGTCGGCGCCGTAGCGCTGCCCGGAGTAGGTGGAGACGCGCCAGTTGGCGCTGGCGGTGAAGCGGCCGGAGGTGGCGTTGTCGACGACGGCGCTCCAGGCGGTGCCGCCGTTCATCCGGGCGGCGACGTCGGCGCGCATGACGTCCAGGTCGATGAAGGACGGGTCGATCTTGCCGGTGGTGCTGGTTTCGCGGTGGCCCCGGGCATAGCTGGCGTCCCGGCCGAGGCGGGTGAGCACGGCGACGGTGGCGCGCAGCGACGCCTCGTACTGGGCGGGGGTCATCTCCTGGCTGACGCCGTTGTAGTCGATCTCCCAGCCGATCATGAGGGTGTTGCCGTCGCCGGCGGGGATGGGTCCGCTGCCGCCGCTGGCGCCGGCGTGGTTGGCGCGGCCGGCGGAGATGAGGTGGAACACGCCGTGGTAGTCGACGAGGGCCTGGCAGAGGGGCCCGGGCAGGTCGGAGCGGCCGTTGATGCAGATGCCCAGGGCGGGGTGGGGGTTGGTGGCGCTGGAGGTGGAGGCGGTGTGGTGCCACAGCACGCCGATGGGGTCGAAGTCGCCGGGGCGCATCCGGTTGCGCCAGTCACCCTCCTCGACGACCTGGACGCCGGCGGCGCGCAGGACGTCGGCGAGCCAGCCGACGGTGGCCATCAGGACCGCTCGATCAGGTCGGCGAGGCATTCGGCGCGGGCCTCGGCCCGGGCGGGCGCGGGGCGCAGGGCGACGGTGAGCGCGGCGGCGACGAGGGCGGGGAAGCCGAGGAGCCCTCGGCGGCGCAGGCGGGCGACGGGTGACGTGGCCACGGCACTCCTCACAGCGGCGGACGGTGGTCCGCCCGGTCGGTGGTCAGGGATGACGGCACGCTATCCGGTCGCGCCTGTCGATGTCGATACCCTTCAATCAATCGGCTGGGGTTGAAGGTTTCCCGCGGCGCGGGCCCGTCCGGAGGCGCTCGGGTCCGGGTCGGACACGGGCTGTCGGCCGGTCTGTCGCGGTCTTCCGGCCCTGTCCGGGGGCGGCCGGCCGCTGCTGCACTCGGGGCATGGTCGTCAAGCTGCGTGGGTTGGTGCGGCGTTGGCCGGTGGCGTCGTTCTTCGCCCTGGCCTACGTGCTGTCGTGGGGTTGGTGGGTGCCGATCGCGGTCGCCGGGGGTGTGGTGCGCGGCGGCGATCCGTGGCCCACCCACATGCCCGGCCTGCTCGGGCCGCTGCTGGCGGCGGTGACGGTCACCGCCGTGACCGGTGGCCGGGCGGCGGTGGCCGGGTACGTCGGGCGGCTGTGGCGCTGGCGCGGCGGCTGGCGCACGGCGCTGCTGGCCGTCAGTCCGTTGGCCATGCTGGCCGTCGGGCTGGCCGCCGTCGCCCTGGCCGGTCAGCCGGTCCCGCCGTGGCGGGACCTGTTCGTGATCAGCGGGTTGCCGTCGGCGGCGCTGCCGATGCTCCTGGGTCTGGTGGTGCTCAACGGCCTGGGGAGGAGGGCGGTTGGCGCGGCTTCGCCCAGGAGCAGCTCCAGGCCCGCCACGGGCCGGTCCGGGCGGCGCTGCTCACCGCCGTCGGGTGGGCGGTCTGGCACGCGCCGTTGTTCGTCATCCTGGCCACCTTCCGTGGCTTCCGCCCCGCCGTGCTGCCCGGCTTCTTCCTCGGCATGGTCGCCGGCGCGGTGGTCCTGGCCTTCGTCTACAACGCCGCCGGCGGGGGCGTCGCCGCCGCGGCCTGCTGGCATGTGGCCTACAACCTGTCCTCGGCATCGGCCGCCGCGTCGGGAACCGTCGCCGCCGTCTCCACCGCCGTGGTCATGCTGTGGGCGGTGGCCCTGCTGGTCATGGCCTGGCGTGCCGCCCGCCGCGGCGCGCCGTGGCCGTTGCTCGCCGGAAGGCGTCGGGCCGGATCCGAACCTCTGACCCTAGTATCCTAGGATGCGCTACGGGGCGTGACCCGCCACGCCAGAACCGAAAAGCATGGGCCCCGGCATCCGCCGGGGCCCATGCGGTCGAGCGGGTGCCGGTCAGTCGTCGCGGTGGTCGTGCCACCACTGCTGGCCGGCGGCGGGCAGGGTGTCGATCGGGTCGTAGTAGGCGTAGCGCTTGTTGAGCGCCTCCAGGTCGGCCGACTCGATGGAGGTGCGGTAGTTCTTCGTCCAGTAGGAGATGCCGCGCTCGCGGTCGTAGTCGGTGAGCATGTGCACCCACCGCTTGCCGACGAACGGCACGTCGCAGACGATCCGCGGGGTGGCGTAGCCGGGGAGGTAGCCCATGATGTCGTGCTGGAGCTGCTGGGCGTGCCAGACCGGGACCCGCCAGTGCTCCGCGTTGGGGATCATGTCGCACATGTAGAAGTAGTAGGGCAGGATGCCCGCCTCGCCCTGGAGCGCGAAGCAGAGGTCGAGCAGGTCGGGGGCGGTGGCGTTGACGCCGCGCATGAGGACGCCCTGGTTGCGTACGTCGCGTACGCCGACGTCGAGGGCGGTCTGGGCGGCCTTCGCGACCAGCGGGGTGAGCGACTGGGCGTGGTTGACGTGGGTGTGGATGGCCAGGTTGACGCCGCGGCGGGCGGCGGTGCGGGCGACGCGTTCCAGGCCCTCGACGACGTCGGGCTGGAGCCAGTGCTGGGGCAGGCCCATGAGGGCCTTGGTGGCGAGGCGGATGTCGCGGATGGTTTCGATCTCCAGCAGCCGCATCAGGTACGACTCGAGGTTGCGCCACGGGACGTTGGCCACGTCGCCGCCGGAGACGACCACGTCGCGTACGCCGGGGTGGGCCTTGAGGTAGGTGATGTGGGCGTCGTAGCGGTCGACGGGCTTGAGGGTGAGCTTGAGCTTGTCGACGGCGGGGGTGGAGTTGCCGACGAGGTCCATCCGGGTGCAGTGCCCGCAGTACTGGGGGCAGGTGGAGAGCAGCTCGGCGAGGACCTTGGTCGGGTAGCGGTGGGTGAGGCCCTCGGCGACCCACATGTCGTGCTCGTGGAGGGAGTCGCGGCTGGCGTAGGGGTGGGAGGGCCAGTCGGTGCGCCGGTCGGAGGCGACGGGGATCATGTAGCGCCGGATGGGGTCGGCGAGGAGCGCGGCGGTGGTGAGCGGCGCGTGCGGCACCATGGTGTTGATCATCTGGGGTGGCACGAGCATGGACATGGTGGCCAGGGCCTGCTGGTCGGCTTCCAGGTCGGCGTAGAAGGACTCGTCGACGGTGTCGCCGAGGACGGCGTGCAGCTGCTTGATGTTCTTGACGCAGTTGACGCGCTGCCACTGGGCGCTTTCCCACTGTTCGCGGGTGACGTGACGCCAGCCGGGGAAGCGGGTCCAGTCGGGTTCGACCAGGGGGCGGCGGCGGTATTCGTAGGGCTGCCCGGCGGTCGGTGCGGCGACCGGGGCGTGACGGGGCTGAGGGATGGTCTCAGCCGGTTGGGTCTGGGTCACGGCCCCTCCTCGGTGCATGGTGCGGATGATCGGCGGCCCGTAGGCTACTGGAAAATATCCGGCGAAGAAATTAGTCTGCCGTAAGTTTTCCCGCGATGCGAGTCCTGCGCGGGGCTTCGGGCGGCTGGACAGGGGAGGTCGGCGTGACGTCACCGGTGGGTCTGCACCGTGTTGTCGAACCGGCGGGGGTGCTGCCGCAGGCGGCGTGGCGGTTGGACGCCAGTGCGCCGATAGCGCCGAACGAGGTGCGGATCCGGGTGGAGCGGTTGAACCTGGACGCGGCGAGTTTCCGGCAGTTGTGGCAGAAGCACGGCGGGGACGGGGGGAAGGTCCGCGCCGAGGTGCTGGAGATCGTCGCGACGCGGGGGAAGATGCAGAACCCGGTGACGGGGTCGGGCGGGATGCTGATCGGCACCGTGGAGGAGGCGGGCCGGCGGTCGCCGCTGGGGCTGCGGGTGGGTGACCGGGTGGCGACGTTGGTGTCGCTGACGTTGACCCCGTTGACGATCACCGACGGGTTGGCCCGCTGGGACGGGCGCAGCGAGCAGGTGCCGTGTGACGGGTGGGCGATCCTGTTCGCGCGGTCGATCGCGGCGGTGTTGCCGGCGGATCTGCACCCGGAGTTGTCCCTCGCCGTGTTGGACGTGTGCGGGGCGCCGGCGTTGACGGCGCGGGTGGTGGCCGATCAGGTGGCGCGGCGGGAGCGGGCGGGTGATCCGCGTCCGGTGTCGGTGGCGGTGATCGGTGGGGCGGGCAAGAGCGGGTCGTTGTCGTTGGCTGCGGCGCGGCGGGCGGGTGCGGCTCGTACGGTCGGGGTGGTGCCGGTGGTGGCGGAGCGGGACGCGCTGACGGCGGCCGGGCTGGCCGATGTGGTGGCGTTGGCGGATGCGCGGGATCCGGTGGGGTTGTCGACGGCGGTGACGTCGGCGTTGGGGGTGCCGGCGGACGTGACGGTGGTGTGCGTGGACGTGCCGGGTTGTGAGCACGGGGCGGTGTTGGCGACGGCGGACGGCGGGACGGTGATCTTTTTCTCGATGGCGACGAGTTTCGCGGCGGCGGCGTTGGGGGCGGAGGGGTTGGCGGCGGACGTGACGATGCTGGTGGGCAACGGGTACGTGCCGGGGCACGCGGAGTTGGCGTTGGGGTTGTTGCGGTCGGAGCCTGGGGTGCGCGGCCTGTTCGAGGCCCGGTTGGCGGCAGACTGACGTCATGACTAGTCCCTCGATCTTGTACCGCGGTGGTGTGCTGCACTGTCCGGCGGATCCGCGTGCGACGGCGTTGTTGGTGCGTGACGGGCGGATCGCCTGGTTGGGGGTGGATGCGGAGGCGCCGGCGGCGGATCGGGTGGTGGATCTGGCGGGGGCGTTGGTGACGCCGGCGTTCGTGGACGCGCACGTGCATGCGACGGACACGGGGTTGGCGTTGGCGGGGCTGGATCTGTCGGCGGTGGGGTCGGGGGGGCAGTTGTTGGACGCGGTGTCGGTGTTCGCGGCGGGTCTGCCGGGTGACGCGGTGGTGTTGGGGCACGGGTGGGACGAGTCGGGGTGGGACGATCCGCGGTTGCCGGATGCGGTGGCGTTGGGTCGGGCGGCGGGTGGGCGGCGGGTGTACCTGTCGCAGGCGTCGATCCATTCGGCGTTGGTGTCGGCGGCGTTGCTGGCGGCGTGTCCCGAGGTGGCGGCGGCGGCCGGGTTCGACGCGTCGGGGTGGTTGCGGCGGGACGCGCATCACGTGGTGCGGGCGGCGGCGTTCGGGTCGGTGACGCGGGCGCAGCGGGTGGCGGCGCAGCGGCGGGCCCTGGCGCAGGCGGCGTCGTTGGGGATCGCGGCGGTGCACGAGTGTGGCGGTCCGGAGATCTCCGACGAGGAGGACTTCACGGGGTTGCTGGCGGTGTCCGGGCGGGGTGTGCCGGAGGTGTACGGGTACTGGGGTGAGTTGTTGGGTGCGGCGCGGGCGCGGGAGTTGGGTGCGGTGGGTGCGGGTGGGGATCTGTTCGCGGACGGTGCGTTGGGGTCGCGGACGGCGCACGTGTCGGCGGCGTACCTGGATGGGGAGCCGGGGGCGTGTGGGCACGGGTACGTGACGGCGGAGCAGGTGCGTGACCACTTGTTGGATTGTGTGGCGCACGGGGTGCAGGGCGGGTTCCACGCGATCGGTGATGCGGCGATCGGGACGGTGTTGGCGGGGTTCGCGGGGGCGGCGGAGCGGGTGGGGGTGGAGCGGTTGCGGGCGGGGCGGCACCGGGTGGAGCACGCGGAGTTGATGGGGCGGCGGTCGATCGCGGGTTTCGTGGAGTTCGGGATCGTGGCGTCGATGCAGCCGGCGTTCGACCGGTTGTGGGGTGGTGCGGGTCGGATGTATGAGGCGCGGTTGGGGTTGTCGCGGTCGTTGGAGTCGAATCCGATGGGTGCGATGCATTCGGTGGGGGTGGCGTTGGCTTTCGGGTCTGATTCGCCGGTGACGCCGTTGGATCCGTGGGGTTCGGTGCGGGCGGCGGCGGCGCATCACAATCCGGTGCAGCGGATGAGTGTGCGGGCGGCGTTCGCGGCGCACACCCGGGGTGGGTGGCGGGCGGTGCAGCTGGACAACGAGGGTGTGTTGGCGTTGGGGGCGCCGGCGACGTTCGCGGTGTGGGACACCCCGGCGGGGGTGGACCGGGGGTTGCCGGTGTTGCAGGCCGAGGACCCGGAGTTGCGGGGTGCGGATGATCCGACGCCGTTGCCGGTGTGTCGGGCGACGGTGTTGCGGGGTGACGTGATCTACGAGGAAGGCGTGTCGTGACGGGCAAGCTTGGGTTGGATCCGGCGCTGGTGGGGCGGGCGCGGGAGTTGGCGCGTCGGGCCGGGCAGCCGGTGGTGGATCTGGCGCGTAGCCACACGACGGTGTCGGTGGAGCGGGCGGTGTTGCGGCTCGCGGGGGTGTCCGGTGCTGATCCGGACGGGATTCCGTGGGTGAACCGTCTGGTGGACGCGGTGGTCGCCGACGTGGGGTTGGGGCACGGGGTGGCGGTGCCGGTGTTCGACGCGTTGGCGCGGGAGGGCGTGTCGGATGTGACGTTGTTGGCGCAGAAGGCGGCGGCGGGGTCGGTGCGGTTCGGTGTGCCGTCGGGGCGGGCGGCGTCGGCGGCGCGGCGGGGGTCGCGGCGGGCGGTGGCGGCGGGGATCCGGCGCATCGATCGGCGGCGGGCGGAGCGGGATCGTCTGGTGAGGCGGTTCGGGGATCCGGCGCGGCGGCCGTGGATCTATCTGATCGTGGCGACGGGTGACATCTACGAGGACATTCCGCAGGCGCAGGCGGCGGCGCGGGCGGGTGCGGACGTGATCGCGGTGATCCGGTCGACGGGGCAGTCGTTGTTGGACTATGTGCCGGAGGGGGCGACGCGGGAGGGGTTCGCGGGGACGTATGCGACGCAGGAGAACTTCCGGTTGATGCGGGCGGCGTTGGATGAGTCGTCGCGGGAGTTGGGTCGGTACGTGCGGTTGACGAACTACGCGTCGGGTCTGTGTATGCCGGAGATGGCGACGTTGGCGGGCCTGGAGCGGCTGGACATGATGCTCAACGATTCGATGTACGGGATTTTGTTCCGGGACATCAATCCGATTCGGACGTTCGTGGACCAGCGGTTTTCGCGGCAGGTGCACGCGCGGGCGGGGATCATCATCAACACGGGTGAGGACAACTATCTGACCACTGCGGACGCGGTGGACGAGGCGCACACGGTGACGGTGTCGCAGTTGTTGAACGAGTTCTTCGCGCACGAGGCGGGTTTGGCGGACTGGCAGTTGGGGCTGGGGCACGCGTTCGAGATCAATCCGGATGTGCCGGAGTCGTTGCGTCTGGAGTTGGCGCACGCGTTGTTGGCGCGGGAGTTGTTTCCGGACGCGCCGTTGAAGTGGATGCCGCCGACGAAGCACATGACGGGGGACGTGTTCCGGGGGAACCTGTTGGACGGGTTCTTCAATCTGGTGGGTGCGATGACGGGGCAGGGGATCCTGCTGGTGGGGATGATGACGGAGGCGGTGGTGACGCCGTGGTTGTCGGACCGGGACATCGCGTTGCAGAACGTGCGGTACGTGTTGGGTGCGGCGGGTGGGTTGCACGAGGATTTCGTGCCGGCGTCGGGTGGGTTCATCCAGCAGCGGGCGAACCGGGTGCTGGGTGAGGCGGTGGACCTGTTGGAGCGGATCGGGGATCAGTCGTTGTTGACGGCGATCGCGGAGGGCACGTTCGGGATCATGAAGCGGCCGGCGGACCGGGGGAAGGGTCTTTCCGGGGTGGCGCGGCATGAGGGGGACTACTACAACCCGGCGACGGAGATCCTGGAGCTGTCGGCATGAGCGAGCGCACCGAGCGGAGCGAGGGCCGCGTCGGCCAGCGCAGCATGAGCGAGGAGAGCGAGGGCGTGTCCGGCCGGCGCGGCACGGGTGGGAAGAGCATCGTGCGGCCGTACGGGGACACGACGGGTGACGGCATGGTGCAGGTGTCGTTCACGTTGCCGGTGCCGCACGACAAGCGGGCCGAGGGCGCGGCGGTGCAGCTGGCGAACAGGATGGGCATGGATCCGGCGATGCTGGTGCACGCCAAGCCGATCGGTGACGGGTTCACGTTCTTCGTGGTGTATGGGCGGGTGAACCACCTGGTGGACCTGTCGACGGTGCAGGTGGTGGAGCGTGACTTCCCGCTGTTGTCGGCGAAGGAGGTCAACGCGGTGGTGAAGCGGCGGCTGCGGCGGAAGCTGTCGGTGGTGGGCGCGTGCATCGGCACGGATGCGCACACGGTGGGGATCGACGCGATCCTCAACGTGAAGGGCATCGCCGGGGAGAAGGGCCTGGAGTACTACCGGGAGTTGAAGGTGACGAACCTGGGTGCGCAGGTGAGTGTGCCGGAGCTGGTGGAGGCGGCGCGGCGGGAACGCGCCGACGCGGTGCTGGTGTCGCAGGTGGTGACGCAGCGGGATGCGCATCTGCACAACACGCGGGAGATGTCGGCGGCGTTCCGGGAGGCGTTGCCGGCGGGGCGGCGGCCGTTGTTGATCGTGGGTGGGCCGCGGTTCGACGAGACGATGACCGCCGAGTTGGGCGTGGATCGGATCTTCGGTCGGGGCACCACCCCGGGCGAGGTGGCCAGCTATCTCGTCCATGCGTTGGTCACGTCGAGGAAGGCGGGTGTGGCATGAGTGATCCCCGGGTCGGTCTGACCGTCGTGCACCGCCGGTATGTGCCGTATTCGCATGCCCACTATGCGGGGAGCCTGGTGGACGGGGCGTACGCGTTGGGGTTGTTCGGGGACGTCGCGACGGAGGTGTGTATCCGGACCGACGGGGACGAGGGGTTGTTCGCGTCGTATTCGCAGGTGCAGTTCCGGGCGCCGGTGCGGGCGGGTGACGTGGTGGAGGTGGCGGCGACGGTGACGCGGGTGGGCACGCGCAGCCGCACGATCGACTTCGAGGCGCGGGTGGTGTGTCGGGGGCGTCCGGACCGGGGTGGGTCGGCCGCGGAGGTGTTGGCCGAGCCGATCGTGGCGGTGACGGCGACCGGCACGGTGGTCGTGCCGCCGGTGGCGTGAGCACGGCGGTCTGCGTCGACGTCGGTTCGACGTACACGAAGGCGGTGGTGGTCGACCTGGACGGCGGCCGGCTGGTCGGTGCGGGGGCGTCGCCGACGACGGTGGGTTCGGACGTGCTGCTCGGGTTGGACGCGGCGGTGGGGGCGGCGACGGCGGCGGCCGGTGTGGGTGACGTGCCGTGGTACGTGTGTTCGTCGGCCGGTGGTGGGTTGCGCCTGGCGGTGGTGGGCTACGAGGCGTTGGTGACGGCGCAGGCGGGTCGGCGGGTGGGCCTGTCGGCGGGGGCGGACGTGGTGCACGTGGCCGCGGGCCGGTTGGGTGCGGCGGAGGTGGCGGCGTTGCGGGCGGCGCGTCCGGATGTGGTGTTGCTGGTGGGTGGCACCGACGGTGGGGACGCGGAGGTGTTGACGCACAACGCGACGCGCCTGGCGCGGGCGCGGTGGCGGGTGCCGGTGGTGTTGGCGGGCAACGTCGACGTGCGCGAGGAGTTGCGGGCGGTGTTGGCGGGGTCGGGGGTGCCGGTGTCGGTGGCCGACAACGTGTTGCCGCGGATCGGGGTGTTGGAGCCGGGGTCGGCGCGGGCGGCGATCCGGGAGGTGTTCCTGCGGCATGTGATCGGTGGGAAGCGCCTGTCGCGGGGGCCCCGGTTCGGGCGGCTGGTGCGGGCGGCGACGCCGGACGCGGTGCTGACGGGGGTGGAGGTCCTCGCCGACGCCGTCGGTGGGGACCTGTTGGTGGTGGACGTGGGTGGGGCGACGACGGACGTGTATTCGGTGTTGACGCCGGACGAGCGGGCGGGCGGGCCGGGGCGGGAGGTCGCCGGGTCGTTGTGGCGGGCCCGCACGGTGGA
Organism: Micromonospora carbonacea; assembly: GCF_014205165.1. Classification (NCBI taxonomy): domain Bacteria; kingdom Bacillati; phylum Actinomycetota; class Actinomycetes; order Micromonosporales; family Micromonosporaceae; genus Micromonospora; species Micromonospora carbonacea. The sequence goes on along the minus strand of NZ_JACHMZ010000001.1, from coordinate 3,306,851 downwards.
GGGGGATCTGGGGGTGCGGTGGAGCGCGCCGGGGGTGGTGCGGGCGGCGGCGCAGGAGCGGCTGGTCGACGCGGCGGAGGAGGCGGCGTTGGCGGTGGCGGCGCGGGCGCGGGCGGCGGATCCGGGGTGGGTGGCGGCGGACGGCGCGGGGTGGGTGGTGGACGCGCGGATCGCGGCGTTGGCGGCGACGGTGGCGGTGCGTCGGCACGCGCGGGGTGGGGCGACGGGGGAGCGTGGGGGGCGGGATCTGCGGGACGTGCGGCTGCTGGTCGGGTCGGGGGGTGTGTTGCGTCACGTGCCGGCGGGGGTGGGTGCGGGGGTGTTGGGGGCGGTGTTGGCGGATCATGCGGGCGGGTGGGCGGTGCCGCGGGCGGCGCGGGCGGTGGTGGACGTGGAGTACGTGCTGGCGGCGGCGGGGTTGTTGGCGGCGGATCATCCGGGGGCGGCGGGGGCGTTGGTGCGGCGGTGCCTGGCCGTGGATTGAGACTCGCCGACGCGACACGCCGGGGCGGGTGGGGCGACTGGCCGGGGGCGGGTTGACAGGGGCCGGGGGGCAGCACGTACCGTCTTTGAGTCCTACTACGGGAAGCGGCTGTTGTTCGCTTCGTCCCTTCGTCCGCTGGCCGAGTGACCTTCGACGGTTGCGGCGGCCAGGTCCAGCGGGCGGGGGTCGGCGGGGCGGCGCGAACCGGCCGCGGTTACCGGTGTACGGGCAGGGTGAGGTGCGCGGCCAGTAGACAACGGCCAGGCGGGGGCAGCCAGTTTCCCGTCGGGTCGGTCCGAAGGTCGTGGTGCCTGATCCTCGCCCCACCGGCCGGGAAGGGCCTGGGAGCATCGGGGTGCGGCGTAGGCCGTGCCCCGATTTCCGTTTCTCAGGTGGCGTCTGTCGCCGGGGCGACGCGGTGGTGCGGGTAGCCTTCGGCGGTGTGATCGCAGGTGAGATGCCGGTGACGGCTGTCGCGCAGGACCCGTCGTCTGCGCCGGTGGCGCGTCCGGCCGCAGGGCCGTTGCCGTTGCGGGTGGCCGTGCCGGCGGCGGTGGCGGCCGGGTTGGTGCTGCTGGTGGCGTTCCCCCCGTACGACTGGTGGGTGGCGGCCCCGGTGGGGGTGGCGTTGCTGGCGGCGGCGGCGCACCGGCGTCGGGTGCGCGCGGGCGCGGGGTTGGGTTTCCTGGCGGGGCTGGCGTTGTTCGCGCCGCTGCTGGAGTGGACGAACCTGCACACGGGGATGCTGCCGTGGGTGTTGTTGTCGCTGTCGCAGGCGGCGGTGGTGGCGTTGCTGGGTGCCGCCTCGGCGTGGGTGTCGCCGGTGGTGGACCGGTGGCGGTGGGCGTGGCCGGCGGTGACCGGGGTGTTGTGGGTGGCGCAGGAGGCGCTGCGGTCGCGGGCCCCGTTCGGGGGGTTCCCGTGGGGCCGGTTGGCGTTCAGCCAGGGCGATGCGCCGACGCTGCGGTTGGCGGCGTGGGGTGGGGCGCCGCTGGTGACGTTCGCGGTGGCCGTGGCGGGTGGGCTGGTGGTGGCGGCGCTGTGGCGGCCGTGGCGGGCCGGGGCGCGGGCGCGGTGGGCGGCGGTGGGGCCGGCGGTCGCGGCGGTGGCGGTGCTGTCGGTGGGGTGGCTGGTGCCGGTGGGGGTCGCCGGTGGTGGGGCGACGGTGACGGTGGCGGTGGTGCAGGGCAACGTGCCGCGGTTGGGGTTGGACTTCAACGCCCAGCGGCAGGCGGTGCTGAACAATCATGTGCAGGCGACGTTGGACCTGGCGGCGCAGGTGGCGGCCGGGCAGCGCCCGCAGCCGGACCTGGTGGTGTGGCCGGAGAACGCCAGCGACATCGACCCGTTGCGCAGTGCGGCGGCCGGTGAGCGCATCGGTGTGGCGGCGGCGGCGGTGCGGGCGCCGATCCTGGTGGGCGCGGTGCTGGTGGGTCCGGGGCCGGGGCAGAGCCAGAACGCGGGGATCCTGTGGCGGCCGGGGGCCGGGCCGGATCTGGAGCAGATGTACACGAAGCGGCATCCGGTGCCGTTCGCGGAGTACGTGCCGTTGCGGGACGTGGCGCGGATGGTCAGCAAGGAGGTCGACCGGGTCCGCAGCGACATGGTGGCCGGTGACCGGCCGGGGGTCGTCGACGCGGGTGCGGTGACCGTGGGTGACGTGATCTGTTTCGAGGTGGCCTACGACGGGTTGGTGCGGGACACGGTCACCGGCGGCGCACAGCTGCTGGTGGTGCAGACGAACAACGCGACGTTCGACGTGGCGGAGGCCCGCCAGCAGTTGGCGATGGTGCGGGTACGGGCGGTGGAGCACGGCCGTGCGTCGTTGATGGCGTCGACGGTGGGGGTGTCCGGGTTCGTGGGCGCCGACGGGCGGGTATCCGACGCCACCGGGTTCAACACCCGCGCCGTGGTGTCGCGGCAGCTGCGCCTCGGTGACGGGCGCACCCTGGCCACCCGGGTCGGGGTGTGGCCGGAGGTGGCGTTGGTCGCGGTGGCGGTGGCCGTGGTGGCCGGTGCGGCGGTGCTGCGCCGGCGGCGCTCGGGCGCCGAACGGTCCCGAGTGACGGTGGGCTGACGGATGCGCCGGCGGTGCCGGCGGGAACGGTGGGTGCAGCGGTGGGCGTGCGAGCACGGGCGGGCCGGGCGCCGCTGCGGCGGGTGCTGGTGGTCATCCCCACCTACAACGAGGCCGACAACGTGACGTCGATCGTGGCGCGGGTGCGGGCCGCCGTCCCGGAGGTGGACGTGTTGGTCGCCGACGACGCCAGCCCCGACGGCACGGGGGTCCTCGCCGACGCCCTGGCAGCCTGCGACGGGCGGGTGCACGTGCTGCACCGGGCCGGTAAGGAGGGGCTCGGCGCGGCGTATCTGGCGGGGTTCGCGTGGGCGCGGGAACGCGGCTACGACGCGGTGGTGGAGATGGACGCCGACGGTTCCCACGCGCCGGAGGACCTGCCGAGGTTGTTGGCCGCGGCCGCCGACGCGGACGTGGTGATCGGGTCGCGGTGGTGCCGGGGCGCGCGGGTGGTGGGGTGGCCGCTGCGGCGGCTGCTGCTGTCGCGGTGCGGGAACCTGTACACGCGGGTGGCGTTGGGGATGCCGGTGACGGACGCGACGGGCGGGTACCGGGTGTACCGGTTGGGGGTGTTGGACGCGGTGGACCTGGGGTCGGTGTGTTCGCAGGGGTATTCGTTCCAGGTGGAGTTGTCGCGGTTGGCGCATCGGGCGGGGGCGCGGATCGTGGAGGTGCCGATCACGTTCGCGGAGCGTCAGCGGGGGGCGAGCAAGATGAGCGGGTTGATCGTGGCGGAGGCGTTGTGGCGGGTCAGCGTGTGGGCGGTGCAGGATCGGCGGGCGGCGTGGCGGCGGGGCCTGCACGGCGACGGTCAGGTGCGGTGGCCGTGAGCGGCGGCGTGTCATGCTTGCGGGACCGGGTGGGACGCGACGGGGCGATGGGGTGAGATGCGCCGAGGACTGAGGTTCGTGCCGTTGGCCGCGTTGGCGGCCGTGTTGGTGGAGCTGGCGGTGTTCGTGGGTGTCGGCCGGGCGGTCGGGTTCGGCTCGGCGGTGCTGCTGGTGTTCGCGGCGTCGCTGCTGGGGTTGGTGCTGCTGCGCCGGGAGGGCATGCGCGCGTGGCGGGGGTTCCGGGCTGCCGCGCAGGCGGGCGCGCCGCCGGGCCCGCAGGTCACCGACGGGCTGGTGGGCCTGTTGGGGGCGCTGCTGCTGGCGGCGCCGGGCCTGGTCTCCGGGGTGGTGGGGTTGGTGCTGCTGGTGCCGCCGGTGCGGCGGCTGGCGGGCGCGGGGGTGCGCCGGGCCACGGAGCGGCGGGTGTCGTCGATGGTGGCCGGTGACCTGTTCGGGCCGCGGCGGGTGCGGGTGCGCCGCGGCGACGCGCCACCGTCCGGGCAGCCCGAGCCGACGGAGCCGGGACGGGCCGCGCCGACGGTGGTCGACAGCGGCGCGGCCATCGAGGGTGAGATCGTCGACCGGTAGCCGGTCGCAGACGCGAAACGCCCCCGCGGGGATGATCCCTGCGGGGGCGTCGTCGGCGGTGGGTCAGGCGCGGCCGCGGCGGGTGCGAACCTCCTGGAGCCGTTCGGCGAGGATGTCCTCCAGCTCGGCGATGGAACGGCGCTCCAGCAGCATGTCCCAGTGGGTGCGCGGCGGCTTGGCCTTCTTCTGCTCCGGCTCAGTGCCGTCGACCAGGCGGGCGACGCTGCCGTCGAACTTGCACTCCCAGGTCGTGGGGACCTCGGCGTCGACGGCGAACGGCACCTCGAACTGGTGGCCCTTGGCGCAGAGGTACTCGCGGGTCTGACGCGGCGCGAGCTCCGTGTTGCGGTCGGATTCGTAGCTGACCGCGCCCAGACGGCTTCCGCGCAGCATACGCTCGCCCATGATCGACTTCCCCTCGTTCGTGGTGGTGGCCTTCAGGTCCAACGGTGTCTGTCGGCCGGGTCATTCCCGCCCCGCCGGGCCACACCCCGCCGGCCGGCGGGACGCGGCGAGCCCCGCCGCCCCTGCAAGGGTAGCCGGCCACGCCAGGTGCCCGGCGGGGTCGTCCCGGCCGGGCGAATCGGTGGAGGTGTCCGGCGGCTCACCGGGGATGCTACCCATTCCCGCGCGGGCGCGGGCGGCGCCGCCCGGTGACGCGCCGGTCGCCGCGCCCACCAGCGCCGTCAGCGCGGCGGGGACCCCAACCGGGCCAGCGCGGTGGCGAGGTCGCTGACCTGGTCGACCAGTTGCGCCGAGCGGCGCTGCGCGGCGTCGCGTTCGGCCTCGGCCGCGCGCAGCCGTACCTCCAGCTCACCGAGGCGGCCCTCGACGGCGGCGGCGGCCTCCCGCGCGGCCGCCGCCTGGCCGGTGGCCGCGTCGAGGGCGGCGGTGGCCTCGGCCAGCCGCGCCGCCAGCGCCGCCGCGTCCTGGCGGGCGGCCTGCGCCTGCGCCCGGGCGGCCTCGGCGTCGCGGCGCGCGTCGGCGGTGTCGGCGCGCAGCCGGTCGGCCTGCTCGCGGGCCCGCTGCGCGTCGGCGCGGGCGGCGTCGGCGCCCAGCGCGGCGCTGCGGGCGTCGGCGAGGGCCTGCCGGGCCTGCGCGTCGGCCTGCTCGGCCCGCTGGCGGGCCTGCGCCGCGGCCTCGGCGTCGCGGCGCGCGGCCTCCCGGGCGGCGTCGCGTTCGACGCCCAGGTCGGCGGCGCGTTGCCGCTCGGCGTCGCGTTCGCCGCGCACCGTGCGCAGCTCGTGGCGGGCCGCGTCGCGGTCCCGTTCGGCCTGCACCCGCAGCGCCTGCGCCGCGTCCGCGTCGCGGCGTGCGGCGTCGCGGGCCGCCTCGGCGGCGGCGGCCCGCTGCCGGTCGGCGGCCGCGTCGGCCAGCGCCGAGTCGGCGCGGGCGACGGCGGCGTCGCGTTCGGCGGTGGCGGTGCGGGCCTGCTGGCCGGCGCGGGCGGCGGCCGCCGCCGCGTCCTGGGCGTCGCGGCGGGCCTCGTCGCGTTCGGTGTGCGCCTGGGCGAGTTCCGCGGCGGTCTCCGCGCGCAGCTGGGCCAGCTGCCGCTGCACCCCCGCCGGGGACAGCTCGGCGTGCAACGCCTCGGTGAGGGTCTGCACGATCTGGTCGAGGCGGTCCACCGCCTCCCAGGTGCGGGCCACCTGACCGGGCAGGCCGGGGGCGTTGCGGTGCCGCATCCGGCTGTTGCGCGAGGCCCGCTGGCAGGCGCCGTCGTTGTCGCGGCAGTAGCGGAACGGCCGGCCCGCGCCGGCCCGCTGCGGCACGTCGCGCCCGCAGTGGGCGCAGGGGCGGATGTCGGCGGCGGGGGAGGGCTGGTCGTCCATCGAGGCGGAAGTCTAACGGCGGTGGCCGCCCGGCCTGGCCGGGCCTGCGGCGGCAGGTGGTTAACAAGGGACCCCTGCTCTACCGGAGGCGATAACAAGGGGCCCCTGCTTGCGCGTCAGCCGGCGGCGCGGGCCGCGCCGTCGAGGGTGTAGCGGCGTTGCAGCAGCACCGCGGCGAGCATCAGCGCGGCCGGCAGCAGCCCGAATCCGTAGCGGATCGCGGCCCCGGCCGCGTCCGACTGGTCGACGACCTGACCGCCGGTGGAGGCGACGAACCCGCCGGCGGTCAGGCACAGCGCGAACGCGTAGGGGCCCAGCGCCGCGCCGGTGGCCTCGGTGGCCGTCCACACCCCGGCGTAGGTGCCCGCGCCGGTGCCGCCGGCGGCGCGGATGACGTCGGGCATCATCGCGAACGGCAGCAGCTGCATGCCGGCGAACGCGATGCCGAGCACCGTCACCGCCGCGACCAGGACGGGCAGGCCGGCGGGGGCACCTGCGGCCAGGACCAGCGATCCGGCCGCGAACGCGCCCTGCGCGACCAGCAGGGCCCGCTGCTTGCCGACGCGGCGGGCCGCAGCCAGCCACACCGGGGTGACCAGCAGCGCCGGGGCGACGAACGCGGCGACCAGCACCGTGGTCAGCGCCGGGCGGCCCAGCTCGTACTCGGCGTAGTACGGCACCCCGGCCAGCACCAGGTGTGTCGTGGTGGACATCGCCAGGTAGGCGGCGACCAGCCAGCGGAACTGCCCGTCGCGCAGCGCCGCCGCCAGCGCCGGCCAGCCGCCCGGCGCGTGGCGGTGCGCGGTGACGCCGGCGCGCCGGCGCAGCCGGCCGATGCCGGCGACCCCGGCCAGCATGGCGACGCCGGCGGCGACGCCCAGCAGCAGGCCCATCCGCTGGTAGCCGCCGCGGGTCGCGGCGTCCCCGCCGGCCAGCAGCGGCGCGAGCAGCCCGGAGACCAGGATCCCGGCGGTGAGCACCACCATCCGGAACGCCATCAGCCGGGTCCGCTCGTGGTAGCCGATCCGCAGGTCGGCCGGGGTGGCCAGGTAGGGCACCTGGTAGGCGGCGAACAGCAGGTTCCCGGCGACGAACCAGGCCGCGACCCACCCGGCTGCGGCCGCGCCGGCGAGGCCGCCGGGCACCGCGAACAGCGCGGCGAACGCCGCCGGCAGGGCGCAGCCGGCCAGCAGCAGCCGCCGCCGGTCGCCGCGGCGGGCCGACCCGGCGTCGCTGAGGTGGCCGACCCACGGGTGGGCCAGCACGTCGACGACCTTCGGGGCCAGCAGGACCAGGCCGGCCAGCCACGGCGTCACCGCGAGCACGTCGGTGAGGAAGTACAGCAGCAGCAGGCCGGGTACGGTGACCCACACGCCCATGCCGAGGGAGCCGGCGGCGAAGCCGAGCAGCGGGCCGCGCGGCAGGTCCGCCCGTGGCGCGGGGGCCGGGTCGGTCATGGTGGGGTCCTCTCGGCGGCACGCCGCCGCCAAATCCAACGGTCGCTGGATTGTAGGGGGACAATGGCGCCCATGACCATGCCCCGACGGCGGCCCGGCCGACCCCGGCGTTCCGAGAGCCGGGACACCCGCGAGGTGGTGCTGACCGCCGCCACCGCGCTGTTCGCCGCCCGGGGCTTCGACGCCGTCGGGCTGCGGCAGGTCGCCGCCGCCGCCGGCGTCGACGTCGCCACGGTCTCCCACCACACGGGCACGAAGGCGCAGCTCTACGACGCCTGCTTCGCCCGGGTGTTCGTCGCCGAACGCGACGCCCTGCGGGCGGCGACGCGCGCGGCCCACGACGCCCTCGACACCGGGCCCGCCGCCGCCCGGGGGGCGCTGCACGACCTGGTCGACGTGTTCGTGGACTTCCTCCAGGAGCACCCGCAGACCACCGCCCTGTGGCTGCGCCGCTGGCTGGAGCCGCACCGGCACGCCGACCTCGACGAGCGGTACTCCGCGCCGCTGTACGAGCTGGTGGAGCAGCTGCTGCGGGCCGCGGCGGACGCCGGGGCGCTGGTCGAGCCCACCCCGCACATCACGGTGCGCAGCCTGGTCTGGGCCGTGCACGCGCACGTGGTGGCGCTGGCCGCCGACGCGGCCTCGGCGCAGCGGGAACGCCGGGAGTTCCGCGCCTTCGTGCACCGGTTCCTCGACGGCCTGTACTGGCCCGGCGGGCGACCGGACGCGCGATAGCCGGCGGCGCACGGGACCGGCCCGCGCGCCGCCGGCGGGATCGTCAGCGCCGCATCAGCGCGAACACCCCCCACCCGAGGTGGGGCCGCTGGTAGCGGACGTACTGCTGCGGCGCGGCGTCGAGCTCGGCGCGCAGCTCGCCGGCCAGCTCGTCGTCGGGGTGGGCGTCGAGCCAGCGGCGCACCGACAACCACTGCGCGGCGACGTAACGGTCCCAGCTGTCCTCGTCGGCGAGGACCATCTCCACCAGGTCGAAGCCGAGCCGGCCGTAGCGGGCGACCAGGCCCGGCAGGTCGTGGAAGTCCTCCCGGGCCGTGGCGTGGCAGGCCGCCACCGTCGCCTCGTCGGGCGGGTCGGCCTGCCAGAACGGCTCGCCGACCAGCAGCAGGCCGCCGGGGCGCAGGGCGCGTTCGAGCAGCTCGATGGTGCCCGCGACGCCGCCGCCGATCCAGGTCGCCCCGACGCAGGCGGCGACGTCGACCGCGGCGTCGGCGGTGTACGCGGCGGCGTCGCCGTGCACGAACGTCACCCGCCCGGCGACGCCCAGCTCGGCGGCGCGGGCCCGGGCGGCCTCGACGAAGGCGGTGCTGATGTCGACCCCGGTGCCGGTCACGCCGTGGGCGCGGCTCCACTGGCAGAGCATCTCGCCGCTGCCGCAGGCCAGGTCGAGCAGGGTCGTGCCCGGCCGCAGGCGCAGCGCCCGCCCGAGGGTGGCGAGCTTCTCGGCGGTGAAGGGGTTGTGGATGCGGTGGTCGCGTTCGCGGATGACAAAGCTACGTGGCAGGTCCACTTCTCGGTTTCCTCACGTCGGGGGCGGGGGTCTGCTGGGCGGGCGCGCTCGACACGGGCATCCGGAACACCTCCACGGGACGTGAGGTCCGTAAGGTAACCGCGGCGCGCGGCGGCGTCGACCGCATTACCGGCCCGCGCGGGCCGGACGTCTTGACGCCGGGCCATCGACCCCCGCATTATCCATCGAGTGTTGGATTAACGTGGGGGAGGACGACGACATGGGGCAGTCCCCACGGGTCGCGGTGATCGGCGCCGGCGCCGCCGGCCTGGCCACCCTCAAGGCCCTCGCCGACGCCGGCGTGCCGGCCGTGGCCTTCGAGACGGCCGACACCGTCGGCGGCCTGTGGGTGTACGGGGCGCCGGACTCGCCCGCCTACCGCACCCTGCACCTGAACACCAGCCGGACCCGCACGCAGTTCGCCGACCACCCCATGCCCGCCCACTGGCCCGACTACCCCCACCACACCCGCGTCGCCGGCTACCTGCACGACTACGCCCGGCGCTTCGGGCTCCTCGACGCCGTCCGGCTGCGGCACACCGTCGTCGGGGTCACCCGTGGCCCCGACGACCGGTGGACCGTGCGGGCCACCGGCCCCGACGGCGTCAGCGAGGTCACCGTCGCCGCCGTCGTCGTCGCCAACGGCCACAACCGGGTGCCCCGCCCGCCCGAGCCCCCGCCCGCCGGCGACAGCACCGCCGAACAGCTCCACAGCCACGCCTACCGCGGCCCCGAGCAGCTCGCCGGCCGGCGGGTCCTCGTCGTCGGCGGCGGCAACTCCGCCATGGACATCGCCGTGGACGCCTCCCACACCGCCCGACGCACCTTGCTGTCGCTGCGCCGCGGCGTGTGGGTGGTGCCCAAGCACCTGCTGGGCCGTCCGTCGGACACCCTCAACGGGGCGCTCGCGCGGCGGCTGCCCTGGCGGCTGCGCCAACGGATCAGCCAGGCCCTGCTCACCGCCACCGTCGGCCCGCCCACCCGCTACGGGCTGCCCGCCCCCGCCCACGGCCTCCTCCAGGACCATCCCACCCTCTCCGACGCGCTGCTGTCGCGGCTCAGCCACGGCGCGATCGAGGCCCGCCCCGGCATCGCCGCGTTCCACGGCGACGAGGTCGAGTTCGCCGACGGCCGCGTCGACGCCGTCGACCTGGTCGTCTGGTGCACCGGCTACCGCATCGAGATGCCGTTCCTCGACCCCGCGCTGCTCGGCGCCGGCCCCGACACCCTGCCGCTGTACCGGCACGTGTTCCACCTCGACGCCCCCGGCCTGGCCTTCGTCGGGCTGACCCAGTCCACCGGGGCGGCGTTTCCCCTGCTGGAGGCGCAGGCCCGCCTCGTCGCCGCCCGCCTCGCCGGCCGGTACGCCCCACCGGCCCCGGCGGCCCAACGCGCCGCCTGCCGCGCCGAACTGCGCGCCGCCACCGCCCGGTGGGGGCACCGCCGTCCGGCGATGCGCGTCGACTTCGACACCTACCTGGCGCAGCTCGGCCGCGAACTGGCCGCCGGCGCCCGCCGCGCCGCCCGGGACGCGACGTGACCGCCCTGACCGGCCGCCGCGCCCTCGTCACCGGCGCGCGCGGCACCTTCGGCCGGCGCCTGTGCGCGGCCCTGCACGCCGCCGGCGCCCACGTCGTCGGCCTCGACCTGCACGCCCACGACCACCCCGACACCCCGGTGCTCGGCGTCGACCTGACCGACCCGGCCGGCACCGCCGCCGCCGTGACCGCCGCCGTCGACCGGCTCGGCGGCCTCGACCTGCTGGTCAACAACGCCGGCGTCGGCGGCCCCGCCCCCGCCGAACTCCCCCCCGACGACACCGTGCGCCAACAGCTCGAGGTGAACCTCCTCGCCGCCTGGCGCACCACCGCCGCCGCCCTGCCCGCCCTCGTCGCCGACCACGGCCGGGTGATCTTCGTGGCCAGCCGGATGGCGGTGCTGCCGCTGCCCCTGGCCGCCGCGTACGGGGTCAGCAAACGCGCCCTCGTCGCGTACGCCGACGCGCTGCGCCTGGAGGTCGGCACCCACGTCGGCGTCAGCGTCGTCTACCCCAGCATGGTCGCCTCACCCATCCACGACAGCACCGCCCGCGCCGGACTGTCCCTGGACGGGGTGTCCCGGCCCGAACCCGTCGAGGGCGTCGTCGCGGCGATCCTGCGCGCCGCCGCCGCCCGCCGCGCCCCGCGCGACGTGGCCACCACCGCCCGGGGCCGCCTCGAACTGGCCGTCGCCCGCCACGCCCCCGCCCTGGCCGACCGCCTCGTGCGGCGCACCGTCGCCCGCCGGATCGCCGCCGGTGACCTCGACGCCGCGCCGCTGGCCGCCGGCCTCGTGCGCCGCCACCGCCATCCCGGGACGCCCTGACCCCGGCCCGCCCACGGGACGACGCCGGCCGCGGCGGCGGGCGACACTATGGGGATGTCCATGCTCCTGCGGGTCCCCGCGACCCCCCACCACGGCGGGCTGGAGCTGCGCCCCTGGCGCGACGGCGACGTTCCCGAGCTGATCGAGGTCTACCGCGACCCGGTGCTGCGCCACTGGACCCGGCGTCCGGTCGACGACGCCCGAGACGCCCACCGGTGGCTGGTCCGCAGCCGGCAGGGCTGGGCCGCCGGCCGCCGGTTCGCCTTCGCCGTACGCGAACCCCGCCCCGGCGGCGACCGCCTCGTCGCCACGGTCGTCCTCAAGGACGTCCTGCCCGGCCGCCCGCACGCCGAGGTCGGCTACTGGACGGCCGCGTGGGCCCGCGGGCGCGGCGTCGCGCCGCGCGCCGTGCAGGCGGTCACCGACTGGGCGTTCACCCGGTTCGCCGCGACCGGCCTGACCCGCCTGGACCTGCTGCACCAGGTCGACAACACCGCCTCCTGCCGGGTCGCCGAGAAGGCCGGCTACCCGTTCCAGGAGACGCTTCCCGCGCGGGCGCCGTTCCCGCTCGACGGGCACCGCCACGCCCGCCACGCGGCCCCCCGAGGGTGAGCAGCAGCGCGCGGCATCAGGTCGCGGAGCCCCGGAACGCCCGCCGGTAGGCGCCCGGGGTCGCGCCCACCCGAACCCGGAAGCGACGGCGCAGATTCGCCGCCGAGGTGAGGCCGACCCGGACCGCGACGGCCTCCACCGACAGGTCCGTTTCCTCCAGCAGCGTGCGTGCCCGCGCCACCCGGCGAGACAGCAGCCACGCGCCCGGGCTCGTGTCGAGCTGCTCGGCGAACCGTCGGGCCAGCGTCCGGGGCGAGACGTGCAGATACGCCGCAAGGTCACTCACCGACAACGCCGTTCCCAGACGCGCCTCGGCCCACTCCAGGAGTCCGTCCAGGCTGTCCGTGGCCGGCGCGGTCAGCACGGGCTGGGTCTGGCCGCCGCCGCGGTGCGGTGGCATCACCATGTACCGCGCGACAAGCGCCGCGTGCCCGACCCCGTGATCCTTCCCGACGAGGTGCAGGCACAGGTCGATGCCGGCGCCTGCGCCGGCGCTCGTGGCCACGTCCCCGTGATCGACGTAGAGCACCTCCGCGTCCACGCGCACCCGGGGGAACTCCTGCCGCAACTGCTCGGCACGCGCCCAGTGCGTCGTGGCCGAGCGGCCGTCCAGCAGGCCGGTACGGGCCAGCGCGAACACGCCGCCGCAGATCGTGACGAGCCGCGCCCCCCGGGCGTGGGCCCGCAGCAACGCACGGCGCACCCGTGCCGACAGCGGCGCCTCCACCGGCGCCCAGCCCGGGATCACCACGGTGTCCGCGGAATCGAGAGCCGAAAGATCCCGCGACACCGACAGCGCGTACCCGGCTGACGTCGACACCTGCCCGGGCCTCTCCGTGCACACCTCGAACTCGTAGTGGCGGGGCGTACCAGGGGGCACCGTACCGAAGACCTCGGCGGCGCAGCCCAGCTCGAACGTCGACTGCACCGGTCGTACCAGGGCGACCACGCGATGCATGGCGAGAAAGTACCCCACGGTGTCCTCGTCGCCGCTGTCGTGCGGGGCTCCCCGGCGGCACCGTGGAGGGCATGCATCCAGAGATCCTGGCCCAGGAGGGCTACACCGCCGTACGCGTCGAGACGGCCCCCGTCCGCGAGCTCTTCCCCGGCGTCCGGCTGCGTCCGCTGTGGCGGGGACCGCACGGCGCGCAGGCCGCCGTGCTCGAGATGGACCCCGGCTCGTCGTGGCCGCGCCGCGACGTCCACACGCCCGGCCCCGAAGAGGTGTACGTGCTCGACGGCACGTTCCACGACGGCGCGCGCGACTACCCGGCGGGCACGTTCCTGCACGCCCCGGCCGGATCGTGGCACGTGCCCGCGACCGTCACCGGCTGCAGACTGTTCCTCTTCTACCCGGCGGGCTAGGGCACCGGGACCACGCGACCTCACCGCGCCCCGGTCACCGACACGGCCGGACGGGTACCGTGGGGCCGGGGAGGTGCCGGGTGAGCGACAGGTGGGAGGCCGCGGCCGAGGCGCAGATCCGCACCGCCCAGGAACGCGGCGAGTTCGACAACCTTCCCGGTGCGGGCAAGCCGCTGCCGGGCCGGGGCACGCCCTACGACGAGTCGTGGTGGATCAAGAGCTTCCTGGATCGTGAGAAGCTGCCCAGCGACCTGCTGCTGCCCACGCCGCTGCTGCTGCGCCGCAGGATCGAACGGCTGCCCGACGAGGTGCGGGGGCTGCCCACCGAGGCGGCCGTGCGGGCGTACGTCGCCGACCTCAACCGGGAGGTCGTCGCCTGGCTGCGCAACCCGACCGGCCCGCAGGTCGTCGTGCGTCCCGCCAACGCCGACGAGGTGGTCGCCGGGTGGCGCGCCGACCGGGAACGCGCCCACGCGCAGGCGGTGGCGGCGGCGCGGCCGGCAGCTGCGCCGCCGCGCGGCCCCGGCCCTCGCCGCCGCCGGTGGCGGTGGCCGTGGCGGCGGCCCTGACGTCCCGCTGCTAGCCGGGCGCACCCAGGTCGACGGCCTGCCGGACGAAGACGACGCCGTCGATCACGTCGAGCCGGGCCGGGTCCAGCGGGAAGTAGGCGAAGTCCCGGGAGACACGGGGGGAGGCTCCGGCGGCCACCTGAGCCAGGTGCCGGCCGCCGACCAGGGCAGCGTCCCACGGCAGGGTGGCCAGGACGCCCTCGGCGCAGTCCGCAGCCGGGGTGTCGCCACCGACGGCACCGAAGGCCGAGGCGAGGTAGGCGTACCGGTCGCCCAGCCGGGCCGCGGTGATCGCCCCCGCGCTCCACATCTGCACGTGCTGGTCGCCGAGCGACAGGCGGCTGCGGTGGCGTTGCAGGTGGAGGTTGTGGGCGAAGACCAGCGCCGGGCCGTGCGCGGCGACGGCACACAGGTTCGCGGCCATCATCGCGTCCCGCAGCGCCGACAACCGGGAGATCCGGGCCGCGCCGGGGTCGGCCATCGCGTGATGGTAGCGGAGCAGGCCGACGGCGGTACGTCCGTAGAGCTGCGCCCGCTCCCGGTCGCGCACGCCCAGCTGCGGCAGCTGCGTGTCGAGCAGCGCCACCAGCTCGTCGGCGATCACCCGCAGCCGCTGGGCGTCGGCGGACCGGCCGATCGACCGGGCCGGGTCCATGACCGTGGCCTCGTCCGACCACCGCTCGTCCGGGCCGAGCAGCGCGTCGAGGGTTTCCCGGGTGCAGGGCAGCGGGCCGTCGAGGAGGCCGTGCAGGGCGGTGAGCGCCTCGCGGGGGCTTGCCGCCCAGTACTCCAGCGGGCCGTCGACCCCGAAGAACCGCAGCTTCTCGTCGTGCTTCTCGTTGTGGGCGCGCATCCAACGCACGAGCTCACGATTGGCCGGTGACGCGCCGAAGCCGTGGCTGAAGCCGCGCGCCATGACGTCGTCGAGGTCACCGGCGCCGGTCGCGAGGTGGTCGTCGACCACGAGGCCCTTCAGGCAGTCGCTCTCGATGGCGAACGACCGGTAGCCCTCGTGTTCGACCAGGTGCCGGAAGATCTCGTTGCGCAGCTCGCCCAGCTCCCCCACGAAGTGCCGGGCCTCGCCCAGGCCGAGCAGCAGGGGACGGGCGGGCAGGGAACGCAGGAGGGCCGAGATGGCGGCCCCGTCGAGTTCGCGGGCCATGTTCCGGATAGTCATTCCCTCAACGGTATCGTTGAGCGAACGGTGTGAACTTTTCCGATGACGACAGCTCCGCATCGAGGAAAAGCCTCCAACGACGGGTCGGGGCGGGGCGGCGGCGTCGGTCACCGGTCGGGCGACGCCCGCGCCGCCAAGGCCCGACTCGGGTGAAGTGTTTGCTCCGGAGCCGGGTCGTTCAGGTGGGCGATATCGGGGAGGGCGACAGGTGGGCGCGTTCGCCCTGGGCGCTGAAGAGCGTCAGCAGCTCCGCGGCCTGAGAGTCGGCGCTGCCGATCTGGTGCGGGACGCGGTGTCGAACTCTGCGCGAGAGGATCGACGGATCCACCGGCCGCTGACAGCCACCGCGGCCGACCCTCGATCGCCACCGCACGCGCACATCCGCTGCTTGATCGGACGTGCCCAACTCGGCGGATCCCGGAGGGTTCCGGGCTGTCAGAACGCGCTGTAGTGGTGCTCGGCGCCCTCCCGCTTGGTGTAAAGGTCCCAGTAGTGCCGGGCGATCGTGTCGGGCTGGGTCTCGGGGCCGCCGGCGCCGATCCAGACCGAGAGGGGGACGTGGGCGGCGTAGACGCCGGTGCCGTCGGTGACCTGGTGCAGCTTGAGGACCCAGGAGCGCAGGGCCGCGCCCGCGATGGCGATGTTGGCGAACTCCGGCGATGCCTGGGCGGGGTTGACCGAAGCGCCGCCGGTGGTGAACAGCAGGGTGCCGCTGCCGCGTTCGAGCATGTCGGGCAGGACCTGCTGGGCGGCGGTGATGCCGCCGTACAGGTAGTAGTCGAGCTGGGGCTGGATGTTCTCGACGGTGACGTCCAGGGGACCCGCCATGGTGATGCCGGGAACCGGGGTGTGCGGGGCGGGCGAGTATTCCAGGACGTCGACGGTGCCGAAGCGCTACTTGATCCGGGCGAAGGCGTCGACCAGCGAGGCGCGGTCCATGACGTCGGCGGCGAAACCGGCGGCGTCGACACCGGCCTGGCCGAGTTCGGCGGCGAGGGCGTCGAGTTTGCTCTGGGTACGGGACACGAGGGCGACGGAGAAGCCGTTGCCGCCGAAGGTCTTCGCGATGGACTGGCCGAGGCCGGAGCCCGCGCCGACGATGGCGATGGTGGGCATGGTGGTTCCTTTCGGGGTGTGCCGGTGGGTTGTCAGCTGCAGAGCCCTCCCGGCCGGCAGCTGTCGCCGTCGGACACGAGGAGGATCTCCGGGATCGTCATCGGTTCGGCCGAGGCGTCCGGGTCCAGCTCGAACGAGCGCAGCGTGAGCGTAATGCCGGCGGCCCCGGCGCGGTTCATGGCGTGGCGTAGCCGGTGGCTACCGAGGTAGCACCAGGGGCAGCCAAGGTCGGTCCAGACCTCGACCGTCAGCGGACCCGCTGCGGGCGGGGCGTTCGTCACCGTTGCGGTGTCCGTCATCGCTGTCTCCTGATCACGTCACGAATAAGTGGTGCCTTGCCTCCACTTGACCGTAGCAGGTAAGTGGCGTCGCAGCTCCACTTATGCGATCGTGAGAGTGTGACGAGCCGGACACCCACCGAGAAGCCCCTGCGTGCCGACGCTGCGCGCAACCGCAACGCGATCATCACCGCCGCCCGGCACGCGTTCGCCGAACAAGGGCTACAGGTGCCGCTCGACGAGATCGCCCGGCGGGCCGGCGTCGGGGAGGCGACCCTGCACCGGCGCTTCCCGGACCGCGAGTCCCTGATCGCCGCCGCGTTCACCGACAAGATGACCGACTACGCCAACGCCGCGGCGCAGGCGCTCGCCGACCCCGATCCGTGGGCCGGGTTCTGCGGCTACGTGCGCCGGGTGTGCGCGATGCAGTCCGGCGACCGCGGCTTCGCCGACCTGCTCACCCTGACCTTCGCCGCCACCAACCCCGCCATCGAGGACCTCGAAGGCCGCCGCGCGGGCGCCTACCGCGACTGGGTCACCATCGTGCGCCGCGCCAAGACCTCCGGGCAGCTGCGCGCCGACTTCCACCCCGACGACATGATCCTGCTGCTCATGGCCAACGCCGGAGTCGTCGCCGCCACCGTCGGCACCGCCCCGGACGCCTGGCAACGGATCGTCGAGTACCTACTCCAAGCATTCACCACCGAACACGCCCGCGAGCTACCCGCCCCACCGCCGCGCGAAGCCCTGCTCCGAGCCATGCACCGCAGTCAGCAGGCCGCGGTCTGAGCACCGGCGCCCGTTCCATCCAGGCCCGTCACGGTACGGACAACCCGGCAGGGGCGCCGCCCGCGCTCGTGGCCGCACAGGTGGGCAGAAACCGAAGCTGTGGGGTTCGTGCGGGGCGGACGCCGTCCAACCCGCCGCCACGGCACGCAGAGGCTCAACGCGCCCTCGCCTACCTCTCCATTATCCCATGAGCACCATTTCCGGCTACAAGGGGTAGCGGCTTCGGGTCCATCCGGTGACGGCTACGGTGCCCGGCATGCTTACTGGTGAGGAGAAGTTCGTTCGTTCCGGGCGAGTCCGGTTGTGGACCGAGCGTTTCGGTCGCCCTGACGACCCCACTGTTCTGTTGGTCATGGGCACCTCTACCCAGGGCATCGGCTGGCCCGATCAGCTCGTGGAAGCTCTCCTGGACAGCGGCCGGCAGGTGATCCGGTTCGACCACCGTGACACCGGCCGTTCCGACTCCGTCGACTTCACGACGCATCCGTACGCGCTCGCCGACATGGCAGCCGACACGACCGCCGTTCTGGACGGTCACGGAGTCACCGCCGCGCACGTCGTCGGGACGTCGCTGGGCGCGGCGATCGGGCAGTGGCTCGCCGTGCATCAGGCAGCCCGTGTCCGCACCCTGACGGCCATGGCTTCCTCTCCCATGGGGAACAACCCCGGCCCGGCATGGGCGCGGGCGATGGCAGGTCAACCGGCTGCGGCCGACGAGCTCCCGCCTCCGACGGCACGGTTCCTCCACCACGTGCTGGACTCGGTGAAGGCGCCACGCACGACGGCCCAGCAGCGCATGGACGCCGACATGCAGACCTGGCGAGTGCTCAACGGCGATGTCCTGCCCTTCGACGAGGCCGCCGCGCGACGGTTCGTCGAACACTGCTACGCCCGGGCCGACAACGTCGCTGCCGCCTCGAATCACGATCTCGCCGGCCGGCGCTGGGGCGACGACCGGCGGGCCTCCTTGTCCCGCATCACCGCTGCGACCTTGGTCCTGCACGGCAGCGACGACCCGCTGTTCCCTCAAGCCCACGGCGAAGCCGTCGCGGCGCAGATCCCGGCGGCGCGCCTGGAGATCGTGCCTGGAATGGGCCACCATCCCTTCTTCTCGCCGGGGCTGACCGAGCGGATCGCCCGCTCGATCATCCGCCACACGACCTGATTCCCAGCCGAACGGGGATGTCCGCCACCGGCTCAGGCCCGGTCAGGGCAGGGCGGCCTGCCACGTCCACGCGGCGCGGCGGGGCCGTCCGTCGAGCTCGGCCCGTCCCGTCATCCACAGCAGCACCTCGGCGGGCGGGCCGGGCGGGGCCTCCGGGAACAGGCGGGCCAGCACGGCGGCGGCGGGCGCGGCGGGCGGCTGCCAGTCGACGCGGAGGCCCCGGGTGATGTCGTGGGTGTGCAGGAGGGTCTCGGCCACGCCCATGGCGGCGAACCCGGCCGGGTCGCAGGGGCCGAAGTGCCAGGCCCGCAGGTCCGGGTCGGCCGCGTCGACGGCGGTGGCGAGCAGTCCGCCGCAGGCGGCGACGACGGCCAGCACCCGGGCGGGCGTCGCGGTAGGGGAGACCCGCAGGTCGAACGGCAGGTAGCCGTCGGCGGGCCGGCCGGCCAGCTGCCCCGCGTACGCGAGCAGGTCGTGCGCCACGTGCGCCGCCGTGGTCCAGCAGTCCCACTCCAGGGTTCCGGCCGGCACCGCCCAGTCGCGTTCGGTGTGTGGCCGCAGGACGCGGCCCATCTCGTCGACGGCGGCGCGTACGCCCGCTCCATCCGTGCCCGTCATGCCCCGACCGTGCCAGCCGGCGGCCCGGCCGACAAGCCAGCTAATTATCGGATTACCGGTAACGGCAATACGGCAATTGGACGCCGCAAAACGGGCATATCATCAGCACATCATAATGACAGTTATGTGCGCTGGGCGTCGTGCATCTCGCGGGTCGACGGATGCGGTGGTCAATGAGTCGCCGTGTGGACCGGTGGCGCCGAAAGGGCGCGAACGTGGCACTAGCGCCAATAGGTTTGCTGTGGAAACCTATTGGCATGACTACTGAGCCGGTTGCTGCCGGCGGCGATCCCCGCCGACTGCTGTCTGACATTCGCTCTCTGGCGCACCAGGTACGCCTCGACCAACGGATGACCTGGGTCGCCCTGCTGGTGCTGGGCGCGGTGACGCTCGTCGGAATCCCGTTCGACTGGCTCGCCATGACGGTGCACTGCCACCCCGACACCAGCTGCGAGTTCGCGCGGCGGGGCGTGCTGTTCTACTGGCCCTCCGCGCTCCTGCTGGCCTACACGGCGATCGCCGTCTGCTATTCGCGGGCCGCCCGGTCACGGGGTCTGGGTGCCCGGACGTTGCCGTACGCGATCGTCGGCGCCGCGACGACCGTCGTGTTCACCGCCGCGTGGGTGGCCGCAGCCCTGTACTTTCCACATCACCCGCTGCCGCACCAGTCGCTGCCGTACTGGTGGTTGGTCCTGGACCGGTTGGTCTCGCCGTGGGGCATTATCGGGATCGCGCTGGTGGTGCTGGCCCGGATCGAGCGCAACATCGGGCTGCTGCTGTTCACCCTCGCCTACCTGGCCCTGGTGCTGCTGGTGCTGCCGATGAACGAGGGCTGGGGACTGGCCGGCTGGGGAATTCAGGCCCGATTCGCGGCACCGCAAGTCGTCAGCGGCGTGCTGTTGCTGCTCGGCGCGGCCGGGTTCTTCAGAGCAGCCCGCAGGCGGCAGCGGTGACGGCGACGATCGGCGCCCCGGACCCGGGCCCAGGGCACCCGGTCACCGGGCTGGACGAGGTGGTGCACCAGCGGGCACGGCTGGGCATCCTGACCATCGCGCACGAGGCCCACCGGGTCGAGTTCGGCTACCTGCGCACCCACCTCGAGCTGACCGCCGGCAACCTCTCCAAGCACCTCAGCGTGCTGGAAACGGCCGGCCTGATCGAGATCCAGAAAGGCTACGAGGGTCGGCGCGGCCGTACCTGGATCACCCTCACCGCCGCCGGAGCCACCGCGCTCGCCGACGAGATCGCGCGACTCAAGCAGCTCATCGCCCGCGTCGAGACGACCAACTGGCCGTAGCGTCAGCTGGCAGGCCCAAACAGGACGGGATCTGCCAGCTGACGCGATCGGCCGGTTGCGCATCTCCTGCTGGCTACCGCCATGCAGGAGGACCGGCGGCCGGTGCGGCCTTCTGCTGGCCTGCGGCGGCTAGCGCAGGTGCCGGGCGAAGAACCCGGCCGCGTCCTCCCCGGCGAACTGCGGGACACCGGTGTGTCCGCCCATGTTGGCGTGCAGCGTCTTCTCCGTGGAGCCGAAGGCGTCGAACAGGTCCAGGGCCGCCTGCCGGTCGTTGCCCTCGTCGTCCCACTGCAGCAGGACGTGCAGCGGAGTGGTGACCTGTCGGGCCTCCTCGAACATGACGCGGGGCACGAGGCTCCCGGCGAAGAGGCCGGCGGCCACGATGCGGGGCTCGACCACCGCGAGCCGGATGCCCACGGAGATCAGCCCGCCCGAGTATCCGACCGGGCCGCCGATCTCGGGCAGCGCCAGGAGGGCGTCCAGGGCGGACCGTAGTTCCGGGACCGCCCTGTCGACGAGCGGGAGGATGAGGGCGTCGACGATCTCGTCGCTGACCGGCCCGCCGGCCTCCAGCGCCCGGCGCAGGTCGGCGCGGGCCTGCTCGGCGGCGGCCCAACGGGGCCGGTCACCGCTGCCGGGAAGCTCGATGCACGCCGCGGCGAAGCCGTCCGCCGCGGCGTGCCGGGCCCGGGCCACCAGGCGGGGGTACATCCTGCGCAGTCCGAGCGGAGGGTGGCCGAGCAGGATCAGCGGGACCGGCGCGGATGCGGATGCGGGCGTCCACAGGATGCCGGGGATCTCGCCGAGGGCGAACTCGCGTTCGAGGACGCCGTCGTCGAGGCGCTGTTCGGTAGTGAAACGCATGGTCGTGCCTTTCGGGATCGCTCGTAACGGCGCTCCCGGACGACCTACCGCCCGACCGTGGCCCCGCAGGGGAGCACCCATGTCGAAACATTCACGGGTACCACCTCCTCGGTCCCTCGCACGGCCTCCCGAAAGCTAGCAGTGGCCGCCGTGACCCGCCAACGTGTTTCCGCCGTGCTCCCGAAGCCGGCCGTCGTCGGGGACCGGACGCCGAAGCGCGGCTGCGGCACACGAACACCGGACTACGGTGGTGGCGATGCAGGCGTTCGAGGCTCAGCAGGCGACGCGGGCAGCCGTGTCGATCGGCTCGTCGCTCGGCCTGGCCGTCCACGACGCCGTCGTCCTGCACAACTCGAACGCGCTCACCCTGCGTTTACAGCCCTGCGACGTGCTCGCCCGGGTGGCGCCGATCGCACACCAACGCGCCCAACTTGAGGTGGACGTCGCTCGGGGGTTGGCCGGGGCCGGGAGCCCGGTGGCCGCGCTGGAGTCGCCCGAGGTCTTCGTCCGGGGCGACTACGTGGTCACCCTCTGGACCTACTACGAACCGGTGACCACCCAGCCGATCCCCAAGGCCGAGTACGTCGGCGCGCTCGAACGCCTGCACGCCGGCCTGCGCAGGATCGACCTGCCCGCCCCGCATTTCACCGACCGGGTCTCTGCGGCCCAGAGGTTGGTGGCCGACCACGCCCGAACGCCGGAACTGGCTGCCCCCGACCGGGCCTTCCTCGCCGGCACGTTGGCCCGGATGCGCCGAGCGGTCACCGACAGCGGCCGGCCCGAGCAGCTCCTGCACGGCGAACCCCATCCGGGCAACCTGCTCTCGACCCGGGCCGGCCCGCTCTTCATCGACTTCGAGACGTGCTGTCGGGGGCCGGTCGAGTTCGACGTGGCCCACACGCCCGACGAGGTCGCAGGCCACTATCCGGGGGCCGATCACCGGTTGCTCCGAGACTGCCGGGCCCTCGTGCTGGCGATGATCACCGCGTGGCGTTGGGATCGCGACGACCAGTTCCCCGACGGCCGCCGGCTCGGCATCGAGTGGCTGAGCGAACTCCGTAGCACAGCGGGCGGCCTGGACGAGTAATCCGACTCCGGATTCGGGATCGGACAGCTCAGCCTCCGTCGCGGATAGCGACGCCGGTAGGCACCGTCATTCCCCCACGCTGAAGGTGTGGGTGAAGGTGATCGGCGTAACTGTGATGGTGAGGTCGCGCAAGTCACTGCGGCCGAATGCCATCGTCCAGCGCTGCCAGCGGCGGGCTGAGGCTGCCCCGTACGAGGGGTGGACCAACTCGCCGGTGTCGCTGGTGGCAGTGACGCTGACGGTGTCGATTCCCGACAGTCTCCATGCCCCTTGCTGGAGTACGCCCGGTCCGTCCACGTCGACGACTTCAACCACCAGCGACAGCCCGTGCAGGCCATCGACCAATCCCCAGTGCGTCACGGCGATGGTGCCGACACGACCGAGGATGGCCGGTGGACGGATGAGACGAGGCGCGGAAATCGTCATGGATCACACGATAACGACACGCCGAACTGCGTCAGGGGCGCACGGCGTGCACGATCGGTATCGGAACGATCCCGCTACGCCCACGTCCATGACCGAAGCCCTGATCGAGGTGGATGACGGCACGCGGCTGCGGACCTGGACCACAGGCCCGGCGAACCCGCAGACGCTGTCCCTGGTGATGCTGCACGGCGGCCCCGGGATCCGCGACTATCTGGCCCCGGTCGCCGGCATCGTCGACGACCGGTATCGGGTGCACCGCTACGACCAGCGCGGCACCGGCGGGTCCTCCTGGACCGGGCAGCACACGATCGCCTGCCACGTGCGCGACCTGGCGTTGTTGCTCGACACGTGGGGACACGACCGGGTGGTGCTGGCCGGGCACTCGTTCGGCGCCCACCTGGCCAGCTACTTCCTGCTCGCGCAGCCCGATCGGGTGGCCGGGCTGGTGCAGCTCGCCGGGCCCTTCCTGGCGCCGTGGCGGGAGGCAGACCGGGCAGCACAGCGGGCCCGACGCACCGACGCGCAGCAGGCCAGGCTCGACGCGGTGGAGTCCCGCACCGACGCCGAGGAGATCGAGTACCTGACGCTGTCGTGGTGCACCGACCACGCCGACCGGGGCCGGGCATGGGAGTGGGCGTCGGCGGCGGCGCGCTCGCTGCGGCCCGTCAACTACGCGATGAACCACCAGCTCAACGCGGCGGCGAAGGCCGACCCGCTCGAATCTCGCGTGGACGAACTCCGTGAGCGGCTGCCGCCCGACGCGATGATCATCGGCGGTGCCGGCGACAGCCGCCCCGCCGATGCGCTGCGCCGTCTGGGGGCACGTCTCGGCTGCGAGGTGACCATCGTGCCGGACGCGGGTCACCATCCCTGGCTGGAGGCGGCGGAGCGGTTCGCCGCGGTGTTCCGCGCCGCAGTGGGCAGGCAGGCCCGTCGGGGCGGTTGATCAGGCCGCCCGCCCCGTCCGGTGACCGGTCCAGGGCGGGCGGCGACCGTCGGTCAGTGCGGGGGCGTGAGGTGCCGGGTGAAGAACCGGACCGCGCTGTCCAGCTCGTGTTCGGGCAGCCGGTCGCCGTGCCGGCCCGGGTTGGCGTGCAGGGTCTTCTCGGCGGAGCCGAACGCGTCGAACAGGGCGAGGCTCTGCGCGCGGGGGACCCGCTCGTCGTCCCACTGGACCAGGAACTCGACGGGCACGGTGATCCGCGCGGCGGCCTCGACGGCGGCGCGGGCCGAGGCCCCGCCCAGGCCGAGGACCGCCGCGCGGACCCGGGGTTCGGCGGCCACGAACGGCACACCGAGCCCGCAGCCCAGCGAGACGCCCCAGTAGCCGACCGGTCCGGGATCGAGGCGGTCCAGGACGGCCCGCCATTCCGGTACGGTCTGCGCGGCGACGAGCGCCTGGAAGTCGGCGAGCAGGGGTGCCGGGTCGTCGCCGGCGTCGGCGCGGGCCCGGATCTGCGTGGCGATGCGCTGGTAGCGGTCGTCGCTCGGGCGGTCGCCGTGGTTCGGTGCGTCCACCGCGACGACCGCGAAACCGCTGGCTGCGAACCGGTGGGCGCGGTGCACGACGGCGGGGGCGGTCTTGTGCTGGCCGCCGCCGTGGCCGATGAGGATCAGCGGGTGGGGGTCGGTGGTGCTGTTGTCCGGGGTCCACCGGACAGCGGGCACACCGTCGACGGTGAAGTGTTCTTCGTGGATGCGCATGCCGAATACGCGCCTTTCAGGGATGCCTTGTGCAGGCGCTCCCTAGGCCATGCGGGGGAGGGAGCCCCGACCGGTCGCAGCGTTGATCGGACCCACCTCCTCGGACAGTGCTCGTGCACGGCGGGGTGACCGTATCACCCGCCCGTGCGCGAGGATGGGACCGTGGGTGAGGAGCAGCGACTTCCCGGCGGCAATACCGGCGGCGCGGTCCGGGTCGGCGACACCATCCGGCGTACGCCGGGGCCGTGGACGCCGTCGGTGCACGCGCTGCTGCGGCACCTGGAGACGGTCGGCTTCGACGGGGCGCCCCGGGCGCGGGGCTTCGACGAGCACGGGCGGGAGGTCCTGTCGTTCCTGCCCGGGGAGACGGTCGGCGCGGCCCGGCCGTGGCCGGCCTGGGCGCACAGCGACGACGCGCTGCGCCAGGTGGCGCGGTGGCTGCGGGACCTGCACGCCGCGGTGGCGGGCTTCGTGCCGCCCGCCGGGGCGCGGTGGCGCGAGGGCGGCGCCTGGCGGCCGGGGCTGATCGTCGGGCACAACGACGCCGCCCCGTACAACGCGGCGTGGGCCGACGGGCGGCTCGTCGGGTTCTTCGACTGGGACTTCGCCGCCCCGGTCACCCGCGAGTGGGACCTGGCGTTCACCGCGTTCGCGTGGGTGCCGCTGCACGCCCGGCACGTGGTGGCCGCCGAGGGGTTCACGGCGTTCGCGGACCGGCCCCGGCGGCTGCGGTTGTTCCTCGACGCCTACGGTCACGCCGGGCCGGTGGGGCCGTTCGTCGAAACGGTCCGCCAGCGGGTGGCCGCGTCGGCCGAGGGCATCCGCCGCACGGCGGCGGCCGGCGACCCCGCGTACCGGATGATGGTCGACCGCGGCGTCGACGCCGCGCTGGAGACGGCGGTGCGGGATCTGGCCGACTTCCCGGTCGGGTGAGGCGGCGTCGGGTTGACACGGCCGCCGGGGCGCGCTATCAAAGAACCAGGACTTGAGTCGCCCAGACTCAACTTGACGTCTTCGGCCAGGAGAACCGAGGAGGAACCACGATGCTGATGCGCACCGACCCGTTCCGTGAGATCGACCGGCTCGCCGAGCATCTGCTCGGCACCAACTCCCGCCCCGCCGTGATGCACATGGACGCCTACCGCGACGGCGACTACTTCTACGCCGCGTTCGACCTGCCCGGGGTGGACCCGGACAGCATCGACTGCACCGTCGAGCGCAACGTGCTGACCGTCCGCGCGCAGCGCCGCCGCCCGACCGGCGACAACGTCGAACTCGTCGCCGCGGAGCGCCCCATGGGCACGTTCAGCCGGCAACTGTTCCTCAGCGACACCCTCGACACCGACCGCCTCGAGGCGGGCTACGACAACGGGGTGCTGACCCTGCGCATCCCCGTGGCCGAGCGGGCCAAGCCCCGCCGGGTGGCCATCGCCACCGGCGGCAACGGCCACCGGCAGATCGACGCCTGACCCCGACGCCCGCGGTCAGGGCGCCCGACGTCGGGCGCCCTGACCGCCCCGCACCGGGTAAACCGGTCGCGGGCGGCGGCGGGGGATGCCAGACTCGACGACGTCCCCGCAGCCGAGACACCGGAGCCGACCAGCACATGTGATCCCGCAGGCCGCGGCCGGGCCGACCGCCCCGCCGCCACGCGCACCGACCGGCCGCCCGTCGTGGGCGCGCCGGCCCGCCTGCCGTCCCGCGGAGGATCACCGTGTTGAAGGCCGTGTCCGTCAGCTTGCAGTACGACGCCGAGCCGCTGTTCACCGGCGTCGACCTGATCGTCAACGCCGGCGACCGGGTCGGCCTGGTCGGCCCCAACGGGGTCGGCAAGTCCACCCTCCTGCGGGTGCTCACCGGGGCCGAGCCGCCGTCGACCGGGCACGTCGCCGTCGCCCCCGGCATCCGGATCGGCTACTTCGCCCCGCAGCCGCCCGACCCGACGGTCACCGTCGGGCAGTTCCTCGCCGCCGGCCTCGGCGAACTGGGCCGGCTCGACCGGCGGCTGCGGGCCCTGGAACGGCGGCTGGCCGGCGGGGACACCGCCGCCCTGGACGCCTACGGCGAGGCCCAGGACCGCTTCGCCGCCCTGGACGGGTGGCGGGCGCAGGCCCGGCTGGCCGAGGCCCGCCAGCGCCTCGACGTGGCGGACCTGCCCGACGACGCGCCGCTGCACCGCGTCAGCGGCGGCGAGCAGGCCCGGCTGACCCTGGCCCGGGTGCTCCTGGACACCCCGGACCTGCTGATCCTCGACGAACCGACCAACCACCTCGACGCCGACGGCATCGCCTGGCTCGGCGGCTGGCTCGCCGCGTTCGGCGGCGGCCTGCTGGTGGCCAGCCACGACCGGGCGTTCCTCGACCGCACCGTCACCCGCGTCGTCGAACTCGACGGCATCCACGACACGCCGCAGACGTACACCGGCGGGTACACCGCCTACCGGGCGGAGAAGACCCGCCGCTGGCAGCGGCTGCTGCTGGACTACGAGGCGCAGGAGAAGACCCACCAGCGGCTGCTGGCCGACATCGCGCGCACCAAGGAACACGCGCGCGGGGTGGAGTTGACGGTGCGCCGCGGCCTCGGCGCCGACCAGGCGCGCCGCTACGCCAAGAAGGTGGCGCGTAAGGCCACGGCGCGGCAGCGGCGGCTACGCCGGCAGATGGACTCGCTGCGGTGGCTGGCGCAGCCGCAGACCCGCCCGACGCTGACCCTGACGTTGCCCGACCCGGCCGGCGACGACGGCCGGGACGTGCTCGCCGCGCGGGGCCTGACCGCCCGCGCCGGCGACCGGTCCCTGTTCGCGGGCGTGGACCTGCGGCTGCGCGCCGGCGACCGGGTGCTGCTCACCGGCGACAACGGGGCCGGCAAGACCACGCTGCTGCGCATCCTCTCCGGCCTGCGCGACCCCGACGCCGGCCGGGTCGACCGCGGCGCGCCGGTGGCGCTGCTGCCGCAGACCCACGACGCGCTGCGCACCGACGTCGCGGTGCTGACGTGGTTCCGCTCCCAGGTGCCCGTGTACGTCGACGAGGCCGAGCGGCTGCTCGACGCGCACCTGTTCGGCCCGGACCAGTGGGACCAGCCGCTGCGGCTGCTGTCGGCCGGGGAGCTGCGCCGGCTGCTGCTGGCGGTCATGGTGAACGGTCCGGCGCGGGTGCTGCTGCTCGACGAGCCGACGAACTTCCTCGACTTCGACTCCCTGGACGTGGTGGAGGAGGCGCTGCGCGCGTACCGGGGCACGGTGGTGCTGGTGACCCACGACGTGTGGTTCGCCGACGCGGTCGGCTACGACCGGTGTTGGCGGCTCACCGGTGGCGGGGTGGGCGTGGAGCCAGGACCGGAAAGCCCCCGGGCGCGCCTCACCGCCGACGCGGGCGAAGGCTGAGAACCTTTCACCCATGCTTCGTCCCGAGTTCCCGGTGCTGCCGCGTGGCGTGGCCCGACCGGCCCTGCGCGGGGCCGGTCCGGGTGACTTCACCGAGGCGTGGCTGCGTAACCGCCGGTTGTCCGAACACACCCGCGACGCGTACCGGCGGGACGTGTCGGGCTGGCTGGCGTGGTGCCGGGCCCGGGAGCTGGACCCGCTGCGGGCGAACTTCCTCGACGTCAACGCCTACGGCCGGGAGCTGGAGGCCACGCCGGCGGCGCGCAGCGGCCGGCCGTTGACCCCGGCGACGGTGGCCCGCAAGCTGTCGGCCCTGTCGAGCTGGTACGACTTCCTGGTCAAGCTGCGGGCGGTGGAGGCGAACCCGGTGACGGCCGCCGACCGGCCCCGCGTCGACCGGGACCACTCCTCGACGGTCGGGTTGACCCCGCAGGAGGTGGACGCGCTGCTGGCCGCCGCGCAGGCCGAGACGGGGCCGACGGCGGCCCGTAACCGGGCGGCGGTGGCGCTGCTGGCCGACCTCGGGTTGCGGGTGGGGGAGCTGGTGTCGCTGGACGTGTCGGACCTGGGCGCGGAGCGGGGGCACCGCAGTGTCCGGTTCGTCGGCAAGGGCGGCAAGCCGCGGCGGCGGGCGCTGACCCCGTCGACGGCGTACGAGGTGGACGCCTACCTCGCGCAGCGGGCGGCGGCGCGGGGGGTGGGCGTCCACGAGGTGACCGGGCCGCTGCTGGTCACCGCGACCGGCGCGCGGCTGGACCGGCACTCGGTGTTCCGGCTGGTGCGGCGGCTGGCCCGGGTGGCGGGCATCCCGGCGTGGGAGAAGCTGTCGCCGCACTCGCTGCGGCACGCGTTCGCCACGACGGCCCGCGCGGAGGGGGTGCCGTTGGAGGACGTGCAGGACGCGATGGGGCACGCCGACCCGCGCACCACCCGCCGCTACGACCGGGACCGGCACAACCTGGACCGCGACCCGGCGTACGCGATCTGGGCGGCGCGGGCCCGGCGGCGCGCCTGACGCGTCAGCAGAGCAGGTCGAGGTGGCGGTGGGCGTCGGCGGAGATGTCCTCGTGGCGCAGCCGCCGCCGCGCCCACAGCTCGGCGGCGACGCGGGCCTGCTCGTCGCCCCACGCGGCGTGTTCGACGAGCAGGGCGCAGGTCGCCGCCGCCGCCAGGCGCAACGCCAGCGCGCGGGCGCCGGCGACGACGCCGGTGGCGCGCGGGTCGGCGACGACGGCGGCGAGGGCGGCGGTCAGCTCCCCGGTGACGTCGGCGAGGATGTCGGCCAGGGCCGGTGACAGCGGCCGGGCCAGGTCGACGGCGGCGGCGAGGCGGCGCAGCAGGGGCGCGCCGGCGTTCTCCCGGGCGACGGCGCGCAGCACGTCCAGGGCGAGGACGTTGGTGGTGCCCTCCCAGATGGGCAGGACCTGCGCGTCGCGCAGCAGCCGGGGCACGCCGGTGTCCTCGACGTACCCGGCGCCGCCGAACGCCTCCACGTACTCGCTGGCGCAGGCCACGGCGAGGCGGCCGGTGGCGAGCTTCGCCAGGGGCGCGACGACCCGCAGCTCGGCGGCGGCGTCCACGTCGGCGTCGACCTCGACGCGGCCCAGCAGCGCGAACGCGTGCCCGGCCAGGGCGAACGCGGCGGCGGCGTCGACGGCGAGCGCGCCGAGGGTGGCCCGGTGCAGCGGACTGTCGGCGAGGCGTCCCCCGGCGACGGCGCGGGCGGTGGCGTAGGCGCGGGCGTAGTCGAGGCCCCGGCGGATCCCGCCGGCCGCGGCGGCGGCGTTGTGCACCCGGGTCACCACCACCAGGGTCATCGCCCGGGCCAGGCCGGGCACGTCCGGGTCACCCAGCGGCAGCGCGTACGCGTCGGTCAGGCCGATCTCGGCGGTCGGCAGCGCCCACGTGCCCAGCTTGTCCTTGAGCCGGTGCACGGTGACGCCGGGGGCGGGCGAGTCGGCGGCGACGGTGACCCCGGACAGGGGCGAGTCGGCGGCGTAGCGGGGCACCAGGAACGGGGCGAGCACCCGGCTGCCCCGCCCGGCCCCCTCGGGTCGGGCCAGGGCCACCGCCATCGGCGCGTCGGCGGCGGAGCAGAACCACTTCTGCCCGGTCAGCCGCCACGACCCGTCGGCGGCGGGCCGGCCGATGGTGCTGGACCCGGACAGGTCGGAGCCGCCCTGCGACTCGGTCATCCACTGCCCGGACACGATCGCCGTGCCGGGGTCGGTGGAGGTCAGCCGGGGCAGCCACGCGTCGCGCACGCCCGCGTCGACGTCGGGCAGGCTCAGCAGCGCCGCCGCCCCGTCGGCCATGGCCACCGGGCAGGAGAACGTGGCCGACTCCGGCCCGTACAGGTGCAGCAGGGCGTGTTGGACGACCCGCGCGCCGGCCCCCCACCGCTGCCGCGCGGACGCCTGGTAGGGCAGGGCGACCACGGCGTGCCGGGCGGCGGCGGCCCGTTGGGCCTGCCACCCGGCGGAGGTGTCGATGCGGTCGACGCGCGCGCCCCACGGGTCGTAGCGGACCAGGACCGGCGGGTGGGCCTCGGCGTCGGCGTGCGCGGCGCGCAGCGGCCCGGCCACGTCGGCGGCCAGGTCGACCAGCCGGGGCTGCGCGGCGTCGTGCCCGGCCGGGCCGAGCAGGCGGCGCAGCCAGGACCGCAGCAGCCGGTCGCCGGTGTACGGGTCGTCGGGGGTGGGCACCGGCTGCACGTAACGGGTCATCGTCGCCTCGCCTCCGCAGGGTCGTGTCCGTGTGCCGCCGACCGTAGACGATGCGGCCGGGCGGGGCGACCCGGGGCGAGTGCCTGCGCGGCGGCGACGGATGGGCCTACGGTCGACGTGATGGGCGGTGGCCAGCAGTGGACGCGGCCGGCGCGGCGGGGCCGGCCGGCGCGCACCGGGCTGCTGGCCGCCGGCGCGGGGCTGGGGCTGTGCCTGGTGGGGGTGGCCGGGCTGGGCGCGTGGAACGTGCAGATGCTGGCCGGGGCCGGCGACCAGGTGCGCGACAGCGCCGACGGGTTCCTGCGGGAGGTCGCCGCGGGCGACGTGGAGCGGGCCTACGAGCGGCTGTGCGCGCAGTCGCGCAGCCGGTGGAGCGCGGCCGGGTTCGCCGCCTGGGTGCGCACGCCGCCGGTGGTCACCGGCTACGAGGTCGTCGACGTGTCGGTGCGCACCAAGGGGGGCCGGCCGACCGGGACGGTGCGCGCCCGGCTGACCCGCGACGGCGGCGCGGGCGAGGAACGCACGGTGCCGATGGCGCAGGAGGACGGCGAATGGCGGGTCTGCGGCGACCCGTTCTGAGCCGCCGCGGCGGGCGGGTCAGTCGCGGGGGCCCAGCTCGCCGGCGCGGTAGTGCCGCCGGCACAGCACCTGGTAGCGCACGTCGGCGGTGTCCACCGTGTCGCCGATGACGACCTGTTCGCCCTCGCGCACGACCCGGCCGTCGATGACGCGGGCGTTGAGCAGCCCCTCGCGGCCGCACCAGCACAGCACCTCGACCTGGATGCGGGCGACGGAGTCGGCGAGTTCGAACAGCCGCCGGGCGGCGGGGAACAGGCAGGACCGGAAGTCGGTCGCCAGGCCGAACGCGTACACGTCGACGTCGTAGTTGTCGACGAGGTCGGCCATCTGCTCGACGTGTTCGAGGTCGTAGAAGGACGCCTCGTCGCAGATGAGGTAGTCCACGCGCACCCCCTCGGCCCAGGCGTCGTTGACCAGGTCGCGCAGGTCGAGGCCGTCGGTGACCTCGATCGCGGCGTGGGCCAGGCCGATGCGGGTGGTGACCTGCGGCCCCAGGGACCGGTCGATGCGGGTGGTGACCAGGCCGCGGCGGCCCTGCCGGGCGTGGTTGTGGTTCATCTGCAGGGCCATCGTGGACTTGCCGCAGTCCATCGGCCCCCAGAAGAACCGCAGGGCGGCGGCGTGCAGCGGACGGCCGTCGGCGCCCCGGGTGGCCGCGCAGCCGCGGCGGGGGTCGTCGTCCGGGCCCGGGAGGGGCCGGGCCAGGCAGATCGGGGCGGCAGCGGCGTCGTCGGTCACGTCGGGGCAGCCTAGCCGATCGAGCACCGCCGATCGGCCCGGCGCGCGTGCCGCCCTACAGCACCCGCGGCGGGGTGTTGCCGGCGGCGACGATCGCCCGGCGGATCGGCACGGCGGCCAGCAACGCGAACCCGACCACGAAGAAGATCAGCAGGGAGACCAGGCCCACCCGGTAGGAGGCGGTGAGCTGGAACACCAGCCCGAACGCGAGGGGCCCGAGCCAGCTGGTGCCCTTGTCGCTGATCTCGTAGAAGCCGTAGTACTCGCCTTCCTTGCCGGCGGGGATGAGCTGGCTGAACAGCGAGCGGCTCAACGCCTGGCTGCCGCCGAGGACCAGCCCGATGGCCCCGCCGAGGATCATGAACGGCAGCGGCGCCTCGGCGGGCAGCCGGAACGCGGCGACGATCACCCCGGTCCACAGCACGAGGCTGAGCAGCACCGTCTTCCACGCCCCGATGCGCCGGGCCAGCGCGCCCATGGCCAGCGCACCGCCGAAGGCGAGGAACTGCACCAGCAGGATGGTGGTGATCAGGGTGCTCTGCCCCAGCCGCAGCTCCTCGGTGCCGTACTGGCTGGCCAGGGTGATCACGGTCTGGATGCCGTCGTTGTAGACCAGGAACGCCAGCAGGAAGAACAGCGTCAACGGGTACGCCTTGACCTCGCGCAGGGTGCGGCCGAGCTGCCGGAACCCGTCGGTGAGCACGTTGCCGCCGCCGGCCGACGCGGCGGCGGCGGGGCGCTCGCGCAGCCAGCGCAGCGGCACGAGGGTGAACACGGCCCACCACACGCCGGCCGACACGATCGACCAGCGGGCCAGGTCCAGGGTGCGCTGCGGGTTGCCCTCCTCGGCGAGCATGGTCACCGCGACGAGGTTCGCGGCCAGCAGCAGGCCGCCGCCGAGGTAGCCGATGGCCCAGCCGCGGCTGGAGATGCCGTCGCGTTCGTCGGGGCCACCCAGCTGCGGCAGGAACGAGTTGTAGACCACCACGGCCGCCCCGAAGGCGATGTTGGCCACCAGGAACAGCGCCCCGCCGAGCAGGTACCGCTCGCCGGTGACGAACGCGAACGCGATCGTCGCCCCCGCGCCGGTGAACGCCGCCGCGCCCAGCAGCCGCTTCTTGTGCGCCGACCGGTCGGCGACCGCGCCGACCACCGGCAGCACGAACACGGTCAGGAACACCGACAGGGAGATCAGGTACGGGTAGTAGGAGCCGGCGGCGACCCGGATGCCCAGCGGGTGCACGTACCCGTCGCAGGTGTCGGCGCCCAGCTCGCAGCCGGCGGCCAGCTCGGTGACGGTGGTCAGGAACGGGCCGAGGAACACGGTGATCACGGTCGTCTGGAACGCCGAGTTCGCCCAGTCGTAGAGGTACCAGCCGCGCCGCTCGCGGGCGGTGCTGGCAGGCGGCGGGGACGCCACGTCAGGGGTGACCGTCTCGGCCATCGGTTTCCTCCGCCGGTCTCAGGCGGCCCAGTGGCCGCGGCTGCGGTAGACGTCGCGCAGCACGCCGACGTGATCGGTCATGATGCCATCCACCCCAAGATCAAGTAACTCGTGCATCTCGGCAGGTTCGTCGATCGTCCAGACGTGCACGTGCAACCCCAGCCCGTGCGCGTACGCGAGGAACCGGCGGTCGACCACGGGCAGCCGGCCGAAGCGGGGCGGCACCTGCGCCGCCACCACCGACGGGTGCAGCCGCACCGGCCGCCCGTGCAGCGACGCCACCCGCAGCCGGGCCACCCCGCGCGCGCCCAGCCCCGTGGCGACCCGCCCGTGCGTGGCCGCCCGCAGCCGGGCCAGCCGGGCGTCGCTGAACGAGGCCAGCAGCACCCGGTCGGCGGCGGCCGCCCGCCCCAGCGCGGCGACGGTCGGCGTGACCGCCCCGTCGGCCTTCACGTCGACGTTGAACCGCACCTGCGGCCAGGAGCCGAGCACGTCGTCGAGGCGCGGCACCACGGCCGCCCCGCCGACGCGCACCGACGCCAGGTCCGCCCAACGCAGGTCCGCGATGCGCCCCGGCTGCCCGGTGACCCGCCGCAGGGTCGCGTCGTGGAACACCACGGCCACCCCGTCGGCGGTGGCGTGCACGTCGGTCTCGACGTACCGGTAGCCGAGGCCGACGGCACGGGCGAACGCCTCGGCGGTGTTCTCGTCGCCGTGGGCCGCGCCGCCACGGTGGGCGAACGCCAGCGGCGCGGGCGCGTCGAGATAGGCGGCGGGCGAGGGCACGCCCGGCAGTATGCCCCGCCGGGGCCCACGCCGGATGGCCGGCAGGTGACCGGCGGGCCACACCGACGCCCCGGGAGGCGTCAGGGCAGCCGGCGGCGGTGCGCCCGGGAGGTGTCGACGGGCCGGCCCGGGTCGACGTGGCGCGGCACGTCGGGCTCGTCGGGGCGCAGCGGCACCAGGGCGTCGGTGATCGCGTCGATGATCCGGTCGGTGACCCGCCGGGCCGCGCCCGGCGCGTCGGCGGCCACGTCGCCCAACGCGAC
The DNA here is from genome assembly GCF_014205165.1 of Micromonospora carbonacea. Taxonomy (NCBI): domain Bacteria; kingdom Bacillati; phylum Actinomycetota; class Actinomycetes; order Micromonosporales; family Micromonosporaceae; genus Micromonospora; species Micromonospora carbonacea. Next base: position 3,272,706 of record NZ_JACHMZ010000001.1, on the reverse strand, counting down.
CGGGTCGCCGAAGCGCACCCGCACCACCGGCCGCCGCCACACCGCCCGGGCCACGGCGCGCAGCATGCCTTTCGGCGCCCGGTACGGCAGCACCTCGTGCGAGCCCCACTGCGCCACGGGCACGACCGTCGCGCCGCTGGCCAGGGCGAGCCGGGCGGTGCCCGTCTTGCCGCGCTCGGGCCACAGGCCCGGGTCCAGCCCGATGCGGCCCTCCGGATACACCAGGATCACCGACCCGGCCGCCACGGCGCGCGCCGCGTCGTCCAGGGCCCGGTGCACCGCCGCGGTGCCCCGGTCGACGCGCAGGTGCCCGGCGTGCCGCATCGCCGCCCCCAGCAGTGGGGCGCGGAACAGCCCGCCGGTGGCCATGATCCGGGGGGAGACGCCGCGGGCGCGGCACGCGGCGGCCAGCACGAGCGGGTCGAAGGGGCTCAGGTGGTTGGCCGCCAGGATCAGCGGCCCCCGGCGCAGCCCGTCGGGCACGTCGCCGGTCACCTCCAGGCGGGCCAGGGCGCCGACGACGGCGCGGGCGAGCAGTTGGGCGCCGCGCCAGATCAGGGGCGGCTGCCAGCGGGCGGTGGGCGTGTCCATCAGCGGTCGATGGTCGCACGCCCGCGCCAGACCCGGGGGACCGGACCAGCACCAACGCCAAGCCGAATGCGGGAGGCGGCCCGGGGTCGGATCGCGGCCCGCCTCCCGCAACGCAACCTTCCTGGGTCAGCCGGCGTGGGCGGCGGCGACGTCGAGGATCCAGGTGACGCCGAAACGGTCGGTCAACATCCCGAAGCCGGGTGCCCACGGCGACGGGCCGAACTCCTCGACGACCTGCGCGCCGTCGGCGAGCCGGTCCCACAGCGCGCCGACCTCGTCGGCGCTGTCGCCGCGGACGGACACGAAGAACCGCTCGCCGGTCAGCGTCATCCCGTTGTCCCGGGTGGTGACGGTGGGTGCGGCCACGGCGGGCGCGCCGCCGGGCACGTCGTAGGCCATGACCCTGAACCCGTTGTCGGCCGTGACCTGACCGAAGACGACCTTGTCGGCGTCGGGGAGACCCTTCGGCATGCCGAAGTCGCCGTAGGCGACGACGGTGAGGTGACCACCGAACACCGACTGGTAGAACTCCAGCGCCGCCCGCGCGTCGCCACGGAAGTTGAGGTGGGTGATGGTGGAAATGGCCATACGGGACTCCTTGGTGGTTGTTCTCGGGCACGATCGACCCGATGTGGGCTGGTTGAACCTCGTGTGAGGAAACCGGGGCGGCCGGTGGTGGGTGCTGGATCGGTGGAGGGGATGAGCGGCCCTCGGCGTCGCCGGAGCCCCGTGCCCGACCGGCTCGGGTGCAAGATTCGCAGCCGTAGGTGACAGGGTGTGGCATCTACTGCGGGCAGAATCAGGCTCATGCCGAAAACCTCTGCGCGACTGCTGGCCCTGCTGTCGTTGCTGCAGACGCGCCGGGACTGGTCCGGTGCGGCGCTGGCCGACCGCCTGGACGTCAGCCTGCGCACCGTGCGCCGCGACGTCGACCGGCTGCGCGAGCTCGGCTATCCCATCGCCGCGGTCAAAGGCCCGGAGGGCGGCTACCGGCTCAGCGCGGGCACCGAACTGCCCCCGCTGTTGTTCGACGACGACCAGGCCGTCGCCCTCACTGTCGCTCTACAGATCGCCGCGACCACCCCCGGCAGCGGCCTCGCCGAGGCCGCCGAACGGGCCCTGAACACCATCCGCCAGGTCATGCCCTCCCGGCTACGTCACCGCATCACCGCACTCGATGTCACCGCCGTCGAGCGGCCCACCACCCGGCCGGCCGAACCGGTCGACGGCGGCGCGCTGCTGAGCATCAGCGCCGCCGTGCGCGCCCGCGAGATCCTGCGCTTCGATTACGGCTCCGGCGGCACGAAGCCGCCGCGCCGCGCCGAACCGCACCACGTGATCACCTGGGACGGGCGGTGGTATCTCGTCGCGTGGGACCTCGACCGCGACGACTGGCGCACCTTCCGCGTCGACCGGATGAGCCTGCGCACCCCCAACGGGCCGCGCTTCACCCCCCGTGCGCTGCCCGGCGGAGACGTCGCCGCGTACGTCACCGGCGTCTTCCGTGGTTCCGGGGACCCTTCGGGAGACTGGCCGTGCCAGGGCACGGTGCTCCTCGACCTGCCGGCCGCCACCGTGGCCCGCTACACCCGCGAGGGACTCGTCGAACAGATCACCCCCGACCGCTGCCGACTCACCCTCGGATCCTGGTCCTGGCCCAGCCTCGCCGCCGCCATCGCCCGCTACGACGCCGACATCCACGTCGTCGGCCCCGACGAACTCGCCGACGCGTTCGCGTACCTCGCCCGCCGGTTCGCCCGCGCCGCAGCAGGCCACACCGCCACCCGGTGACAGGCGTCCCGGTCGCAGCGGCAGGAGCACCCCGGAAACCGCGGACGCGCCGGGGGCCCGGCCGGGCGGGGGAGAGGGGAGTGTCCGCCGGGACCCGCCCGGCCGAGGTGATCAAGGTCATTGGTCCCGGGTCGGTCCGGGACCTCCGCCCCTGCCGGACCGTCTACGACGACGAGTAGTATCTACTACGTCTCGTAGTATGAAAGGCTGGGGGTTCCAGGTGGACGCGTTGGACGTCGCCCGCTGGCAGTTCGGTGTCACCACCGTCTACCACTTCCTGTTCGTGCCGCTGACCATCGGCCTGTCCGTGCTCGTCGCCATCCTCCAGACCATGTGGCACCGCACCGGCAACGAGCGCTACCTCAAACTCACCAAATTCTACGGAAAACTCTTCCTCATCAACTTCGCCATGGGCGTCGTCACCGGCATCGTCCAGGAATTCCAGTTCGGCATGAACTGGAGCGACTACTCCCGCTTCGTCGGCGACATCTTCGGCGCACCCCTGGCCATCGAAGCCCTCGTCGCCTTCTTCCTCGAATCCACCTTCATCGGCCTGTGGATCTTCGGCTGGGACCGCCTGCCCAAACGCCTCCACCTCGCCGCGATCTGGGCCGCCGCCATCGGCACCAACCTGTCGGCCTACTTCATCCTCGCCGCCAACTCGTTCATGCAGAACCCCGTCGGCTACCGCATCAACCCCGACACCGGCCGCGCCGAACTCACCGACTTCCTCGCCGTCCTCACCAACAAGGTCGCCCTCGTCACCTTCCCCCACACCCTCGCCGGATCCTTCCTCGTCGCCGGCTCCCTCGTCGTCACCGTCGGCCTCTGGCACGTCATGCGCAACCGCGACAGCGCCGACACCGGCGCCTACCGCTTCGCCACCAAGTTCGGCTCCTGGGTCGTCCTGGTCTCCTCGGCGCTCGTCCTGCTCACCGGCGACATCCAAGGCAAGATCATGACCGAGGTGCAGCCCATGAAGATGGCCGCCGCCGAAGGCCTCTACACCACCGAAAGCCCCGCCTCGTTCTCCGTGCTCACCGTCGGCAGCCTCGACGGCAGCCGCGAGATCTTCGCCCTCAAGATCCCCTACCTGCTGTCGTTCCTCGGCACCGGCGACCCCCACGGCACCGTCCAGGGCATCAACGACCTCCAGGCCCAATACGCCACCCAGTACGGCCCCGGCGACTACGCCCCCATCATCCCCGTCACCTACTGGAGCTTCCGCTTCATGATCGGCCTCGGCCTCGCCGCCGCCGCCATCGCCCTGCTGGTGCTCTGGAGCCAACGCAAGAACCGCACCCCCACCAGCCGCTGGCTCCTGCGCGCCACCCTCGTCATGCCCGCCCTTCCCCTGCTCGCCAACTCCTTCGGCTGGATCTTCACCGAGATGGGCCGCCAACCCTGGATCGTCTTCGGCGAAATGCTCACCCGCAACGGCGTCTCCCGCACCGTCTCCCTCACCGAAGTCCTCACCTCCTTCACCGCCTTCACCCTCATCTACGCCACCCTCGCCGTCATCGAATTCAAACTCCTCCTGCGCTACGCCAAAGCCGGCGTACCCGAACTCACCCCCGAACCCGAACCCACCGACGACGACACCGAGCGCCCGCTCGCCTTCGCCTACTGACCCGGAGCCCCACCGTGGAACTCACCACCATCTGGTTTCTCCTCGTCGCCGTGCTCTTCACCGGCTACTTCATCCTCGAAGGCTTCGACTTCGGCGTCGGCATGCTCCTACCCGTCCTCGGCCGCGACGACCGCGAACGCCGCGTCCTCATCAACACCATCGGCCCCGTCTGGGACGGCAACGAGGTCTGGCTCATCACCGCCGGCGGCGCCATGTTCGCCGCCTTCCCCGAGTGGTACGCCACCCTCTTCTCCGGCTTCTACCTGCCCCTGCTGCTCATCCTGCTCGCCCTCATCGCCCGCGGCGTCGCCTTCGAATACCGCCACAAGCGCCCCGAAGCCACCTGGAAACGCCGCTGGGACCACGCCATCTTCTGGGGCTCCGCCATCCCCGCCGTCCTGTGGGGCGTCGCCTTCGCCAACATCTTCGGCGGCGTACCCCTGGACGCCGACCACGAATACGTCGGCGGCCTACTCGACCTGCTCCACCCCTACGCCCTGCTCGGCGGCCTGACCACCCTCGGCCTCTTCCTCACCCACGGCGCCGTCTTCCTCGCCCTCAAGACCACCGGCGACATCCGCCACCGCGCCCGCGCCCTCGCCGTCAAGCTCGGCGTCGGCACCGCCGTCGCCGCCGTCGCCTTCCTCACCTGGACCCTCACCATCCGCGCCAACACCGCCGCCATCACCCTCGCCGCCGGCGCCGCCATCGCCCTCCTCGGCGGCCTCGCCGCCGCCCGCGCCCGCCGCGAAGGCTGGGCCTTCACCGGCACCGCCCTCGCCATCGCCCTCGCCGTCGCCACCCTCTTCACCGCCCTGTTCCCCAACGTCATGCCCTCCACGCTGGACCCCGCCGGCACCCTCACCGCCACCAACGCCGCCTCCACCCCCTACACCCTCAAGATCATGACCTGGGTGGCGGTCATCTTCACCCCCATCGTCCTGGCCTACCAGGGCTGGACCTACTGGGTCTTCCGCAAGCGCATCGGCGTCACCCACATCCCCACCCACTGACCACCCACCCCGGGGCCGGCGCAACCCCCCTGCGCCGGCCCCCACACACCACACCGCCCCCGCCGCAACAGCGACGGGGGCGGACACGCGGGGGAGAGGCACCATCAACCCGCCTCGCGCAACTCCGCCAACCGCGCCTCGATCTCCGCCAACTCCGCCCGCAACTTCTCCGCCTGCTGCTCCGCCTCCGCCCGCTCCGCCGCCAGAATCTGCTCCACCGCCTCCTGCACCCCCGGAACATCCACCAACGCCACCATCCGCAACGCCTCCGCCGGCTTCACCACATACGGCTTCGCCAACGCCTTCGCACCCTGCTGCGCCGCCACCGTCCACTCACCCTCCGCATACGCCAACGTCACCGTCAACCCCGCCGGCCCCTTCGGCTTCACCACCTTCGCCGCCTTCACCGGCCGACGCGCCGGCTTCGCCTCCGCCAGCTCCTGCTCCTGCTGCTCCACCCTCGGCTCCTCCCGCCGCTGCGCCGGCACCCGCGGCGTGTCCAACACGAACTCCGGCTCCACCGCCACCGGCTCAGGATCCGGCTCCGGCTGCGCCTCCGCCGCCACAACAGCCGCCTTCCGACCCGCCCCCCGCGGCGCCACCGCCACATCGGCAGGGGAGAACGGCAACTCGTCACGCCCGAACCGCACCACCACGAACTCGTCCGACACCGCCGGATCCGTCAACTCCACCACCTGACCCACCTGACCGGCGATCTGACCAGCCGACGACGTGAACACCACCCTCGGCTTCCGGCCCGCCGCCAACGCCTCCCGGATGCTCTGCACCTCGTCAGTGGACAACCCCTGGCCCGCGGCAACCATCACAACCCTCTTCCGTACACCTGTCTGATCCTGCCTTGATACCAGCCCACCCCGACACCGCGAAGATCAACCCCCCAACGCCCGCAACGCCCGATCCGCATGCTCGTTCATCCCCAACTCGCTGTGCACCACCTCCACCACCCGCCGATCCACCCCGATCACAAACGTCATCCGCCGCGTGCTCAACGGCCCCAACGGCAACCGCCGCAACACCCCGAACCGCCGCGCCACCACACCGTCGACATCCGACAACAACGGATAGTCGAACCCGTGCAACCGCGAGAACTCCGCCTGCCGCTCCACCACATCCCGACTGATCCCCACCCGAGACGCACCCACCGCCGCGAACTCCGCCGCCAGATCCCGGAAATGACAACTCTCCGCCGTGCACCCCCGCGTCATCGCCGCCGGATAGAAGAACAACACCACCGGCCCCGACGCCAGAAACTCCGACAACCGCCGCGGCGCACCCGTCTCGTCCGGCAACTCGAAATCCTCGACCAGGTCACCGACCCGCACACCCGCCACCACAACCACCCCTCTGCACGAACCGACGCCGGCAGCGTAAGCGATCACACCCGCCACCGCCCCCACGACGCCACCGGTAACGTCACCACCACACACCCGGGGGAGGACCACCCGATGCCACCCGTCACCATCGTCACCGGCGGCAGCCGCGGCATCGGCGCCGCCACCGCCCGCCGCCTCGCCCACGCAGGCCACCACGTCGCCATCGCCTACCGCCGCGACCACACCGCCGCCACCACCGTCGTCGCCGACATCCACGCCACCGGCCGAAACGCCCTCGCCGTCCAAGCCGACACCACCGACCCCGCCGCCGTCACCCACCTCTTCGACACCGCCGCCACCCTCGGCCCCCTCACCGGCCTGGTCAACAACGCCGGCGTCACCAGCCCCATCGGCCCCCTGGCCGACCTGCGCGCCGAAGACCTGCGCCACGTCGTCGACGTCAACCTCATCGGGTACGTCCTCTGCGCCCAACAAGCCGCCCGCCGCCTCACCCGAGGCGGCGCCATCGTCAACGTCTCCTCCGCCGCCGCCACCCTCGGCAGCCCAGGGGAGTACGTCCACTACGCCGCGGCCAAAGCCGCCACCGACACCCTCACCATCGGCCTCGCCAAGGAACTCGCCCCCCACGGCATCCGCGTCAACGGCGTCGCCCCCGGCATCGTCCGCACCGACCTGCACGCCATCTCCGGCGCACCCGACCGCGCCGACACCGCCGCCGGCCGCATCCCCCTCGGCCGCGCCGGCGAACCCGACGAGATCGCCGCCGCCATCGCCTGGCTGCTCAGCCCCGACGCCAGCTACGCCACCGGCACCGTCCTGCGCGTCTCCGGCGGCCTCTGACCACACACCCCGCCACCACCCGCACGGCGCGGGCCGCCACCCCGACCGGGGGCGGCGGCCCACCACACACCCGTCAGCCGGCCGACTTCTCCTGGCACGGCACGCAGAACCGGGCGTACGGCACCACCTCCAACCGCGGCACCGGAATGGGCCGCTCGCACCTCTCACACACGCCGTACCCACCCTCGTCGATGCGCCGCAACGCGTCGGCGACCTGCTCCACGCCGCGCCGCGCGGCCACCACCAGCGCCGCCCGGGTGTGCGCCTCGCCCGGGTCGCCCGTGTCGGCGTTGAGCTCGGTCAGTTCCCTGAGCCGAGCCGTCTGCGTGGCGAACTCGTCCGCCAGGGACGCGCGGAGCTCGGCCAGCCACCGCTGGTCGACGGTGCGATGATCCAAACTCATGATCAATCCTTCCGATCAGAAACCCGGGAACGATGAGAGGCCCGGGAAAAGAAAAAGGGCCGAAGCTCTACGGCTTCGCCCTGGCGGTCGTTTCGGGGAGGGGACCGCTGCCGGAGGGCCACGGCCGGTCGGGCTCGGCAGCCCGTAGGTCACCACGACGACCGACCCGACCGGGGCGACCGCACCGCGCGCGACACGCGCCCGCGTCACGGACGTGACGGCGGGCGGACAGGTCGACAGCGGGTACATCGGACCAGCATAGGTTGATCATCAGGGGGAAGCCAGCGGTAATCGTCACGTCTCCGTGGCGATTCGATAATGTACATTATGTCAAGTTGACTGCCCCGGGCCTCCTCCGGAAGGGGCGCCGTACGCCGCCAGCCGGCGCGCCGGCTGGCGGCGCAGCAACAGCCGCACGGGCGGCCCGGTCGCCGCGCCTACCGGCCGCGCACGCTGACGGCGGCCGGCGGCAGGCCGGCTCGGTGGTCCGGCAGGCCGGCCTGCCGCCACCGCGGCGACGCGCCCGCCGCCCGGCTCACGCTCGCCGGCATCTACACCCCGCCTCGTCGTGGCGCGCCACGACGAGGCGTCCGCGCCACCCGGCCGGCGCCCCCTCCCGCGTCGACGGTTCGGGCGCGCCCGCTCCCCTCTCCCGCGGGTCGCCGAGAATCCGAGAATCATGCATAATGTCCCTTATGCATGACAAACAGGACGAATCGGTTATGAGCCTCGTCGAGGAGTTCCTGACCGCCCTGGCCACCCGCAAGCCGTCGCCGCACACCCTGGCGGCATACCGGCGGGACCTGCGGACGGTGGCGACGCTGGCGGCGGAGGTCGCCACCCCGGCCCTGCCGCCCGAGGCGCTGCCGGTCGCGGCCCTCTCCCCCAGGGTCATGCGGGCGGCGTTCGCCAGGTTCGCCGCGCCCCGCGCCGTGGCGTCGGTGCACCGTGCCTGGTCGACGTGGAACAGCTTCTTCTCGTTCCTGGTGGCCGAGCAGGTGGTGGCGGGCAACCCGATGCCGGCGGTGGGCCGCCCCCGCGCCCCGCTCCCCCAGCCCAAGCCGCTGCGCGGCGAGGACACCCCGGAGCAGCTGCTCGCGGCGGTGTCCCGGGAGGACGGTCGGCAGCGTGATCCGTGGCCGGAGCGGGACGTGGCGGTGCTGGCGCTGGCGCTGTGTGCGGGGTTGCGCCTGGCGGAGCTGTTGGCGCTGCGGGTGGCGTCGCTGGCGGGGCGGCCGGGTGAGCGGCGGGTGGAGGTGGCGGGCAAGGGGGGCCGGCCGCGGGTGGTGCCGATCGAGCCAGAGCTGGACGGGGTGCTGGTGGCGTACCTGGACAGTCGGGCGCGGCGGTTCGGGGCGCGGTCGGTGCGGCCGGAGTCGCCGTTGCTGGTGGATCGGCGCGGTGAGCCGTTGCGGCGGGGTGGGTTGCAGTATCTGGTGGAGTCCTGTTATCGGCGGGCGGGGGTGGTCGATCGGGTGCCGCGGGGGGCGCGGTTGCACGCGTTGCGGCACACGTTCGCGACGCGGTTGGCGGAGGACGGGGCGAGCGCGGCGGAGATCATGCGGTTGTTGGGGCATGCGTCGTTGGCGTCGTCGCAGACGTACATCGAGGTGACGGCGGGTCAGCAGCGGGCGGCGGTGCGGTCGAATCGCACGAATCGGGTGTTGGGTGGGTTGGTGTCGGCGCGGGGGGACGCGGGGTGAGGGGTGGGTGCGGCAGGATGGTGGTACGCGACTGGCGGCACCGGGGATGGGTTTGACCATCGGGGAGCTCGTTGTGGGGGTCGTCCGCCTGGGCTCCTGCGAGCGGGGTGGTCGTCGTGTCTTCTTCGGTGGATTCCGCGGGTGGGGCTCGGTTGTTGCCGGGTGGGCCGGTGGCGGATCGGGTGTTGGGTGAGGTGGCGGCGGAGGTCGTCACGTTGCGGGCGGCGGGGGTGACGCCGTCGTTGGCGACGGTGCTGGTCGGTGACGACGAGGCGAGCCTCGGGTACATCCGGATCAAGCAGCGGCAGGCGGCGGCGTTGGGGTTCGCGTCGCCGCATGTGCGGCTGCCGGCGTCGGCGTCGCAGGCGGATCTGCATCGGGTGATCGAGGATCTCAATGCCGACCGTGGGGTGCACGGGGTGTTGGTGCAGCATCCGGTGCCGGGTGGGCTGGACTACGGGCGGGCGTTGCAGGTGCTGGATCCGGACAAGGATGTGGATGGGATGCATCCGGTGAATCTGGGGCGGTTGGCGTTGGGGTTGCCGGGGGCGGTGCCGTGTACGCCGGCGGGGATCGAGTCGTTGTTGGCGTTTCACGGGGTGTCGGTGGCGGGTCGGGAGATGGTGGTGCTGGGTCGGGGTGCGACGTTGGGGCGGCCGTTGGCGATGTTGTTGGCGCAGAAGCGGGCGACGGCGAATGCGGCGGTGACGGTGGTGCACACGGGGGTGGCGGATTGGCCGCGGTTCGCGCGTCGGGCGGAGGTGTTGGTGGCGGCGGTGGGGGTGCCGGGGATGGTGCGGCCGGAGCATGTGCGGCCGGGTGCGGTGGTGGTGGGTGGTGGGGTGCGGTATGCGGGGCGGCGGTTGTTGCCGGATGTGGATCCGTCGTGTGCGCGGGTGGCGGGGGCGATCACGCCGCGGGTGGGTGGGGTGGGTCCGACGACGGTGGCGATGTTGTTCCGGAATGCGGTGGGGGCGGTGCGGCGGGTGGTGGGTGGTTAGCCGAGGTCGACGACGAGGGGGCGGTGGTCGGAGATGGTGGAGGTGGGGGTGGCGGTGGAGGTGACGGGTGGTAGTCGGTGGCGGAGGTGGCGGTCGGCGAGGATGTGGTCGAGTTGGATGCGGGGGTGGGTGGTGGGGTAGGTGGGGCGGCGGGCGAGGGGGGTCCAGCCGGAGATGAGTCGGGCGACGGTGGCGGGGAGGTTGAGGTCGCCGAGGAGGATGCGGGGGGCGGGTAGGGCGCGGAGGGCGCGGACGGTCTGGCGGAGTTGGTGGGCGTTCCAGCCGGGGACGAAGGAGAGGTGGGTGGCGGCGACGGTGATGTCGCCGTGGGGGGTGTCGAGGACGGCGGCGAGGATGACGCGGGGTTCGTCCTGTAGGAGGAGGAGGCCGCCGTCGGGGCCGGGGATGTAGACGGGTGAGCGGACGGGGGCGGGTGTGAGGCGGGTGACCTGCCAGGTGCGTACGGGGTGGCGGGTGATGAGGCCGATGCCGTAGCGGGGTTCGCCGTGTCCGTCGTCGTCGTGGCGCAGGGGGCGGAAGTGTTCGCCGGGGGTGCCGACGAGGGCGGCGGCGAAGCGGTGGTGGGGTGCGTGGAGGGCGTGGGCGGCGATGGTGGTGAGGTCGTGGTTGCCGCTGCGGGTTTGATCGCGGTCGACTTCTTGCAGGGCGAGGACGTCGGCGTCGAGGGCGGCGACGGCGGCGGTGAGTCGGTGGGGGTCGACGAGTCCGTCGGTGAGGGATCGGCCGTGGAGCAGGTTGAAGGTGGCCAGGCGCACTCTGTGCAGCTTACGTGGGTGATGGGAGGGTGGTGGGGTGCTGAGGGCGTTGGTGTGTTCGATGGTGGTGTTCGTGGTGGTGGGTTGGGTGGGTGTGTGGTTGCGGCGGCGTCGGGGGTTGTGAGGGTGGTGCCGGGCCGGCGTGCGGTGGGCGCGCGTCGGCCCGGCGGGGTGGGTCAGGCGTGGCGGACGACGTCGTCGTAGTCGAGGCGGGGCAGGCGGGGGAACCAGGCGTCGGGGCCGGGCTTGCCGATGTTGACGACGAGCACGGAGCGCCAGCTGCTGTCGGTGAAGAATTCGCGGTCGATGCCGGCGGCGTCGAAGCCGCCCATGGGGCCGGCGGCGAGGCCGGCGGCGCGGACGGCGAGGAGCCAGTAGGCGATCTGGAGGGTGGCGTTGAAGCGGGCCATGGTGTCGCGGGCGGCGGGGTCGGCGGCGAGGCCGTCGCGCAGTTCGGGGCGGATGGGGAAGATGCGGGGGATGTGGTCGTGGAAGTCGGTGTCGGCGGCGAGGACGGCGACGACGGGGGCGGCGGCGGTCTTGGTGCGGTTGCCCTCGGCCATGTGGGTGAGGAGGCGGTCGCGGGCGTCGCCGGGGCGGATGTAGAGGACGCGGAGGGGTTGGGTGTTGGCGGCGGTGGGTGGGTACTTGGCGAGGTCGTAGATGGCGCGCAGGTGTTCGTCGGTGACGGGTTCGTCGGTGAAGGTGTTGGCGGTGCGGGCGTCGGTGAAGAGTTGGGCTTGGGCGTCGGGGTGGAGGGTGATCAGGGGCGTGGTCGTGTCGGTCATGGTGTCCTCCGGGTTGGTGGGTTTGTTGCTGCGCCTACGGTAGCAGCTAGCTTTTTCGAAGCTACTGGGTCGTGGTGGATGCCACGTATCCTGGGGTCATGACGCTGCGCTCCCCTGCCGACGAGGCTCCCCGTGTGTGTGACCGGGGTCTGACGCGGGCGTTCGCGTTTCTGGGCAAGCGGTGGAACGGGGTGTTGCTGGGGACGCTGGGGCTGGGGCCGGCGGGGTTCGCGGAGTTGGCGCGGGCGTTGCCGGGGATCAGCGAGTCGGTGTTGTCGGACCGGTTGGGTGAGTTGGTGCGGGTGGGGTTGGTCAGCCGGACGGTGCGGGAGGGCCCGCCGGTGGGGGTCAGTTACGAGCTGACAGAGCGGGGTGCGGCGGTGTTGCCGGCGTTGGACGCGGTGGCGCGGTGGGCGCACGAGAACCTGCCGGCCGAGGGGTGCCGCTGAGCGGGTTGGCGCGTGCCGAGCACGACCGGGGGTTGTTGGGTCGGCTGCTGGGTCGGGATCCGGCGTTGCACGCGTACGAGTTGGGTGATCTCGACGACTTCTTCTGGCCGTACACGTCGTGGTTCCGTCGTGGTGGGCAGGTGGCGTTGCTGTATCACGGTGCGGTGCCGCCGACGTTGCTGGCGTTCGCCGGCGCGGGTGGGCGGGCGGAGTTGGCGGGGTTACTGGCGGATCTGACGCCGGTGTTGCCGGCGCGGCTGCACGCGCATCTGTCGCCCGGTCTGGTGGGGGCGGTGGCTGGCGGGTTCGACGTCGGTGCTGCGGTGGGGCACGTGAAGATGGCGTTGACGGATCGGGCCCGGTTGGCGGGGGTGGTGGCCGAGGGGCGGGCGTTGTCGGCGGCGGATCTGCCGGAGTTGCGGGGTCTGTACGCGGCGGCGTATCCGGGGAACTGGTTCGACGCGCGGATGCTCGACACGGGCCGGTACGTGGGGGTGCGTCGGGGTGGGGCGCTGGTCGCGGTGGCGGGGGTGCACGTGTATTCGCCGACGTGGGGGGTGGCGGCGCTCGGGAACGTGACGACGCATCCGGGGTTTCGTCGTCGGGGGTTGGGTGCGGCGGTGGTGGCGGCGTTGTGTGGGCGGTTGGTCGGTGAGGTGGAGCACGTGACGTTGAACGTGCGGGGCGACAACGTGGCGGCGTTGCGGCTGTACCGGGGGTTGGGTTTCACGGCGGTGGCCGAGTACGGGGAGTACACGTTGACGGCCCGGTGGGGCTGAGGGGCGCGGCTGGGCCCGGCGTGGTGGCCCGGGGGTGGCGGCGGGTCAGCGGCGGGGTGCGTCGAAGCGGCCGGCGCGGATCTCGCGGAGGGCTCTGCGTCGGGTGTCGCCGTGCAGGGTGTCGACGTAGAGGCGGCCGTGCAGGTGGTCGGTCTCGTGTTGCAGGGCACGGGCGAGGAATCCGCTGCCGGAGATGGTGAGGGGTTCGCCGTGCTGGTCGAAGCCGTGTGCGGTGGCGTGCAGGGCGCGGGGGGTCGGGAAGTAGAGGCCGGGGATGGACAGGCAGCCCTCGTCGTCGTCCTGGGTCTCGTCGGACAGTTCGAGGGTGGGGTTGATCATGTGGCCGCGGTGGCCGTCGGCGTCGTAGACGAAGACCTGGGCGGGCACGCCGATCTGGTTGGCGGCGACGCCGGCGCGGCCGGGGGCGCCGAGGAGGGTGTCCATGAGGTCGGTGACCAGGGCGCGCAGTTCGGCGTCGAAGGTGGTGACCGGGTCGCAGGCGGCGCGTAGCACCGGGTCGCCGATGATCCGGATGGGCCGCATCGTCATGTGTTCAGGTTATCGGTTGGTGAGGGCGGCGCGGACGGGGCGGGCCTTGGCGGCGGCTTCGGCGACTTCGGCGTCGGGGTCGCTGTCCCAGGTGATGCCGCCGCCGGCCCAGGTGTGCAGGTGGTGGGCGTCGGCGGCGGCGGTGCGGATGGTGAGGCCGAGGTCGAGGTGGCCGGGGGCGATCCAGCCGAGGGCGCCCATGGCGGCGCCGCGGCCGACGGGTTCGCAGGCGGCGATGACGTCGCAGGCGGCGCGTTTGGGTGCGCCGGTGACGGAGCCGCCGGGGCAGATGGCATGGAGCAGGTCGGCGAGGCCGAGGCCGTCGGCGGGGGCGGCGGAGACGGTGGATTCGGCCTGCCACAGGTCGCACCAGCGGCGTACGGCGAACAGTTCGTCGACGGTGACGGTGCCGGTGGCGGCGACGCGGGCGAGGTCGTTGCGTTCCAGGTCGACGATCATGATGTGTTCGGCGCGTTCCTTGGTGGAGGTGAGCAGCTCGGTGCGGCCGGCGGCGGTGGCGGGTCGGGTGCCCTTGATGGGGCGGGTGACGAGGCGGCCGGCTTCGAGGGCGATGAGGGTTTCCGGGGAGGCGCAGCCGATGGCCCAGCCGGGGCCGTGCAGGGTGCCGCCGTAGCGGGCGCCGGGCAGGCGGGCGAGTCGGGCGAGGGCGGGGTGGGGGTTGCCGGTGTAGGGGGCGGCGGCGTGGCCGACGAGGTTGGTCTGGTAGACGTCGCCGCGGGCGATGGCGGCGCGGACGGCGGTGACGGCGGCGGCGTGCTGGTGGGGGGTCCAGCTGGGGGTCCAGTCGCCGACCCACCAGGTGGTGTCGGGTGGTGGTGGCGGGGTGGGGCCGGTGGCGGTGTGGTCGTAGACGACGACGGCGAGGTCGGGCAGGGCGGGGGCGGGGGTGGGTGCGCCGGGTGCGGCGGCGGTCATGGTGGCGGCTGCGGCGGCGGAGAGGTAGAGGGCGGCGCCGCAGGGGCCGTCGGGGCGGTGGGTGGCGGGGCGGGTGAGGTCGTCGACGCCGAGGCCGTGGGCGGTGAGGAAGTCCTGGGCGAGGGCGGCGGGGTCGCCGCCGTCGGTGAGCCGCCACTCGAGGCGGTCGCGTTCGGCGAGGCGGTCGCGGCAGCGGGTGGGGGCGGCGGGGGCGTCGACCCGTCTTAGTGGGAGCGCTTCCACGCCGTCCGGCCCATTCCGCCTCGTCCGTTCAGTGGATTTCCCCGCAACATGGCGTGAACCTGCTCGATGCGGCTCGCTGTCGCTTGGTACTGTGCGTCACTGGTCATGTGAACCATGACACAGTGCCCCCACAGTCCGGAGAACCCGATGTGCCAGCACCAACCCACCTGCCCTTCCGCCGAAGCGACCGACCGGGAAGCCGCCCGGATCATCGCCTGCTTCCCTGAGCAGGGCTGGAGCCTGCTCTGCAACGGTGTCATCGTCTTCGAGGACACCGGCGAGCTCCTTCCCGACGGCAGCACCATCGCCCCCCACCGTGGCCCCGCCCGACACGCCCTCGTGGCCTGACCGTTCACCCAGCGTCAACCTGACGCACACGTCGACCTCAGGCTAGTCCCCGCTGTCGGGGCCGCCCTCCCCAGGTCGACGGACCGGCCGGGGCGGCCACGTGCACCGCCCCGGCGTCGCGCGCCGGCCCCCGCGCGATGCGGCGCGCTCAGTCCTCGAACGCCTCCGGCGCGGGGCACGAGCAGACCAGGTTCCGGTCGCCGTAGGCGCCGTCGACGCGCCGCACCGGCGGCCAGTACTTCCCGGCCCGGTCCACGCCCGCCGGATAGCCCCCCACCGACCGCGGATAGGGGTGCGGCCACTCGTCGGCCGACACCATCGCCGCCGTGTGCGGCGCGTTGGCCAGCGGGTTGTCGCCGGCCGGCCATCGGCCCGAGGCCACCGCGTCGATCTCCGCGCGGATGGCGATCATCGCGGCGCAGAACCGGTCCAGCTCGGCGAGGTCCTCGCTCTCGGTCGGCTCCACCATCAGCGTCCCCGCCACCGGGAACGACATCGTCGGCGCGTGGAACCCGTAGTCGATGAGCCGCTTGGCGACGTCGTCGACGGTGACCCCCGTGGCCTTCGTCACCGGCCGCAGGTCCAGGATGCACTCGTGCGCCACCAGGCCCTTGTTGCCCGCGTACAGCACCGGGAAGTGCTCCCGCAGCCGCGCCGCCACGTAGTTCGCGGCGAGCACCGCCACCCCCGTGGCCCGGGCCAGGCCCGCCGCGCCCATCATCCGCAGGTACGC
Source organism: Micromonospora carbonacea (assembly GCF_014205165.1). NCBI lineage: Bacteria > Bacillati > Actinomycetota > Actinomycetes > Micromonosporales > Micromonosporaceae > Micromonospora > Micromonospora carbonacea. The sequence goes on along the minus strand of NZ_JACHMZ010000001.1, from coordinate 3,256,778 downwards.
CCACGGGATCGGCAGGATCCCCGCCGACCCGTGCCGGGCCGCCGAGATCACCGGCCGGCCGTCGCCGCCGTCGCCGCACGGGTCACCCGGCAGGAACGGGGCCAGGTGCGCCCGCACCGCCACCGGGCCCACCCCCGGCCCGCCGCCGCCGTGTGGAATGCAGAACGTCTTGTGCAGGTTGAGGTGCGACACGTCCGCGCCGAAGCGGCCCGGCTTGGCGAAGCCGACCAGGGCGTTGAGGTTCGCCCCGTCGACGTAGACCTGGCCGCCGGCGTCGTGGACCCGCGCGCACAACTGCGCGATGCCCGTCTCGTACACCCCGTGCGTCGACGGGTACGTCACCATGATCGCCGCGAGCGCGTCCCGGTGCTTGTCGATCTTCGCGTCGAGGTCGACCAGGTCGACGTTGCCGTCGTCGTCGCAGCCCACGACGACCACCCGCATCCCCGCCATCACCGCCGACGCGGCGTTGGTGCCGTGGGCCGACGACGGGATCAGGCACACGTCCCGGTGCGCCTCGCCCCGGTCGGCGTGGTAGGCGCGGATCGCCAGCAGCCCCGCCAGCTCCCCCTGCGACCCGGCGTTGGGCTGCACGCTGACCGCGTCGTAGCCGGTCACCTCCGCCAGCCACCCCTCCAGCTGGGCGATCAGCTCCCGGTAGCCGGCCGTCTGCGACGCCGGCGCGAACGGGTGCACGTGGGCGAACTCCGCCCAGCTCACCGGCTCCATCTCGGTGGTCGCGTTCAGCTTCATCGTGCACGAGCCCAGCGGGATCATGCCCCGGTCCAGGGCGTAGTCGAAGTCCGCCAGCCGCCGCAGGTAGCGCAGCATCGCCGTCTCGGAGCGGTGCGCGCCGAACACCGGGTGGGTCAGGAACGCCGACGTGCGCGCCAGCCCCGCCGGCCACGCCGGGTCGACGTCGCCGTCGAACGCGGGCACCCCGAACGCCGCCCACACCGCGGCCAGGTGCGCCGGGGTGGTCGTCTCGTCGCAGGACACCCCCACCCGGTCGGCGTCGACCAGCCGCAGGTTCACCCCGCGCCGCTGCGCGTCGGCGACCACCTGAGCGGCGCGGCCCGGCACGGTCACGAGGACCGTGTCGAAGAACGCGACGTCGGCGACGCTCACCCCACCCGCGCGCAGCCCGGCCGCGAGCCGCGCCGCCATCGCACGGGTACGCCGCGCGATCGCCCGCAGCCCGTCGGGGCCGTGGTAGACGGCGTACATGCCGGCCATCACCGCCAGCAGCACCTGCGCGGTGCAGATGTTGCTGGTCGCCTTCTCCCGCCGGATGTGCTGCTCACGGGTCTGCAACGCCAGCCGGTACGCCGGGTTGCCGGCGGCGTCGCGGGACACCCCGACGAGCCGGCCGGGCAGCATCCGCTCCAGGCCGGCGCGCACCGCCAGGTAGCCGGCGTGCGGGCCGCCGAAGCCCATCGGCACCCCGAAGCGCTGGGTGGTGCCGGCGGCGATGTCCGCGCCGATCTCCCCCGGCGCGCGCAGCAGCGTCAACGCCAGCAGGTCCGCCGCCACCGTCACGAGAGCCCCGGCCGCGTGGGCCGCGCCGACCAGCGGCGTGTGGTCGCGTACGGCCCCCGAGGCTCCCGGGTACTGCAGGTGCAGGCCGAAGAACTCCCCCGGCAGCTCGTCGGCGTCCAGGTCCACCACGCGCACCTCGATGCCCAGCGGCTGCGCCCGGCTGGCGATCACGGCGATGGTCTGCGGCAACGCGTCGGCGTCGACCACGTACACACTGCTGCGGGACTTCGACGCCCGCCGGGCCAGGGTCATCGCCTCCGCCGCGGCCGTGGCCTCGTCGAGCATCGACGCGTTCGCCGTGGCCAGCCCCGTCAGGTCCGTGACCATCGTCTGGAAGTTCAGCAGCGCCTCCAGCCGGCCCTGGCTGATCTCCGGCTGGTACGGCGTGTACGCCGTGTACCAGGCCGGGTTCTCCAGCACGTTGCGGCGGATCACCGCCGGGGTGTGCGTGCCGTGGTAACCCAACCCGATCATGGACACGGCGACGGTGTTGCGGCCGGCGATCTCGCGCAGCTCGGCGAGGGCGTCGTGTTCGCTGGCCGGCTCCGGCAGGTCCAGGGCGCCGTGCCAGCGGATCACCTCGGGGATCGCCGCGTCCATCAGCTCGTCGATCGAGTCGTAGCCGACGACGTCGAGCATGCGGCGCTCGGCGTCGGCGTCGGGGCCGATGTGGCGGGCGGCGAACTGCTCTGTGGTCATGGGCGGCGCTCCCCCGGGGTGAGGTCGACAGGTCGGCCTCCCCCTGAGTCGCACCCCGGGCAGGGCGCTCCACAGTGCCTGCCCACGTGGTCCTTCTGCCTGAGAGGTTCCGGGGAGGAAGCTGCCCCTTCGGCGCCGCCCCGAACACCTCGGGCGGTCTCTCCCACGCGGGGTACCGGCACCGACCACGCTACCAGCGCGGCTGTTACCGGCGGATGTCGTCCCCGCAGCGGATCACCCGCGCGTCACCGCCGCGTCGGCGCGCGTCGCTGGCCGCGCCGCGCGGGGGGCGAGGCGGTCGGCCAGTTCCGGCAGCACCACGCCCAGCGGGGCGTCGACGCGGACGGTGGCGTAGCCGTCGCCGCGGGTGGGCCCCTGGTTGACGATCGCCACCGGAATGCCCTGTTTCGCCGCCCGGATCACGAACCGGCGTCCCGACATCACCGTCAACGACGAGCCGAGCACCAGCAACGCCCGGGCCCGCCGCACCAGGTCGAAGCACGTCGCGACCCGCGCCGGCGGCACCGTCTCCCCGAAGAACACCACGTCCGGCTTCAGCATGCCGGTGTGACACCCCGCACAGTCCACCGGCCGGAACCGGGACACCTGGGCGTCGGGCAGGTCGACGTCGCCGTCCGGGTTGACCGCCGACACCGCCGCCGAGAACCCCGGGTTCGCGCCCCGCAGCCGCCGGTCCAGCTCCTCGCGGGTGGTGCGGTCGCCGCAGTCGAGGCACACCACCGCGTCGAGGCTCCCGTGCAGCTCCACCACCGGCGTCGACCCGGCGGCCGTGTGCAGGCCGTCGACGTTCTGGGTGATCACCGCGTCGACGAGGCCGCCGCGCTGCAACCGGGCCACCGCGGCGTGCCCGTCGTTGGGCGCGGCCCGGGCGATCGTGCGCCACCCCAGGTGGCTGCGCGCCCAGTAGCGCCGCCGCGCCACCGGGTCCTGCGTGAACGCCTGGAACGTCATCGGGGTGTGCCGGCGCGCCACACCGCTGGGCCCCCGGTAGTCGGGGATGCCCGACTCCGTCGACAGGCCGGCGCCGCTGAGGACCACGACACCGCCCTCGGCGAGCAGGCCCGCCACCGCATCGATCGTCTGCGTCACGGCGTCCATGCTGCCCTGGCGTGCCCCGTGTCGGCGACCACCGGGCGCGTGACGCTGCTCGCCTACCCGCCGAGGACCTGACGCAACTGCCGGTCGGCCTCGGCGGTGTGCTCCGCCTGCGCCCGTACCTGCTCGGCCTGCCCCGTCAGGAATGCCTGCCACCGGCTCAGTTGCTGCTGCGCCGCGGCCGCCAGCGCCGCCTGCCGGCCCTCCAGCTCACGCACCCGCCCCAGCAGCCGCAGCTCCTCGGCGCGGGCGTCCGCCGCGTCCGGGCGGGTGCCGAGCAGCGCGCCCGCCCGCCGGTGCGCCTCGGCGACGATCTCCTCGGCCTGCCGCCGCGCGTCCGCGATGATCTCCGCGCCTTCCGCGCCGGCGTCCTCGATCGTCCGGTTCGCCTCCTCCTGCGCCCGCACCGCCAACTCGATCACCATCGGGTCCGGGCCCTGCGGGGCCGCGCTCGGCAGCGCGCCGTGCCGCAGCATCTCCACCTGCCGCACCAGCGCCTCGTTCTCCCGGCGCAGCCGCTCCAGCTCACCGTGCAGCAACCCGATCCGCTCGTCGGCCGACCGGGCCACGTCGGCGACCTGGTCGACCGGCAGCCAGTCGCCGCCGCGGAACCGGCGGGCCGCCAACGTGCCCACCACCCGGGCCGTGCCGCCGTGGTCACCCGCGTCGACGCTCATCGGACCCCCGTCGCGCTGAAGTCCCGCACCGCCGCCGCGGCGGTCCCGCCGGCCAGCGGCGGGTACTGGCAGTGGTCGTAGGCCTCGGCGAGGATCCGGTGCGGGGCCACCCCCGCCCCGAGCAGCGCCCCGATCGTCTGGCGCGTCATCTCCGGGCTGCCGCACACCAGCACCTCGGCCTCCTCCCACGGCCCCAGCCGCACCGCCGTGTCGCCGGCCGTGCCCACGGCGCCCGACCATCCCCAACCGGTCTGCACCGTCGGCACGTACCGCAGCCAGCCCGTCGCGTCCGCCAGCTCCCGCACGGACGCGTCGTCGTAGAGGTCCTCCGGGGTCCGGCCGCCCACCACCAGCGTCGTGGGTCGCCCCGGGCCCGCCCGCAACGCCTCCACCACCGCCCGCAACGGCGCCAGCCCCGTCCCGCCCGCCACCAGCAGCAACGGCAGCTGCGGCGACCGGTCGTACGCCGCCAGCGCGGCGCCCGTCGGCGAGCCCAGCAGCACCTGGTCCCCCACCCGCAGGCGGCGCACCAGGTGCGTCGAGAAGCGGCCCACCGCGCGCACGTGGAACTCGATGGTGCCGTCGGGGCGGGGCGCGTTGGCCGGTGACAGGTACCGCCACAGCCGCAACTGCGGCACCTGCACCGGCAGCGACTGCCCCGGGAGGTACTCGCACAGGTAGTTGGGGCGCACCGTGAACACGCACAGGTCCGCGCGGCGTCGCTGCACCGCGAGGACCTGCGCCTCCCACAGCGGCGGCGACGACCGGTCCGCGTCCGCCGCGCCGGCCAGCATCAACCCCGACACCACCTCGTACGCCGTCGCCCAGTCCGCCCGCAGCCCCGGCGTCCACTGCGGCCCGAGGAACCGTTCCAACGTGGCCAGCAACGCCTGGCCCACCCAGTGGTAGTGCCCCTGGCCCAGCGGCACCGTCCGGCCCTGCCGGTCCTCGCCCCGGAACCGGCGGTGGTCGGCGCCCAGCCGGCGGGCGAAGCCCGCCAGCTCCCGCTCGTCGTCGACGTGGCTGACGATGTGCCCCAACGCCGCCAGCAGCTTGTCCTCCTGGTAGCGCATGTTCGTCGGGAACATCGACCGCACCTCCGGCGCGATGGTGAACAGCGTCGCGTAGAAGTACTTCGCCGCCTCCGGACCCGCCACCCGCAACTGCGCCCAGCTCTGCCGCAATGCCGCGACGTCCATTCTCAGTCCTCCCGCCAGCGGGCCGCGTCGTGACGCGCCCGCAGGGTCGCCTCCGGCGCGCCGGCCGCTCCGTACGCCCGCGGCGTCGGCCACAGGTTCGGGTTCGGCACCCCCGGGTCGTAGTAGCGGTGGTGCACCGCGTGCAGGGCCGCCCAGCCGACGCTGCCGTTGAGCCACGACCAGTCGCCGTGCACCGGCCGCCCCGCCCGCTCCTCCTGCGCGCAGAACCGCAGGAACAACTCCGACTCGGTGTGCGGATCGGACACCCGCACCCCCGCCAGACGGAACGAGTGCAACACCGCCTGGTTGATCACCAACGCGGCGTGTTCCCGCCACAGCGTGTCCTCCCGCGACGTGTCCAGCCCCAGCCCCCGGGCCACCGTCAGCAGCTGGTCGTACCGGTCCCGGTCGCCCATGTTGCGGGTGCCGATCTCGTCGCTGAGATAGTGGCCGTTGAACGGCGCGCAGCTGTAGTCGACCCCGCCGACGCGCAACCGCATGTTGCTGATCACCGGCACCGCGTGCCACCGCAGCCGCAACCCGGCGAACCACGGGTACGCCGGGTGCGTCAGCGCGACCTCCCGCACCAGGTCCCGGGGCACCCGCACCAGCGTCGGATCCTCGTACGCCGTCTCGATCACCCACGGCAACAGGTCGAACCGGCCCGGCGCCGGCGGCGGCCGCCACCCCAGGGCCAGCGCCGCGTCCGTCATGGGCAGCTGGGCGGGATCGCCCAGCACCGACCCGTCGGCAACCCGGTGGCCGCAGTAGCGGATCAACTGGTCGTTCCAGATCCGCGCCCGCGGCCCCACCCCCGGCCGGTCCGGGGCGAACACCGTCATCACCGACTGGATCCGGCCACCGTTGTCCGCCGCGGCCAGGTGCCGCGCCAGCTCCTGCGCGATCCCCGCCACCGTCGTCACGTCCCGGCGGTCACGCACCCGCAGGCCCGCCCACCGCACCCGGCCCACGCAGCGCACCGACTGCCGCCACGCCACCTTCGCGCCGTGCGTCAGCTCCTCCCGGGTGTGCCGGTACGTGCCCGTCACGGCGATCTCCTCCCGCACCTGCGCGATCCGCGCGGCCACCCCCGGCAGCCGCCGCTCCGCGTGGAACAGGTGCAGGAACTCCGTCGCCTCCGCCAGCACGTCGCCCGCCGGCGCGGGCGGTGGCGGTGGCGACGCCAGCGGGCCGGGCGCGTGCGCCACCGGGCACCCGGAGCCGCCCGCGGCAGGTCCGCCGACGTCCACCAGGGTCACGCCGGCCTGACTGTCAGTCTGCACTTCGGTTCAAATCCGATCGTCGGGCGGCGCCGTCGCCACACCCTGGGTCGTCCCGTCCATCGGCCGCAGCTCGCCACCGCACTCACCGACGGTGACGCGCCCGCAGCGAGCCGCAAAGGCCGCCCCATAGGATTCCTGGCAACCCAAAAGCTGTCAACCCGACCCGACATGTCCCGTGAGCACACACACACGACGGTCCCCCACCAAACCGGACCACCCGGGACAGTGCCCGACCAGCGCCGCCGGCCGCCGGAGGGTCAGCCCGCCCGGCGGCGCGCCCGGCGCGCCGCCAACTCGTCCTGCACGGCGTCGTCGCCCGCCGCCCCGGCCGCCGGCTCGGCCGGCTCCGCGGGCAGGTGCGACAACGAGCCCTCGATCTCCTTGAACGCGCCGCCGATGGCGATGCCGAACACGCCCTGGCCGCCCTGCAACAGGTCGACCACCTCCTCCGGCGACCGGCACTCGTAGACCGTCGTGCCGTCCGAGATCAGCGTGATCCCCGCCAGGTCGGCCACGCCGCGCGAGCGCAGCGCCTCGATCGCCTTGCGGATGTTCTGCAACGACACCCCGGCGTCCAGCAGACGCTTCACGACCTTCAACACCACCAGGTCGCGGAACGAGTACAACCGGGACGTCCCCGAACCCGACGCGTCCCGCACGCTCGGCACCACCAGCGTCGTGCGCGCCCAGTAGTCCAGCTGCCGGTAGGTGATGCCGACCGCGTGGCACGCGGTCACACCCCGGTAGCCCACCGCACCGTCACCCTCAGTCGCCGGCCCCGCCGGCACCACACCCGTCTCCTGCGCTTGCGTGCCAGGCTCGGGATCTCGCGGCTCGTGCATCCGGACCAACCTCCCCGCCAGTGCGGTGACACGTCGCATCCGGGACGTGCACCCCTCGACACGGCAACCCTATAGCGCCCTTGAGGAGTTACCGCGCAGGAACGGTTGCGACACGCCGCGCAGCCACGGCAAAGATCACCGACACCCCAGCCGGTCACCCACAGTGACCACGCCGGTGGGTCGGGAAACGGGGTCAGCCCGCGAAGTCCTCCGGACGCACCTGCTCCAGGAACTCGCGGAACTTCTCCACCTCGTCCTCCTGCTCGTCCGGGATCACGATCCCCGCCTCGGAGAGGACCTGCTCGGCACAACGAATCGGCGCGCCGACCCGCAACGCCAGGGCGATCGAATCACTCGGCCGCGCCGACACCCGCACCCCGTTGTCACCGATCAACAGGTCGGCGTAGAAGACGTTCTCCTTCAACTCGGTGATCTCCACCGCCCGCAGCGGCGCCTGCAACGCCGCCAGCACGTCCCGCAGCAGATCGTGCGTCAACGGCCGGGCCGGCTTGACCCCCTGCTGCTCGTACGCGATCGCCGTCGCCTCCACCGCACCGATCCAGATCGGCAGGTAGCGATCCCCCTCGACCTCCCGCAGCAGGACGATCGGCTGGTTGCTGGGCAGCTCCACCCGAACCCCGACCACGCTCAGCTCGCGCACCGCCGCCTCCGTGTCGTTGTCACCTACGCCCGTACCGCGACCTTCCCTGCACGGTACACGGGCCGCGACACGCGCATCCCATGCGCTACCCGCACGCCCCGCGCCAGAGAAGGGGTTACCCCGGCAAGCCTACGACACGCCCCCGGAAGCCGGCCCCGCCCACCGCGCCCGCCAGACGCCGCGCGGCCCGGGCCGACGCCCGGGCCGCGCGCACACCACCACGATCACCGGCCCAACGTCGACCGCAGCCCCACCCGCACCAACGCCGCGTGCAACTGCTGGGACAACGCCACCAGCTCCCGGGCCGTCTCCGCCGCCCGCGCCCGCGCCGCCGGGTCGCTCTGCCGCACCAACGGCGCCACCAACTGCGCGAACAAACCCACCTCCCGGTCCGCCGCCGTCCGGTAACCCCGCAGGTGCCGGGGCTCCAGCCCGTACGCCGCCAGACCCGCCACCGCCCGCGCGATGATCAACGCGTCGCCGTCGTACCAACCCGGCGGATCGGACACCAACACCCCGAGCCGCTCCAACTCGCCCAACGTCGACTCGTCGATCCCGCTGCGCGCGACCAGGTCGGACCGACCCAACCGCACCTGGGCCGAATCCACCGGCTGATCCGCCGGCGCGGAACGACCCGGCACCTCACCGCCCGGGCCCACCGCCACCAGCGTCGGCCGCGCCGGCGCGGGCCCGTCCTCCGCGTCCCACTGCGCCAACTGCTCACGGATCACCCGCAACGGCAGGTACTGGTCACGCTGCGCGGTCAGCACGAACCGCAACCGCGCCACGTCGTCCCAGCTGTACTTCCGGTAGCCCGCAGCGGTGCGCTGCGGCTCGACGAGGCCCTCGGCCTCCAGGAACCGCAACTTCGAAATCGTGACGTCGGGAAACTCCACCCGCAACTGCCCCAGCACCTCGCCGATGCTCATCAGCGGTTGCGCGCGGGCCGCCCCGGGCGGCGTCGAGGCCGCAGGCTCGTTCACCCCCGGCCGGCCTCCTCCTCCGGGCGCGGACCGGCGATGAACACCACCCGGAACTTGCCGATCTGCACCTCGTCACCATTGCTCAACGTGGCCGCCTCGACCCGCTCCCGGTTGACGTAGGTGCCGTTCAGGCTGCCCACGTCCCGCACCGTGAACGTCCCGCCGTCGCGGTGGAACTCCGCGTGCCGACGCGACACGGTCACATCGTCGAGGAAGATGTCGCTGTCCGGGTGCCGGCCACTCGTCGTCACGTCGTGATCCAGCAGGAACCGGGCGCCCGCGTTCGGGCCCCGACGAACCACCAGCAGCGCCATACCCGGCGGCAACGAACCGGACATCCGGCTCGGCACCACATCGGTGTCCGGCCCCTCCAGCACTTCGTCGAGCGAACCGAGATTGAGCGTCGAAGTGACGTCGAGTGGGGGGAACTCGTCGTCTGGCCGCGTCATGGGACCACCTCACGGATCTGTTTCGCGTCGGCGTCGGGTGATTCGGGTCTGGCCGCCGGGCAGCACACCCGGCGGCTGGCTCCCCGTGCCCGGAAAGGCAATTCCGCAACGCTCAACTTATGGGTTCTCGGTCGACTGGGCGAGCCTAGCCAGCGCCGAAATGCAGGGCAACCGGACGCGCGGCACGAACACCACACGCCCAACGGGCACTCAGCTCTCGGTGAGCTCGCGGTAGGCCCCGGCGGTCAGCAGACCGTCCACCGCCGCCGGATCACCCGGCGTGATCTCCACCAGCCAACCCGCACCGTACGGGTCGGAGTTGATCACCTCCGGAGTGTCCACCAACGCGTCGTTCCGCGCCGCCACCACCCCGCTGACGGGGGCGTAGATCTCGGACACGCTCTTGGTCGACTCGATCTCACCCAACGAGTCGCCCGCGGCCACCTCCGCGCCCTCCTCGGGCAACTGGACGAAGACGATGTCACCCAGGGCGTCCTGTGCGAAGTGCGTGATGCCGACCCGGACCGCGCCCGAACCGTCACCCGCCACCCACTCGTGCTCAGCGGTATACCGCAGATCCTCGGGAATCACCAGACGCGTCCTTCACCGTCGTACCGACCTCGGGGTGCGCCGGCGGACCGGCGCGGGCCGCACCGGTCAGGAGACCGGACGGGCGTGCTCCAACTTCACGGGCGCGTGCAGCGCCGACACGTCGGCGACCTCACGATCCTCGACGATCACGTTACCGCCGTCACCGGCGACCGACGCGGCCACCCCGCCCGGAATCTTCAAGGCCGTCGCCATCGTCGTCGGATCACCGATCACCGTGATCGTGAACGGACCCGACAGCCGACGCCCGTCGACCACCAGATCCCCGCCCGAGCCGTCCAGGAAGTACGTCGACGCGATGATCCGCACCGCCGCGCCGTCGCCGCCGGAGATCTGCATCGCCTCCGCGCCCGCGCCCCGCAGCTCCTGCACCGCGTCCAGCACCCGGTACGCCGAGATCGGCTTCGCCCCGGCCTCGAAACGCACGCTCAACCCGGGGCCCCGCGCCGGCAGCGTCCCCGCCAGGATGCCCAGCTCGTCGGCCCGCCGCGTCGCCTCCTGCAACGCCGCCTGCCGGCCCTGCTCACCGGAGCGCAGCTGCCGCTGGCTCTCCTCCAACGCCTCGATGTCCTGGCGCAGCCGCTTCTCCCGCGAATCCAGATCCGAGAAGATCCGCACCAGGTCCTCCTGCCGGGTCGCCGCCGACGTCGGATCCGTCGACGTCGTGCGCAACTGCACCACCAGGGTGAACCCCAGCAGGCCCAGCAGCAGGGCGATCATCGCCCCCGCCGACGTGAAGCGGCGCGCCACGGCGGCCGGCCCGGCGGGCGTCGCACCGGCCGGAGGGGTCACCGACGACAGGTCCACCGTCGCCGTGTCGCCGGACTCCGGGTCCCCCGGCGGCGGCGACTCCCGACCAGGGGGCTCGCCCTGCGGGGTCAGCGGCGACGTCTCGTCGGAGTCCGGCGCGCCCGGCCGTGGGTCCGGCCCCGTGCTCCGGCCCGGAACCGCCGGCTGCGGCCACCCCGTGCCCGTCTCGGTCTGCTCCTCGCTCATCGCCGTCGAGCCTACGCCCGGAACAGGTGGCGACGGATCGCCGCCACGTTGCCGAAGATGCGCACCCCGAGCACCACCACCACGCCGGTGGACAACTGCCCACCCACGCCCAGCTGGTCACCCAGGTAGACGATCAGACCCGCCACGAGCACGTTCGAGATGAACGACACCACGAACTGCTTGTCGTCGAAGATCCGGTCCAACTTCGCCCGCACCCCGCCGAACACCGCGTCCAGGGCCGCCACCACCGCGATCGGCAGATACGGCTGCAACGCCGCGGGAACCGTGGGATCGAGGTACACCCCGAGCACCACCCCGGCGAGCAACGCCAGCACCGCGATCATCGGCCACCTCCGGAAGGACTGGGAGACGAAGCAGAGCCGGACGGCTCAGGACCGGACGAACCCTCGACGCCGCCGGAACCCGACGCGGACGGGCTCGGACTGACCGAAGGCTCGGCGTAGCGTAGCCGTGGCTCCGGCGCCGCCGGCAGGGTGAGGTCCTCCACCTCCCGGACCTGGAACGACAGCCCCACCGAGTTCACCAGCTCCCGCATCAGGAACGCGGCCCGGCTGTCGTCGAACCGGTCGCGCAGCGAGCCCGGCCCGATCGCCGACACCTCGTACGGCCCGGTCACCGGCCGGAAGTCCACCAGGATCGCCGCGCCCGCCGACCGGATCGTCGACGTCGCCGTCAACCGCTGACCGTTGATCGCCACCGCCTCGGCGCCGGCCGCCCACAGGTCGTTGGCCACCTTCTGCAGGTCCGTGTACAGCACCCGCGGCGGCCCGCCCTCGGAGCCGGTCACCGACCCGTCGCCCTTCGGCGGCGCGTCCGCCAACCGGACCACCACGCCGTCCCCACGCACCCGCCCCAGGCCGGTGCCCGCCTCCAGCCGCCGCAACCGCGACGCCTGCGAGCCGCTGAGCGCGGCGTCGCGCTGCCGGCCGACCTCCTCCCGCAGCCGGTCGGCCCGGGCCGCCATCTCGTCGGTCTCCGCCTCGCGTTCCTTGATCTGCGCCACCAGGTCCGCCCGCGCCTTGCTGCGCCCCGGCTCCTCCGCCATCGTCTGCCGGTACGCCACCGCGAACAGGAACCCCAGCGCCACGAGCACCACCACGCTGACCGACCGCGCCGACCGGCCGCGCCACCCCGACGGCGGCGTGTCCCGACGGCGGGCCGCCGCGTCGGCGTAGCCCGGGTCGAGCGGATTGCGGAACAGCTCGGTGAGGAAGTCCGGCGCGTACACCCGGGACGCCGGGCTGTCGCCCTGCGGGGCGTCGGGCCGGCTCCGCTGCGGGCCGGTCACGCCGCCGCCCCCGCCGCCGGGGAGCGCACCGCCCGCACCAGCCGCGCTGCCTGCACCACGTAGAGCGCGCCGGCCGCCCAGTACAGCACCAGCCCCCACCAGGCCAGCCCCCAGCCGACCGCGCCGGCCACCGTCGCCGTGGCCGCCGACGTGGCGTGCGCCAGCAGCAGGATCGGGAAGGCGGCCAGCAGCAGGAACGTGGCGGTCTTGCCGACGTAGTGCACCGGCGGCGGCCCGTACCCGTGCCGGCGCAGCACCCCCAGCGAGGCCAGCAGCAGCAGCTCCCGGGCCAGCAGCGCCAGGGTGAACTGCCACGGCACCACCTCGCGGGCGGTGAACGCCAGCAGCGTCGCCAGGATGTAGAGCCGGTCGGCCAACGGGTCGAGCAGCTCGCCCAGCCGGCTGACCTGCCGCAGGCGGCGGGCGATCCAGCCGTCGACCCAGTCCGTCGTGCCCCCCAGCGCCAGGACCACCACCGCGGCCACGTCGGCGTGGGCGACCAGCAGCAGGTAGAGGAAGAGTGGCACGCCGAGCAGCCGGACGAGGCTGATCAGGTTGGGCAGGGTGAGGACGCGGTCCCCGGTCGGCGCGGCACCCGGGCCGCGGGTCTCATCCGGGGGCGGGGCCCCCGCCGGCCGACGCGACACCGAACCTCCCCTCGCAGCACGGTCCGGCGCCCGAACGGGCGCTGCGGAGGGACGTGCGCGTTGCCGGGCCGGCCCCCGCCGGCGCCTTCGGATCCCGGGCTGGGACCTCCCCTGGTGCGGCCCCCGATCGTGGGATCAGGGGCCGGTGAGTTGCGCTGCCACTATATCGGGCCTGGCTCCGGCCCCCGCCGGCCCGCGTTCGCCTCGCCGGGGCGGTCACGTCACTGTGGCTCAGCTCACGTCGTGGCGATCGTCGCGGGTGGCGGCGGCGCGCTCAGGCGGTCCGGGTGCCCGGCTCCGGCTGGACCGCCGCCGGCGTCGGGGCCGCCGCCTGACCGAATGCCAGCAGCGACAACAGCAGCTCGTGCTGGGTACGCGACGGCATCCGTTCCAGCACCGCGCGGACCGCCCGGTGCCGGCGCTCGGTGAGCTCCCGCAGCAGCGCCTCGGCCGCCGCCGTGGGCACCAGCCGCACCTCCCGCCGGTCCCGTGGGTCGGCCACCCGGCGCAGCAGCCCGATCGCCTCCAGCCGGTCGCACAGCCGGCTGGCCGACGACGGCACCACGTCGAGCAGCTCGGCGAGGCGGTTCACGTTGGTGCGGGGACGGGCGCTGAGCAGCGACAGCACCCGCAGCTGCGTGGGGGACACCGTCATCTGGTGCCGGGAGCCCGTGGGGTCGAGCACGCGTACGAGCGCCTCGGCTGCGGCGTCGATCGCCGCGGCGAGATCCGGTTGCTCCACCCGACGTCCCCTGCGATGTCCGTGTCCCGCTACCGCCCCGTCACCGCGCCCCGCCGCCCGGACCACCGGCCCGGCCGCGCCAGTCGAGGCAGACGACCACCGCGTCGTCACGCAGATCGGCGTCGGCGTGATAGGACTGCAGCCCGCGCATCACCGTACCAACTGCCTCCGTCGCCGGCTGCAAGCGCGTCGCGCGCATCGAGCGCGCCATGGCCCGCTCGCCGTACGGTTCCCCGCCGCCCGGCGCCGCCGCGTACACGCCGTCGCTGACCACGAAGAGGCGGTCGCCCGGTTCGACGGTGAACTCCTGCACCTCGTAGCGGGTCTCGGCGAACATGCCCAGCGGCAGCTGCTGCTCCAGCGGCACCCGCTGCACCGAACCGCCCCGCAGCCGCAGCACGTGGGGCGAGCCCGCGTCCACGGCCCGGACCCGGCCGTCGGTGGCGTCCAGCTCCAGCAGCAGCGTCGCCACGTGCCGCTCGCCGCGGTGCTGGAAGAAGACCGTGTCCGAGGCCAGTTCGGCCTGCTCGACCAGGCCGCCGCCGGAGCGGCGGGCGTTGCGCATCGCGTTGACCGCCACCGCCGTCAGCAGCGACGCCGACAGGCCGGTGCCCGCGCCGTTGAGCACGGTCAGCGCGAGCCGGTCCCCGTCGACGGACCAGTCGAAATGGTCGCCGCCCACCGTGTACGCCGGCTCCAGCTGCCCGGCCAGCAGGAACGCGCCGTGGGTGACGCTGCGCCCCGGCAGCAGGTCCCACTGCATCTCGGCGGCCATGCTCAGCCGCTCGCGGCGGCGGGCCCGCCGGTACCGGTCGGTCCCCCGGTCGGCCGCGCGCAGCGCCAGCGCCAGCTCGCCGGCGATGTCCCGGGCCGCCTCCACGGTCGACGCGGCCGGGGCGGCCGGCAGTTCGACCAGGAGCACGCCGAGGCGCTCGCCCCACACCGTCAGCGGCAGGTAGACCCGGCAGCGGCCGTCGTCCCCGCTGTCGAGGACCGGCTGCTGGCTGCTGAAGCAGCGCTGCGCCACGCCGTGACAGGCGAGGAACCCGGCGTCGGGCAGGTCCGGGTCCAGCACCGGCCACAGGCCGCTGATGCGGTAGTCGGCGACGAACACGTCGGTCCGGGACGCGCCGAGAGCAGCGCGGATCGCCCGGTCGGCGGCCTCCGCCAACCGGTCGGGCGGCGCCTCGCGCAGCGCGCGGGACACCGTTCCGGACGCCTCCGGCATGATCACCCTCCGACAACTCTTGCTGTAGGGCAAGCATCATACGGAGGGCTCCGGTCAGCCGACGGGCACGGTCACCCCGAACCTCCCCGGCGCGTCACCGGGCCGCGCGACTGCGGCGTCGCGGGCGTCGGCGCATCAGTCGGCGCGCCGGACGGCGAGCCCGCCGTGAAAGGCGTCCGGCAGGTCCGCCGGCGGGCCGTCGGAGCGTCACCGCGACGATGCCCGCCGGCCCCCGGCGGGGACGTCCGGCAACCGTATCGGCCCCGGGGCCTGCGCGGTATCGCTCCGGCGACGGCCGGCGGGCCGCGATACTGACCGCGGACGCACGGCGGAGGAGGTACGGCGGTGAACGCGGCCAGCGGCGCGGCGGTGGTGGTCGGCGTGGACGGCTCGCCGTCGTCCCTGCGGGCCGTGCGGCTCGCCGCCGCGGAGGCGGCCCGCCGGGACCGGCCGCTGCGGGTGGTGCACGGCTTCATCTGGCCGCTGCTGCGGGTGCCGCTCGGCCCGGCGGCCGGCGCCCCGCCCGGCGCCGGGCTGCGCGAGCAGGCGGGGCAACTCGTGGCCGACGCCGTCGCCGAGGCCGAGCAGGCCGCGCCGAGCCTGCGGGTCACCGGGGAGATCATCGACGGGGAGGCGGCCGCCGTGCTGGTCGGCGAGTCCCCCACCGCCGTGCTGGTCGTCGTCGGCGACCGGGGGCTGGGCGGGTTCGGGGCGCTGGTGCTCGGCTCCGTGGCGGTGCAGGTCGCCGCGTACGCCGACTGTCCCGTGCTGGTGGCCCGCGGCGCGGCGCGCCCGGGCGGGCCGGTCGTGGTCGGGGTGGACGGCTCGGCGCTGTCGCGGGCGGCCGTGGAGTTCGCCGCCGAGGCCGCGGCGGCGCGTGGCGTCGCGCTGCGCGCGGTGCACGCCTACCGGCACCCCGCCTCCGCCGGGCCCGGCGACATGCAACCCCTCGTCTACGACGAGGACCGGCTGCGCGGCGAGGAACAGCGGATGCTGGCCGACTCCCTCGCCGGGGTCGGCGACCGCTGGCCGCAGGTGCCCGTCGAGGCGGTGGTGGCCCACAGGCGGCCCGTCGCCGCGCTCACCGACGCCTCCCGCGACGCCCAGCTGCTGGTGGTCGGCGGGCGCGGCCACGGCGAGCTCACCGGTCTGCTCCTCGGCTCGGTCAGCCACGCCGTGCTGCACCGCGCCGACTGCCCCGTCGCCGTGGTGCGCGCCCCGGCCTGACCGGCGGCCACCGGGGGCGGTTGGCCGCGGCGCAGGCGGGTAGACGACCTGCGCCAACGGCCCCACCACCGCAGGAGGCGGCGATGCCAGGACCACGACCGGGCAGCAACGCGTACGACAAGCAACGGGCGCGGCTGCGCGACCTGATCGAGAACTCCGGACGGGCGGCCGACGCCGAGGCCAACCGGGCCGCCAACCGGATCCTGCAGGACGACCGGGGACAACGCGGCGTCGTGCGGGGCGAACGGACGTACGGTCCGAAGGGCGAACGCGAACCGGGCGACCCGAAGTGAACCGGACGCCAGTTGTCGACGGGGCCGTCGCCGGCGCGGTCGGCAGCGTCGCGCTCAACGTCGTCAGCTACGTCGACATGGTGCTGCGCGCCCGACCGGCGAGCAGCACCCCCGAGGAGACCGCCCGGCACGTGGCCGGGCTGGCGCACGTCGACCTCGGGCCCGAGGACCGGGCGGCCAACCGCCGCGCGGGCCTCGGGCCCCTGCTCGGGTACGGGCTGGGCGTCGCCGCCGGCGTCGTGTTCGCCGTGCTGGCCGCGCGTCGGCGCACCCCGTCCCTGCCGGTGGCGGTGCTGCTGCTGGGCGGGGGCGTCATGGCCGCCTCCGACGCGTCGATGACGGCGCTGGGCGTGACCGACCCGCGCCGGTGGAGCCGCACGGACTGGCTGTCGGACGCGGTGCCACACCTGGCGTACGGGATGGCGGCGGCAACCACCTGGAACCGGCTGCGGCCCTGACGTAAGGAAGGGCCCCCTGTTAACGGATTCTGTTGTACAGGGGTCCCCTCCTAACCGCGGACCGCGAATCGTGCGGGTGGGCGGCTGCGGGGTGGGTATCCCGCGGGCGTGGCAGACGATCGGAGGACCGTGCGGGTCCTGCTGGAACAGCAGGGCCGCACGTACGCGCAGGAGGCCGGCATCCGGCTCGCCGACCGGCCCGGCCCGCTGTACCAGCTGCTGGTGCTGGCCACGCTGCTGAGCACCCGGATCCGGGCAGGCGTGGCGGTGGCGGCGGCCCGGGAGCTGTTCGCCTGCGGCTACCGCACGCCGCAGGCGATGGCGGCGGCGAGCTGGCAGGCCCGCGTCGACGCGCTGGGCCGGGGGCACTACCGCCGCTACGACGAGCGCACCGCCACCATGCTCGGCGACGGGGCGCGGCTGTGCCTGGACCGCTGGCGCGGCGACCTGCGCCGCCTGCACCGGGAGTCCGGCGGGTCGCCGGCGGCGCTGCGGCGGCTGCTCACCGAGTTCCCCGGGATCGGGCCGACCGGTGCGGACATCTTCCTGCGCGAGGCGCAGTCGGTCTGGGCGGACGTGCGCCCGTACGCCGACCGGCGTGCCCTGGCCGGGGCCGGGCTGCTGGGGCTGCCGGCCGACCCGCGCGGGCTGGGTGGGCTGGTCGACGGGGCGGACTTCGGCCGGCTCGCCTCGGCGTTGGTCCGGGTGGCCCTGGACGAGGACTGCGCGCGGGACGTCACGCGCGCCGCCGCCCGCTGAGACCGCAGCCGGGGGCGGTGGGCGTCACTTGGCCGCGTTGTCGCCCGGCCTGGTCAGGTGCCAGGCCAGGGCGGCGGCCAGCACCGCGAGGATCACCACGCCGCCGGACACGCCGCCGCCGTCGTCGGCGGTGCGGCCCCGGCTGCCGAAGTAGATGACCGCGAGGCCGGCGAGCACCGCGACGACCGTCCGCATTCCCCGGTCCTTCACCCCCCGCACGGTACGGAGCCCACCCGCGCCGAAGTGGGCGAAACGGTCTTTTCACTCGACCGGGGTCGGTCAGTCGGTCTCCAGGTCGTCGAGGGAGATGGCGTGGGTCATCAGCCAGCGGGCCAGCGCCGCCATCCCGAACAGCCACAGCGGGGCCGACTCGGTGGGGCCGTTCGTGGCGAAGATGGCGAAGCGCAGGTCCGGCGCCCGGTACGCCTCGATCCGCCACCGGTGGCTCTTGTCCCGCCAGACCGCCGAAGGGTCCATGACCGCCACGCTAGGCCACCGCCCCACCACGCAGGTGGCGTTGCCGCCGAACCCGCCCGGTCAGCCGGGGACCAGCGCGCCGCCGAGCAGGCCGCGCACGGCGGCCACCGCGAGGGACAGCCCCAGGCTGGCCAGCAGGGTCCACCCCAGGCCGACCCATCCCGACCGGCGCGCGACGGCCGGCGGCGGCCCGGCTCCCGACCGCGGGTACGGCGCTCGCCACCTTTCCCGGTACAGCCAGGCGAGCACGCCCACCCCGAACGGCAGCGAGCCCAGCCAGAACCAGAACCAGCGGGTGCCGACGACCGGGTCGGGGCCGGCGACGAGGACCGCCAACCAACCCAGCACGACGACGGCGGCGAGCACCTCCGCGGCGGCGGCGATCCGGTGCGCGGGCGCGGAGGTGCTCGGCCAGGTCTCCGCGACGCGCGTCAGGCGGCCGTCCGGCCCGTGCGGCGCGGGTTCCGGGTCGCCCAGCGGCACCCCCACGTCGGCGTAGCGGATCCGGCCGTCGGGCAGGCTCCAGGCGAGCGTCGGGCCCCGCGGGCCGGGGCGCAGGTTCGGCGTCGCGCCCCAGAAGGCACCCGGGCGCTGCCAGCCGTCGCCGCGCTGGACGGTGACGACCCGGCCGGCTGCCACGTCACGCGCCAGTTGCCCGACGTCGGACTCGCGGGGCGCGGCCCAGCAGGCCAGCACGGCCCAGGCCACCCAGCCCAGCACCATCGTCAGGAGGAACACCCGGCCCCACCGGCCCCCGCTGGCGGAGGCGGGAGCCGAATCGGTCACCACGCCACGATCGCAGCACCCCGCAACAAAGCGTCCCCGGCCCGTCAGGGGGGCGGGGACACGACGCTGCGGGCGTCGTCGGGCAGGCGGCGGGTGACGCCCCGTCGGTCCAGCAGCTCCAGCAGCGGCACCGCCACCCGGCGGGTGGTGTCCAGGGCCTGCCGGGCGGCGCTGAGCGTGAACGGCTGCGGAAGCCCGGCGAGGACCCGGGCGGCGGCGTCCACGGCGCCGGGCAGCAGCACCACGCTGTCGGCCAGCCGCAGCAGCGCCCCGGCCCGCACCGCCGCCCCGAGTTCCCGGGGCCCGAGCCCCCACTCGGCGAGGCGGTGCGCCTCCGGGGCCCGGAACGGCCGGTCGGCGTACTCGGCGCGGACGCGGGCCACCGCGCGGGCCACCGGCTCGGGCAGCGCGTCGCCGGCCGATGCGGTGACCCGCCCGGCGGTCACCCGCAGCGGCGGGCGCACGAGGGCCTCCACCAGGGCCCGGTCGGGCAGGCCGAGGCGGTGGCGCAGCACGTCGACGGGGACACCCGCCTCCAGGGGGTGCGCGGCGGCGTACCGGGTGGTCTCGGCGGTCAGCCGGGCGGCGAGGGCCGCCCAGTGCTCCGGGTCGGCCAGCCAGTCCCCGGCGACGGGGGCGGTGGTCACGGGCACCCCCATCCGGGTCAGCTCCCCCGCCCGGACCAGGGCGCGGCGGCGCAGCTCCCCCGCCAGGTCGGGGCGGCCGTCGAGGCCGGCGAGGACCCGGGCGCGGGCGGCGGCGGCCCCACGCCGGGCCAGCGGCGGCGGGGCCACGTCCAGCACGGTCACCCCGCCGGCGATCAGGTGCCGGCCGGGGTCGCGCAGCAGCGCCCGGTCGCCGACGAGCAGCGGCAGCGGCCGGGCCAGCCGCAGCCGGACGGTGTCGACGCCCAGCGGGCGTACCCGGGCGGGCACGGCGGCGGAGCCGACGTGCAGGGTGAGGGTGGCCGGCAGGTCGGCCGCCGGTTCCCCGGTGACGCGCACGTCGAGCAGGTCGGCGCGGCCGAAGCGGCCGGGGGTGAGCAGCGCCTCGCCGCGGCCCAGCCGGTCCCGGGGCACGTTGCGCAGGTTCACCGCGACCCGGGCCACCGCGTCGACCCGGTCGCGGGCTGCGCCGAGGCGGTGCAGGCCCCGCACCCGCACCTGCTCGCCGATGCCCGCCAGCTCCAGGTGGTCGCCGACGGCCAGCCGGCCGCCGCCGAGGGTGCCGGTGACCACGGTGCCGGAGCCGGTGATCGTGAACGACCGGTCCACCCACAGCCGCACCGGCGCGTCGGCCGGCGGGTCGGGCAGCCGGGCCGTCAGGCGGTCCAGGGCCGCCCACAGCTGCGGCAGGCCGGCCCCGGTGACGGCACTGACCGCGACGGCCTCCACGTCCCCCAGCGACGTGGCGGCGAGCTGCGCGCGGGCCTGGGCCAGCGCCGGCCCCGGGTCGGCCAGGTCCGCGCGGGTCACCACCAGCAGCCCGTACGCGACGCCGAGCGCGTGCAGCGCGGCCAGGTGCTCGGCGGACTGGGGCATCCAGCCCTCGTCGGCGGCGACGACGAACAGCGCGGCGGGCGCGGGGCCGACGCCGGCGAGCATGTTCGGCACGAACCGCTCGTGGCCGGGCACGTCGACGAACGCGATGGTGCCGCCGGAGGGCAGCGTGGTCCAGGCGAAGCCGAGGTCGATGGTCATGCCCCGGCGGCGTTCCTCGGCCCACCGGTCCGGTTCCATCCCGGTGAGCGCCCGCACCAGGGTGGACTTGCCGTGGTCGACGTGCCCGGCGGTGGCCACCACCCGCACGTCAGGGCACCGCCAGCACGGCGGCCCGCAGCGTGTCGTCGGCGGTGGCGGGGACGCAGCGCAGGTCCAGCAGCAGCCGGCCCCGGGCCACCCGGCCGAGCACGGGCGGGTGGCCGAGGCGCAGCGGCCGGGCGTACCGCTCGGGCAGGGCCAGGGCCCACGAGTCCAGCTCGACGCCCGGCGCGCCGCCGCCGCCGACCACGGCGGCCGTGGGCACCACCTCGGCCTTGCAGCCGTCGGCGGTCAGCCGGTCGCGCAGGAGTTCGGTGCGCCGCCGCAGGGCGGCCGGGTCGGCGTGCAGGGCCGCCCGGGTGGGGGTGTCGGGGTCGTGCAGGGTGGCCGCCAACGCGGCGAGGGTGAGCTTGTCGACCCGCAGGGCGCGAGCCAGGGGGTGCCGGCGCAGCCGGTCGACCAGGCCCGCGTCGCCGAGCAGCAGCCCGGCCTGCGGGCCGCCGAGCAGCTTGTCGCCGCTGGCGGTGACCAGGTGCGCGCCGGCGCGCAGCGTGCCCGCCGCGTCGGGCTCGGCGGGCAGCAGCGGGTCGGGCGCGAGCAGCCCGGAGCCGATGTCGGCGACGACCGGCACGCCCAGGGTGGCCAGCCGGTCGACGCCGACGGCGCTGGTGAAGCCGGTGACCACGAAGTTCGACGGGTGCACCTTCAGCACGAACCCGGTGTCGGGGCCGACCGCGTCGGCGTAGTCGGCGAGGGTGGTGCGGTTGGTGGCGCCCACCTCCCGCAGCCGCGCGCCGGTGCTGGCCAGCAGGTCGGGCAGGCGGAACCCGTCGCCGATCTCCACCAGCTCGCCCCGGCTGACCACGATCTGGCGGCCGGCGGCGAGGGCGGTGGCGGCCAGGACGAGGGCCGCCGCGCCGTTGTTGACCACGTGCACGCCCCCCGCGTCGGGCACGGCGGCGGCCAGCGCGGCGAGGGCGTCGCGGCCCCGCCGGGCCCGGCGGCCGGTGGTCAGGTCCAGCTCCACGTCGGTGTGCCCGGCGGCGGCGGCCACGGCGGCCACGGCGGCGGCCGACAGCGGGGCCCGGCCCAGGTTGGTGTGCAGGACGACACCGGTGGCGTTGAGCACCGCCGCCGGCGTCGCGGTGGGCAGCGCGGCGAGGGCGGCATCGCGTACCCGATCGGGGGTGATCTCACCGGCGCGGGCGCGGGCCTGCGCGGCGACGATCGCGGCCTTGACCCGGTCGCGGCCCAGCCGGTCGGCGGCGGCGGCCAGGCCCGGGTCGGCGAGCAGGACGTCGGTGCGCGGGACCCGCCGGCGGGGATCGGCGTCGCGCATCGCGTCCTTCCCACGAATGTGCCTGGCGGAGACGGACGGGAATCGAACCCGCCTGGCCCGGGTCCCGGACCACACCGGTTTTGAAGACCGGGAGGGGCACCAGCCGCCTGAACGCCTCCACCGGCCATTTGACCACAGCGCCGCGCCCGGCGTGCGGGGAGGGCGTCAGCCCTGCGCGGCGCGACGGTCGACGCGTGCGCGCTGCGGCACCACCGTGTACTTCGGGTCGCGGGCGGAGGCGACGCCGCCGTGGAAGATGCCGAACCGGGTGGCGACCGACGCGGCGAGCAGCGCCGCGCCGGACAGGCCGGACAGCAGCCGGCTGCGGCGACCGGCCAGCGCGCCGAGGACCCCGGCGGCGGTCAGCGTCCGGCCGGCGCGCAGCAGCCGGCCGGGCGCGCCGGTGCGGTAGGGCTCGCTGAGCAGGCCGAGACGGGTCTCCACCCGGTGCGCGCCCCACAGCTCCAGGGCCGCGCCGGCCACGGCCATCCGCCGGGCCGGGCCGGCCTGGGCGCAGGGCGCGGCGAGCAGGCCCACGCCGGCGCCGCTGGCCAGGGCGCTGCCCGCGAAGATGGCCGGCAGTTCCGGGTACGCCTCGTGCCACGACGGCACGGCCGTGTCGGCGAGCAGCACCCCCGTGTACGTGGCCAGGGCCGGCGCGGTGGCGGCGGCGACCAGGCCGGCGGCCCGCCCGACGCCGGGCAGCAGCCGCCGCCCCACGCCGAGCGCGCCCCGTTCGGGCAGCCACGGCGCGGCCTCGGCGACGGCGGCGACCCCGGCGGCGGGGCCGAAGACGGTGAGGATCCAGGTGCCCACCGACATCGGGGAGGTCGGCTTCGCCACCCGCAGCATGTGGTGGAAGCGGGCCGGCCGGCCCAGGTCGTTGACGAGGAAGTAGGCGCTGGCGGTGACCGCCGCCAGCGAGGTGACCCGGCCGGCGCGGCGCAACGCCGGCCGGCCGGTGAGCTGCCCGCCGGCGGCCAGCAGCGACGACCCGGCGGCCAGCCCGCCGGTGAACAGGTACGCCGCGATGTCCCACTTCCACACCGGCGGTTTGAGCACGGGCCGGCCGTAGTAGGAGGTGAACTCGGCCGGCGGGACGGTCAGCTGTTCCCCGCCGCCGCGTCCGGTGCGGTAGCGGCGGAACCGGTCACCGACCGGCCGGTGCGGTGCGCTCACGAGGACCCTCCGACGAACGCGGCGACGGCCGCCGCCGCCATGGCCAGGGCGGCCAGCCCGGCCCGTTTCCACATCCGGGGCAGGTCCCGGGTGGTGACCACCGGGTCGGGCGGCAGCCCGTACACCTCGGGCTCGTCGAGCAGCAGGAAGAACGCGCCGTCGCCGCCGACGCCGTCGGTGGGGTCGTGGCCGTAGAGCCGGGCCTGCGGCACGCCGCGCTCGTGCAGGGTGGCGACCCGGTGCGCGGCCCGTTCCCGCAGCTCGTCGAGGGGGCCGTACTGGATGGACTCGGTGGGGCACGCCTGCGCGCAGGCCGGGGTCAGGCCCGCGCCGAGCCGGTCGTAGCACAGGGTGCACTTCCACGCCCGGCCGTCACCCCTGCGCTGGTCGATCACCCCGTACGGGCAGGCGGAGATGCAGTAGCCGCAGCCGTTGCAGATGTCCTCCTGCACCACGACCGTGCCGAACTCGGTGCGGAACAGCGACCCGGTGGGGCACACGTCGAGGCAGGCGGCGTGGGTGCAGTGCTTGCACACGTCCGACATCATCAGCCAGCGGAAGTCGGAGCGGGTCTGGGCGCCGGTGTCCCGGCCGGGCGGCCGCGCGCCGGGCATGCCGAGGAACTGCGGGCCGGCGGCGGCCGACGCGCCGGGCAGCGCCCCGGCCGCCGGGGCGGCGGGGCGGGGCTGCTCGACGAACGCCACGTGCCGCCACGAGTTCGCCGTCAGCGCGCCGGTGTTGTCGTAGGACATGCCGAGCAGGTCCAGCCCGGAGCCGGGCACGTCGTTCCACTCCTTGCAGGCGACCTCGCACGCCTTGCAGCCGATGCAGACGCTGGTGTCGGTGAAGAAACCCATCCGGGGCCGGGCGTCGGTCCAGCCGGCGTCCGGGGCCGGGTCCAGCGGCCCGTGGCGGCTGTCGGCGTCAGGCATCCCCGCCCCCGTCATGCTCGTGCTCGTCGGCCGACGCGCCCGCCGAGCGTTCGTCGGTGCTGCCGGCCGCGTCGCCGCCGCCCGCCGCGTCGGTGGTCACGATCGGGACCCGGCGCTGCCGGGTCATCCCGGCCCGTCGCCGGTAGTCGGCGACCAGGTCGAGCAGCGCCGGCCCGGTGGGCCGGCGGCCGGGCCGCACGTCGCAGGTGCCGATCTTGCTCTCCTGGATGAGCACGTTCGGGTCCAGGGTGATGCCGAACAGGTCGTTGGCCGAGTCGCCGGTGACCAGCCCCTCGGTGCCGAAATGGTACGGCAGCCAGAGCTGGTGGATGACCCGGCCGTCGACCCGCAACGGGGTGAGCCGTTCGGTGACCAGCACCCTCGCCTCGATCACGGCCCGGCCGCTGACCAGGTGCGCCCAGCCCAGGTGCGTCAGGCCCGCCTCGGCGGCCAGCTCCGGGGAGACCTCCACGAACATCTCCGGCTGCAACTCGGCCAGCGGGCGCACCGTGCGGCTCATCCCGCCGGCCGTGTGGTGCTCGGTGAGCCGGCTGACCGTGAACACGTACGGGAAGACGCCGCTGTGCGCCTCCGGCGGGCTCGGGTTGACCGAGTTGACCGGATGCTCGTAGACCTTGCGGGTCGGGTTGGCCTGCTGCCCGTACAGGGGGTTGCGCATCGGGGACTCGGCCGGCTCGTAGTGCGCCGGCAGCGGGCCGTCGAGCACGCCGCTGGGCGCGAACAGCCAGGCCTTGCCGTCGCCCTGCATGACGAACGCGTCGTCGCCGGCGATGGCCTCCACCCCGGAGGCGCCCTCCGGGGGCCGGTAGGTGGGCGGCTTCGTCTTCTCGAAGTCCGGCACGTCGTAACCGGTCCACTCCCCGGCGTCCGGGTCCCACCACACGTACTTCTTGCGCTCGCTCCACGGGCGGCCCTGCGGGTCGGCGGAGGCCCGGTTGTAGAGGGTGCGGCGGTTCGCCGGCCACGCCCAGCCCCACTGCGCCGCCACCCAGTCCTGCTCGTGGCGGGAGCGGCGGCGGGCCGCCTGGTTGACGCCGTCGGCGTAGACGCCGGTGTAGATCCAGCAGCCGACCGCGGTGGACCCGTCGTCGCGGGCCTGCGCGAACGCCGACAGCGGGCGGCCGGTGGCCACCTCGTACCCGTTGATCTCCCGCAGCACCGCCTCGGCGCTGGGCTCGGCGTGCGGGCCGTGCGTCGGGTAGTCCCAGGTCAGGTCGAGCAGCGCCCGGTCGCGCGGGTGCGGCGACGCGGCCAGCTTCTCCCGCAGCCGCCGGCCGAGGTGGTAAAAGAACCACAGCTCGGAACGCGCGTCGCCCGGCGGGTCGACGGCCTTCTCCCGCCACTGCAACAGCCGCTGGGTCTGGGTGAACGTGCCCTCCTTCTCCACGTGCGAGGCCGCCGGCAGGAAGAACACCTCGGTGCGGCACTGCTCCGGCACGATCTCCCCGGTGGCCACCTCGGGGCTGTTCTTCCAGAACGTGGCGCTCTCGATGAGGAACAGGTCGCGCACGACCAGCCAGTCGAGGTTGGCCATGCCGAGGCGCTGGGCGCGGCCGTGCGCGGAGCCGACCGCCGGGTTCTGGCCGAGCAGGAAGTAGCCCCGGATCTTCCCGTCGATCATGTTGAGGACCTGCTGGTAGGTGCCGTGGTCGCCGGTCATCCGGGGCAGGTGGCCGTAGCAGAAGTCGTTCTCCGGCGTCGCCGCGTCCCCCCAGTACGCCTTGAGCAGGCTCGCCGCGTACGCCCGCGAGTTGCCCCAGAAGCCCTTCTGGCCCGGGTGGCGGATGCTGTCGACCCAGTCGTCGAACGTCTCGTGGTCGGCGTGGTGCGGCATCGGCAGGTAGCCGGGGAGCAGGTTGTAGAGCGTGGGGATGTCGGTGGAGCCCTGGATGCTGGCGTGCCCGCGCAGCGCCAGGATGCCGCCACCGGGGCGGCCCATGTTGCCCAGCAGGGTCTGGATGATCGCGCCGGTGCGGATGTACTGCACGCCGACGCTGTGCTGCGTCCAACCCACCGAGTAGACCAGCGCGCCGGTGCGTTCCCGGCCCGAGTTGCTCGCCCACGCGTTCGCCAGCTCCAGGAACTTGTCCTGCGGGATGCCGCAGACCCGCTCCACCATCTCCGGGGTGTAGCGGGCGAAGTGCCGCCGCAGGATCTGGTAGACGCAGCGCGGGTGTTGCAGCGTCTCGTCGCGCTGGGTCGGCGCGGGCACCGGCATGCCGTGCGACTCGTGCCGCAGCCCGGCCGCGCTGTCGCGCTCCTTGCCGGTGCCGGTGATCTCGGCGTGGCCCTCGTGGCCGGCGTACTGCCAGCTCGACGTGTCGTACGAGCCGGTGTCGGGGCGGTAGCCGGAGAACAGGCCGTCGAGATCCTCGGTGTCGGCGAACCGGTCGCTGACGATCGTCGCCGCGTTCGTGTACGCCAGCACGTACTCCCGGAAGTCCATCTCGTTGTCCAGGATGTGGCGCACCACGCCGCCGAGCAGCGCGATGTCGGTGCCCGCCCGGATCGGCAGGTAGGAGTCGGCGACCGCGCTGGTGCGGGTGAACCGGGGGTCGACGTGGAAGACCTTCGCGCCGCGCCGCTTGGCCTCCATCACCCACTGGAAACCCACCGGGTGCGCCTCGGCCATGTTGGAGCCCTGGATGACGATGACGTCAGCGTTGACCAGGTCCTGTTGGAAGTCCGTCGCGCCGCCGCGACCGAAGCTGGTCCCCAGACCGGGGACGGTGGCGGAGTGTCAAATGCGGGCCTGGTTCTCGATCTGGAGCGCCCCCATCGCCGTGAACAGCTTCTTGATGAGGTAGTTCTCCTCGTTGTCCAGCGTCGCCCCGCCGAGGCTGGAGATGCCCAGCGTGCGGTGCAGCGGCCGGCCCGCGTCGTCGACGTCCTCCCAGGTGGCCTCGCGGGCGGCGAGGATCCGGTCGGCGATCATGTCGACGGCGGTGTCGAGGTCCAGGTCCTCCCATTCGGTCGCGTACGGCCGGCGGTAGCGCACCCTCGTCTGCCGCAGCGGGCTGGTGACCAGGCTCTTGCTGGCCGAGCCCTTCGGGCACAGCCGGCCCCGGGAGATCGGGCTGTCCGGGTCGCCCTCGATCTGGGTGACCCGGCCGTCGGTGACGAAGACCCGCTGCCCGCAGCCGACCGCGCAGTAGGGGCAGACGGAGCGGGCCACGCTGTCGGCGGTCTCGGTGCGGGCGGTCAGCGCCGCCGAGCGGGCCGACTGGGCCGCCGCGCCCCGGCCGAGCGGGTCGGTGCCGGTGAGCTGCCGGTAGACGGGCCAGCCCGCGAGGAACGTCCGCAGACCCATCGCGCACCCCCTCCCCGGCGACCGAAGCTGACGTTCTGAACATAGGCCAGCGCCCGTCGCGCCGCGACCCTCAGCGGATCTTTTCCGCCGCCGGGAGCTGCTCACCGCTGCCGGGAGCGGACCTTCGCGGCGCACGCCAGCAGCGCGGCCCGGGCGTCGCCGCCGAGGCTCTCGATCGCCACCAGCGCCGTGAACGCGGCGTCGGCCAGCTCGGCGGTCACGTCGTCGCGGGTGTGGGTGACCCCTTTGCGGGGGTTCTGCCCGAGGACGCCGATCCACGCCCCGGCGGCCTCACCGGCCTCCTCGGTCAACTTGAGGATCCGGCAGGTCAACTCCGCGTCCCCGGCGCCGTTGGCGGCGTCGAGCCACCCGCGCGCCGCCCGTACCGCATCCCAGATCGACTCGTCCATGGCGACAGTGAACCCCGACGGCGGCGCGGGGCCGCGCCCGGGGAGGCGAACGCCCCGTGCCGGCGGCACGGGGCGTTCGGGTGTCGTCACCTCACCACAGCTGCGTGACGATGTCCGCGGCCTGCTCCTCCCACTGGGCGTACGCGTACGGGTACGCCGACACCTGCACCGTCTGCGCGGCGGCGGTCAGCGGCAGCTCCCGCCAGCCGCCGACGTTCTTCAGCGCCCCGAAGAACGCCTTGGACGCGTACTCCGGGTCGGTGATCTGGTCGGGCGAGCCCCAACCGGACGACGGGCGCTGCTGGAACAGGCCCTGCGAGTCGTGGTCGTTGTACGCGCCGAGGTGGCCGAGGTTGTACAGCTTCGACTCCTGCAGCGAGGTGGCCACGCCGATCACCGCGCCGCGCTCGCCGACGCCGCTCTCCTTGGCGGCCTCGACGATGGCCCTCGCGTTGGCCACCTGCGCGTCGTCGAGCGGGATGCGCGACTGCGCGCCCTCGACGCCGTGCGGGATCAGCTCGTCGCGGCTCGGCTTGCCCGTCGACGGGGTCGGCTTGGCGGTGTCCTCGCCGGTGGTCAGCGCGGACTCGGCGGTGGCGGCCTCCCGGGTCTTGCCGGTGGCCAGGTCGATGGCGGCGACGGCACCGACGTGCGGGCCGGTGGTGACGGGGGCCGCGACGGCCGTGGGGCCGAACGCCAGGCCGCCGAGGACGGCGACGCCGCTGATGGTCAGGACGGTCCTACGGTTCGTGGTCTTCGCGATGGCCGGGAGCCATCGAGTGAAGGATGCCTTCACGATGGTTGCCCTTTCGGTCGTCACGACGCGCTCCGGGGTGAGCGCCCCTCGGGACCCGCCACGGCCGGTGGGGTTTACCGGCGGGCGGTACGGGGGACACAACCAGCTTCACGTGTCCGTCATTCCGGATACGGTGGGCCGCAGCCCGGTTGCGGTCCCGGTCACCTCCGGAACCGGACCCGGCGGCCGACACCGGTCAGCGGGCGCACGGTCCCCCGAACCGGACGAGCACGTGCCAGAGCATCTTGAGGTCCTGGAGCGTGACCGCCACGGGGCCCCGGTCGGCCCACCGGCCGGGCTCGGTGACCGCCGAGGCGGCGGCCCGGCCGATCAGCGCGGCGTCGACCGGCTCGCCGGGGCGGGCGAACTCGGCGTGGACCCGGGCGGCCAGCGGCGGGATGCCGGGCCCGCGGAACCCTGCGTCGACCCCGTCGACTGGCAACTCGAAGCCGGCGTGCCAGTGCAGCGCGACCCCGTGGCGGGCCGCCAGGTCGGTCAGCACCCGGCCCACCCGGGTGCCCGCGAACGACGGGTCGAGCACGAACGCCTCGACGTCCCGGCCGAGGACGACCTCACCGTGGATCTGCGCCTCGACGTAGTCGTCCAGCGCACGGGCGTTCGGGCCGGCACGCCAGGCGTCCCGCCCGTCGCGCAGCAGGGCCCGGACCAGGGTGGCCGGGTCCGTCCCGGCGACGCCGAGGCTGACGCCCGTGCCGGCGGTGGCGTCGAGCAGTTCGGCCAGCACCGGCTCGGGCACGTCGACGGTGCCGAGGTGCGGCGGCTCCAGGTGGCTGTCGCCGAAGCAGAACGTCGCGCGGTCCAGCACCTGCGGCCGCAACCGCAGGTGGCAGGAGCCGAACCGGGGGCACGCGCCGTCGGGGTGGTCGAGCAGGTTGAGCCCGCCGTACGTCGGACGGTCGCCCGGGAGCACGCCCACCCCCTGGTACGCGCCACCGAACATCGCCTCCTCCCAGCGGTCCCGGTCGCCGCCGGGGAACGCGGTCAGGCCACCGTTGGAGATGCCCGTGACGAACTGGCTGCGGTAGACGCCCTGCGCGGCCAGCGCGTCGGCGACCGTCCGTCGGTCCGCGAGCAGCCGGTCGGGGTGGAAGTTCACGGTCAGCCGGCCGTGCGCGCCGACCGCCGCGGTCAGCTCCTGCGGCTGGTGGCCGCCGTCGCAGGCGGCCAGGTGCCGGGCGATCACGGCGCGGGCCGCCGGGCGCCGGCGTAGCGCCGACCGGCGCACGTGGGTCAGGGCGGCGGCCTGCGCCGGGGTCAGCGGCGGTTGGGCGGGGGCGGGGCGCGCCGTTCGGGGTGGGCGGGGCACAGGCGCCGATTGTGCCGGGCCGCTGCCCGCGGTTGAAGCGCATTTCGCGCCGCCGGCCGGTTGACAGGCACCGGGCCCGATTCGAATAATTCATCTGCTGAACAAATTCCCGCCCGTGTCCCCGAGCCGCGCAGGAGGGCCCGTGCCACTCGTGGCCGGGGTCGACTCGTCGACCCAGTCGTGCAAGGTCGTCGTCCGCGACGCCGAGACCGGCAGGCTGGTGCGCGAGGGACGCGCGCCGCACCCGCCCGGCACGGCGGTGCCGCCGGCCGCCTGGGAGGCCGCGCTGGCCGACGCCGTCGCGCGGGCCGGCGGACTGGACGACGTGGCGGCCGCC
Organism: Micromonospora carbonacea; assembly: GCF_014205165.1. Lineage (NCBI taxonomy): Bacteria > Bacillati > Actinomycetota > Actinomycetes > Micromonosporales > Micromonosporaceae > Micromonospora > Micromonospora carbonacea. The sequence goes on along the minus strand of NZ_JACHMZ010000001.1, from coordinate 3,226,388 downwards.
TCGATCGCCGGGCAGCAGCAGGGCATGGTGTGCCTCGACGCCGACGGCGCGGTGGTCCGCGACGCCGTGCTGTGGAACGACACCCGCTCGGCCGACGCCGCCGTCGACCTGATCTCCGACCTGGGCGGCGGCGAGGCGGGCCGGCGGGCCTGGGCCGAGGCGGTCGGCCTGGTGCCGGTGGCCAGCTTCACCGTCACGAAGCTGCGCTGGCTGGCCTCGGCGGAGCCGCGCAACGCCGCCCGTACCGCCGCGGTGTGCCTACCGCACGACTGGCTGACGTGGCGGCTGTCCGGCGCGCCGGGGCTCGACGCGCTGCGCACCGACCGCAGCGAGGCCAGCGGGACCGGATACTGGTCGGCCGCCAGCGGCGGCTACCGCCGGGACCTGTTCGGGTTGGCGTTCGGCCGCGACGACGTGCTGCTGCCGCAGGTGCTCACGCCGACCGGGCGGGCCGGCCGGCTGCGCACCGGCGCGCCGCTGGGCGCCGGCGCCGGTGACTGCGCCGCGGCGGCGCTGGGCGTCGGCGCCGGGCCGGGCGACGTGATCGTGTCGATCGGCACCTCCGGCATCGTGTCCACCGTCTCCGCCGTGCCGACCGCCGACCCGAGCGGGATCGTCGCCGGGTTCGCCGACGCGACCGGCCGGTTCCTGCCGCTGGTGTGCACGCTCAACGCCGCCCGGGTGCTGGACGCGGCCGCCGCCATGCTGCGGGTGGACCACGCGGGGTTGTCGGCGCTGGCCCTGTCCGCCCCGGCGGGCGCCGACGGGCTGGTCCTGGTGCCCTACCTGGAGGGCGAGCGCACACCGGACCGCCCGCACGCCACCGGGGCCGTGCACGGCCTGACCCTGCGGACCGCCACCCCCGCGCACCTGGCCCGCGCGGCGGTGGAGGGCATGCTGTGCGCGCTCGCCGACGGGCTGGACACGATGCTCGCACAGGGCACGACGGTCGACCGGGTCATCCTGGTCGGCGGCGGCGCCCGCTCGGAGGCGGTACGCCGGATCGCGCCCGCCGTCTTCGGCCGCCCCGTGCTCGTCCCCCCGCCCGGGGAGTACGTCGCCGACGGCGCCGCCCGCCAGGCGGCCTGGATGCTCTCCGGTGGGCCACAGCCGCCACCGTGGACGATCGGGCAGGTGGAGACGCACGAGGCCGACGCCGTGCCGGCGATCCGCGAACGGTACGCGGCGGCCAGGGCGCACGTTCTCGACCGCGCCGGCTGAGCGCGGCGCCGCCGCGACACCGGTGGCCGCACCGCTGCGGGGTTACAGTGGAGGCGCGTCGACCGGAAGGCGATGAGGTGACCACGTCCGCGGTGGTGGACCAGATGGAGCTGGGCGACCACGTCTGCTGGTTCCACGACGACGAGGCCGACGGCCTCGACGCCGTGGGCCGGTTCGCCGCCGCCGGCCTGCGGCTCGGCCACCGGGTCGTCTGCTTCCTCGACGTGCTGTCCGCCGCCGACGTGCGGGCGTCCGCCGCCCGCCACGGCGCGGCCTGCGGGCCGGCGCAGCTCGCCGGCGAGCTGCGCATCGTGTCCTGCGGCGACAGCTATCTCGCCGGGGGCCGGTTCCGGCCCGAACGGGTCGTCGACGCCCTCGCCGCCGAGATCACCTCGGCGCGCCGCGAGGGCCACCCCGGCGTGCGGCTGGTCGGGGACATGGCGTGGGCGGCGCGCCGCCCGGTGGACCTCGACACGCTGCGCCGCTACGAGGCCGCCGCCAGCGCGCTCTTCCTCGACGGCCGGGCCGCCGGCCTGTGCCTCTACGACCGGCGGGTCTTCTCCCCCGACCGGTGCCAGGCGGTGATGTCGGCGCATCCGGCCGCCGCCGCCCCGGCGTGCGGGCCGCGCTGGACGCCGCTGCTACGCGCCCGCCGCACGTCCGACCCGGTGGGGCTGCGGCTGGTGGGGCAGGTCGACCGCAGCAACCGCGACGCGTTCGCGGCGCTGCTCGCCGTGGTCACCGAGCAGGCGCCGGCGCGGCGGCCCGTGGTGCTGGACCTGTCCGGGCTGACCTTCGTCGACGTCCGGTCGGCGGTGACGCTGGTCCGCGCCGGCCCACGCGGCGTGCGGCTGGTCGGCTGCCGGCCGGGGCTGGCGCGGCTGCTGGAGCTGGTGCGCGGCGGCCTGGCCGGCGCGGACTGACGCCGGCCGGCCGGGTGTCCGGCCGGCGTCGGCTGGCCGTCAGTGGCCCCGGGCCACCCACTGCGCGAGGTGCGGCGTCTCCGCGCCGATGGTGGTGCTGTCGCCGTGCCCGGTGTGCACGACCGTCTCCGGGGGCAGGGTGAACAACCGGGTCCGGATCGACTCGATGATGGTGCCGAAGTCGCTGTACGAGCGGCCCGTCGCCCCCGGCCCACCGGCGAAGAGGGTGTCGCCGGTGAAGACGACGCCGAGCTGCGGGGCGTGCAGGCTGCACGCCCCGGGGCTGTGGCCGGGGGTGTGCAGCACCCGCAGCGCGGTGCCCGCCACCTCGACGGTCGCACCGTCGCGCAGCTCGCCGTCGGGGGCCACGTCGGGGTGCACCATGTCCCACAGCACCCGGTCGTCGGGGTGCAGCAGCACCGGCGCGCCGGTGGCCCGGGCGAGCTGCGGGGCCACCCGCACGTGGTCGTCGTGGGCGTGGGTGGCCAGGATCGCCACGACCCGCCGGCCGCCGACGGTACGCAGGATCGCGTCGACGTCGTGCGGGGCGTCGACGACGACGCACTCGCTGTCGTCGCCGATCACCCACACGTTGTTGTCGACGTCGAAGGTCTGCCCATCGAGGGAGAACGTGCCGGAGGTGACGGTGTGGTCGACGCGGGCGGTCACGGGAAGACCACCACCGAACGCAGCACGTCGCCGTGGTGCATCCGGGTGAACGCCTCCTCGACCTGGTCCAGGGCGATCTCCTCGGTGACGAACGCGTCCAGGTCGAGCCGGCCCTGCAGGTACAGCTCGGCCAGCAGCGGGAAGTCGCGGCTGGGCAGGCAGTCGCCGTACCAGCTGGACTTGAGGGCCCCACCGCGGCCGAAGACGTCCAGCAGCGGCAGCTCCACGGTCATCTCCGGGGTGGGCACGCCGACCAGCACGACCGTGCCGGCGAGGTCGCGGGCGTAGAACGCCTGCTTCCACGTCTCGGGGCGGCCGACGGCGTCGATGACGACGTCCGCGCCGAAACCGCCGGTGGCGGCGCGGATCGCCTCCACCGGGTCGGCCTCCGAGGCGTTGACGGTGTGGGTGGCGCCGAACTTGCGGGCCCAGTCGAGCTTGCGGGAGTCGGTATCCACCGCGACGATCGTCGTCGCCCCGGCCAGGGCCGCACCGGCCACGGCGGCGTCACCGACCCCACCGCAGCCGATGACGGCCACGGAGTCGCCGCGGGTGACGCCGCCGGTGTTCATGGCCGCGCCCAGGCCCGCCATCACCCCGCAGCCGAGCAGGCCCACGGCGGCGGGCCGGGCCGCCGGGTCGACCTTCGTGCACTGCCCGGCGTGCACCAGGGTCTTCTCGGCGAACGCGCCGATGCCCAGCGCCGGCGACAGGACGGTGCCGTCGGCGAGCGTCATCTTCTGCGCGGCGTTGTGGGTGGCGAAGCAGTACCACGGCCGTCCCCGGCGGCAGGCGCGGCAGACCCCGCACACGGCCCGCCAGTTGAGCACCACGAAGTCGCCGGGGGCGACGTCGGTGACGCCGTCGCCGACCTGCTCGACGATCCCGGCGGCCTCGTGGCCGAGCAGGAACGGGAACTCGTCGTTGATGCCGCCCTCGCGGTAGTGCAGGTCGGTGTGGCAGACCCCGCACGCCTGGACGCGGACCACCGCCTCGCCGGGCCCCGGGTCGGGCACCACGACGGTGGTGACCTCGACCGGCGCGCCCTTGCGCCGTGCAATGACTCCCCGGACTTCCTGGCTCACGATTCCTCCTGGTCCACACGCTTGTCGGTGTCGCCGCCACCGGGCCCCGGCCGACGACGCGGGACGCGCCGGCGGGCTGCCCGCGCCGATCACGTTCCCCGGCGAAACTACCGCCGATCACCTCGCCGGACCCACCGACGTGCGGGGGTTACCCCCGGCGGGGCGGCCTGGACCGATTCGGCCGGAAGGCCGATGCTCTGCGCGGCGGCGAGGACCCGGCGGGCGGCGGCGCGGTAGCGCAGCACCTGGACCGCGCCGAGCGCCCAGAGGGCGTACTGCACGGCGAAGGCCCACCGGAACGCGGCCAGGTCGGGGGCGGCCCGGCCGGCGGGGGTGGCCAGGTCCAGGACGATCCCGACGGCCAGCACGAGCGCGATCGAGGCGGCGAAGCCGCCGACGTTGACGATGCCGATGGCGCTGCCGATCCGGCTGGCCGGGTTGAACGTGCGGGCGTAGTCGAAGCCGATGACGGAGCCGGGACCGTTCGCGGCGAGCACCAGCACCAGCACGACCAGCAACCAGCCCGGCGCGCGGCCCGGCCAGGCCAGCACCACCGCCCACACCCCGGCGGTGGCCGCGGTGACGGCGAGCACGAGCACCGAGCGGCGCAACGGGTAGCGGGCGCACAGGTGGGCGACGACCGGGCCCGCCGCCAGGCTGGCCAGGGTCATCAGGGTGAGCAGCGACGCGGCGGCGGTGGGCGTCATCTGCTGCCCCTGCACCAGGAACGGGTACCCCCACAGCAGGGCGAACACCGAGCCGGAGAACTGGGCGACGAAGTGCGTCCACATCCCCAGCCGGGTGCCGGGCTGCGCCCAGGCCGCGGCCAGCTGCCGGCGCACCGTCGTCAGGTCGGGGGCGGCCGCGGCGGCGGGCCCCCGGTGCGGGGTGTCCCGGACGACCGCGACGACCGCGGTGAGCACGGTCGCCCCGAGCGCGGCGGCGCCGAGGAACGCCGGGGTCCAGCCCGCGTGGTGCAGCAGCGCCACCAGGGGCACCGCGCCCAGCACCGCGCCGAGCTGACCGAGGGTGCCGGTGAGCTGCACCAGCATCGGGTTGCGCCGGCCCGGGAACCAGAACGCGACGATGCGCAGCACGCTGATGAACGTCATCGCGTCGCCCAGGCCGACCAGCACCCGGGCGGCGACGGCGAGACCGACGTCGGTGGCGACGGCGAAGCAGAGCTGACCGGCGACCATCAGCGCGCCGCCGGCGACGAGGAGCCGGCGGGAGCCGTACCGGTCGAGCAGCACGCCCACCGGCACCTGCATCGCCGCGTACACGGCGAGTTGGGCGACGGTGAAGATGGCCAGCGTGGCGGCGCTGATGTCGAAGCGGTGCGCCGCGTCGACCCCGGTGACGCCCAGCGAGCCGCGGTGGAACACCGCCGCCACGTACGCGCTGAGGGCGACGGCCCAGACCCCGACGGCCCGGCGGCCGGACGCGCCGGCGGCGGCGCTCACCGCGGGGTCCGCGACACGACGGTGGGGTGGGCCGCCCGGTTGGTGGCCATCAGCGCGGTGACGTCGCCGGCGGCCGCCCGGCGGTGCCCGCCGCCGGTCCGGGATTCGTCATGTATCTATGATGGGCCGCGTTCGGGACGGTGTCCGCGACGGGCGGGCGGAAGGTGGCGCGGGCCACCCCGGCCGCTGTGGCGTGCGCCACTTGATGGACACGCCGGTCCCGGGCGGCGGCGGCGGAACGGACTGGGCAGAATCGACGCATGTCTTCCCGCCGGTGGCTGCTCGCCGATCAACTCGGGCCCCACTTCCTCGACGACGCGGCGCAGCCGGTGCTGCTCGTGGAGGCCCGGGAGTTGTTCCGACGCCGCCCGATGCACCGGCAGAAGGCCCACCTGCTGCTGTCCGCGCTGCGGCACCGCGCCGCCGAGTTGGGCGACCGGGCCCTGCTGGTGCGCGCCGACACGTTCCGGCAGGCTCTGGCCCGCGTCGACGGGCCGGTCGAGGTCTGCCACCCGCCGTCGCGGGCCGGGCTGGCGTTCGCCCGCTCGGTGCCGGGGCTGACCGTCCTGCCGCCGCGTGGCTTCCTCGTGCGCCGGGAGGACTTCGCGGCGTGGGCCGACGCCGACCGCCGGGGCCCGTTGCGGGTGTCCGACTTCTACCGCTGGGCCCGGCGCGAGCACGGCGTGTTCGAGGGCCCGCCGGGGCGGGTTCCGCGTCGTCCCCGCCGCGGCGACGGCGGCGGGCTGGTGGCGCCGGCTCCCCCGCCGATCGTGGAGGACGACATCGACGCGGAGGTCCGCGCCGAGCTGGACCGCTGGGAAGGCGACGGCGTGCGGTTCCTCGGCCGCGACGGCCCGCGCCGCTACCCGGCCACCCACGCCGAGGCCGACGCGCGGCTGCGGCACTTCGTGGCGCACCGGCTGCCCGACTACGGCCGCTACCAGGAGGTGATGAGCGCGGGCGACCCGCTGCTGACCCACAGCGTGCTGTCGTCGTCGTTCAACCTGGGGCTGCTCGACCCGGCGCAGGCCGTCCGGGCCGCCGAGGGCGCCTGGCGGGACGGGACCGCGTCGCTGTCGGCGGTGGAGCCGTTCATCCGGGGGCTGCTGGGCTGGCGGGAGTTCCTCTGGCAGCTCTACTGGTATGTCGAGCCGGGCCACCGGGGCACCGACTGGCTGGCCGCGACCGAGCCGCTGCCCGACTGGTTCGCCGACCTGGACGCCGACGCCGTGGAGGCGCGCTGCCTGGCCGACGTGCTCGCCGGGGTCCGCGACCGCGCCTGGGCGCACCACGCGCAGCGCCTGCTGGTGCTCGGCAACTACGCGTTGCAGCGCGGCTGGCGGCCGGCGGAGCTCGCCGACTGGTTCCGCAACTGCTTCGTCGACGGCACCGAATGGGTGATGAACGCGACCGTGATCGGCATGAGCCAGTACGCCGACCTGGGCCGCATCGACACCCGCCCGTACGCCGTCGACGGCCGCTACGTCGACGAGCTCAGCGACTACTGCACCGGGTGCCGCTACCAGCCGGAGACGACGCTGGGCGACCTGGCCTGCCCGTACACCGGGGGGTTCGACGCGTTCCTGCACCGCAACCGCGACCGCCTCGCCGCCGACGCGCGGCTGGTCGCGGAGCTGGCCGAACGCGACGACCCGCAGCTACGCGACGCGGTGCTGGCGCAGGAGGACAAGCGCGGCAGCAGCCCGCCCTGACGAGCGCGGCGGAACCAGGCCGGCGCGGTGGTGCGCCTGCGCCGCCGCCCGGCGCGCCTCACCGGCCGGCGGCCCGGCCCGCCCAGAAGCCGGTGACGAGGCGGTGGAACTCGTCGGCGCGTTCGACCTGCGGCAGGTGCCCGGTGTCGGCGAACAGGTGGGTGCGGGCCCGGGGCAGCCGGGCCAGCAGCCGCAGCCCGATGGTCACCTCGCGGCCGAACCCGCGCTGGCGACCAGCACCAGGCTGGCCGCGCGGGCCGGGTCGTCGACGGCCAGCCGCATGGCGACCGCCCCGCCGAGGGAGTTGCCGACCAGGTGGACGGGGCCGGGCACACCGAGCGCGTCGAGGCAGTCGGCGGCGGCGCGGGCCAGCGCCGCCAGGGTGTGCGGCCCGTCCAGCGGCGCGGAGCCGCCGTGCCCGGCCAGGTCGAGGCTGATCACCCGGTGGTCGCGGGCGAACCGCCCGTGCAGCTCGGCGAAGTCGGCGAGGGTGCGGCCGATGCCGTGCAGCAGCAGCACGGGCGGGCCGTCGCCGGTGTCCCGGCACCGGACGGCCCGGCCCCGCACGGTGCGGATGGTGTCGGCCAGGCCGCTCACCCCGGCTCCCCCGGCCCGTCCGCCGGCACCGACGCTGGGGCGGTCGCCTCCGACGCCTGCGGCCCGGCGGTCCGCCGGCCCACGGCGAGGGCGAGGACCCGGCCGTACCCGGCGGGGGCGAGCCGGGCCAGCAGGTCGGGCAGCCGCGCCGACCAACCGATCAGCACCCGGCCCCGACGCCGCCGCACACCGCGCAGGATGGCCTCGGCGGCGGTTGCCGGGTCGATGGACAGCAGCCGCTCGAAGCGGCGGCGGGCGGCCTCGTACTCCTGCACGGGCACGCCGCTGCCGACGCGGGCGTCGGCGGCGATGCGGGTGCGGACGCCGCCGGGGTGCACGCACGTCACCCCGACGCCGTCGCCGGCCAGCTCGTGCCGCAGCGCCTCGGTGAACCCCCGCACGGCGAACTTGCTGGCCGAGTAGGCGGCCTGCCCGGCGGGGGCGATGAGCCCGAAGAGGCTGGACACGTTGACCAGGTGCGCGCCCGGCTCGGCCTTCAGGGCGGGCAGCAGGGCGTGGGTCAGCTGCACCACGGCCCGGAAGTTGACGTCGACCACCCAACCGAACTCGTCCAGGGTGACCTGGTCGAAGCGGCCGCCCAGCGCGACACCGGCGTTGTTGACCAGCAGCCGCAGCCGCGGGTGCCGCCGCCGCAGCTCCTCGGCGGCCCGTGCGGTGGCGGCGGCGTCGGCCAGGTCGACCACGACGGTGTCGACCCGCCGGCCGGGGTGGGCGGCGCGCAGCGCGGCGGCCACGGCGGCGAGCCGGTCGGCGTCGCGGTCGAGCAGCACCAGGTCGGCGCCGCGCCGCGCCAGGCCGTCGGCGAGCGCCGCGCCGATGCCGCCGGCCGCCCCGGTCACCACGGCGGTGCCCGCCGCGAAGTCGAACCTGCGCACGTCGCTCTCCCCTCGCCCGGCCGGTCAGCCGGCGGTCGTGCCGGCCGGGTGGGCCGGGTCGCGTCGGTGGGCCGCAGACGCCTGCGGGGCGCACGAGAACCGCACGCCGGCGTCGGTGAGCCGCCCGTGCCGCATCAGCAGCAGGTCCCGCACGTAGTTCTGGTGCAGCCGCCACGGCGCGGCCACGCCCTGCTTGGGCAGCGCGTCGACGCTGCGCAGCACGTACCCGGCCTTGAGGTCGATGATCGGCTCCAGCGGGCCGCCGGCGGGGGCCAACGGGGTGACGACCTGCTGGCCGGTGGCGTCCAGGTGCCGCAGCAGCCGGCACACGTACGTGGCGACGAGGTCGGCCTTGAGCGTCCAGGACGCGTTGGTGTAGCCGATGGTCATCGCGAAGTTCGGCACCTGCGACAGCATCATGCCCTTGTAGGCGACCGTCGCGGCGAGGTCGACGTCGCGCCCGTCGACGGTGAGCGTCATCCCGCCGAGGGCGAGCAGGTCGAGGCCGGTGGCGGTGACGACGACGTCGGCGGTCAGCTCGACGCCGGAGGCGAGCCGGATGCCGGTGGGGGTGAACGTGTCGATCCGGTCGGTCACCACGTCGGCCCGGCCGCCGCCCAGGGCGGCGAACAGGTCCCCGTCGGGGGCCACGCACAGCCGCTGGTCCCACGGGTCGTAGCGGGGCGAGAAGTGCCGGTCGACGTCGTAGCCGGCCGGCAGGCGACCGGCCGCCGCGCGCCGCAGGTACCGCCTGACCAGCGTCGGGGCGCGGCGGCTGAGCTGGTAGTTGGCGGTGCCGAGCAGCACGTTCTTCCACCGCACCACCGGATACGCGGCCTTCGCCGGCAGCCACCGCCGCAGCGCGTCGGCGAGCACGTCGCGCGACGGCAACGCGATGACGTACGTCGGTGAGCGCTGGAGCATGGTGACATGGGCGGCCCGCCGCGCCAGCTCCGGCACGAGGGTGACGGCGGTGGCCCCGCTGCCGATCACGACGACCCGCGTGCCGGTGTGGTCGAGGTCGGTCGGCCAGTGCTGCGGGTGCACCAGCCGCCCGGTGTAGGAGTCGACGCCCGGCAGGTCGGGGGTGTGGCCGGCGTCGTAGCGGTAGTAGCCGGAGCAGACGAACAGGAACCCGCAGGTGACGGTGACGTCCTCGCCGGTGTCGTCGCGGTGGGCGCGCACCGTCCAGCGGGCCGTGGCGCTGTCCCACCGGGCGGCGAGGACCCGGTGGTGGAACCGGATGTGCCGGTCGACCCCGTGCTCGCGGGCGGTGTCGCGCACGTAGGCGCGGATCGACTCGCCGTCGGCGATGGCCCGCGGGTTCGTCCACGGCTTGAACGAGTAGCCGAGGGTGAACATGTCCGAGTCCGACCGCACGCCCGGGTAGCGGAACAGGTCCCAGGTGCCGCCGATCGCGGCGCGCGCCTCCAGCACCGCGTACGTCTTGTCGGGGCAGGCGCGGCGCAGGTGGCACGCGGCGCCGACGCCGGACAGGCCGGCGCCGACGATCAGCACGTCGACGTGGTCGCAAACCATGACGTGTCTCCCGTCGCAGGCGGTGAACCGGACACTATCCACCACCGTCGACGGCGGTCAACGCGCGGCCGCGGTGGCGCGGTCCCCCCGCCCCGGGCGCGCCCGCCGTGGTCCGATGCCCGCCGTGGCGCGGCGCACGCGGGTGCCGCAGCCACCCAGGAGCTGCGGGGCGGCCCCTGCCGGCGGGGTGGCCCCCGACCGGCGGGACAATGGGCGGGCCCCGGGGTGCGCCGCCGACGCCGTCCCGACGTCTTCGAGGAGAGGGCCGACGTGTCCGACACCGCCCCGCCCGGCCCCGGTGACGAGCTGCGGGCCGACTGCGCCCGCTGCGTCGGGTTGTGCTGCGTGGCGCCCGCATTCGCCGCCTCGTCGGACTTCGCCGTGGACAAGCCGGCGGGTCGGCCGTGCCCGAACCTCGGCGACGACTTCCGCTGCGGCATCCACCGGGACCTGCGGGCCCGGGGTTTCGCCGGGTGCACCGTCTTCGACTGCTTCGGCGCGGGCCAACGGGTCGCCCAGGTCACCTTCGGCGGCCGCGACTGGCGCACGACGCCCGGCGAGGCGACCCGCATGTTCGACGTGTTCGCCGTGCTGCGGCCCCTGCACGAGCTGCTGTGGTATCTGACGCAGGCGGCGACGCTGACCGGGCCGGGACCGCTGCGCGTCGAGCTGGACGCGGCGCTGGCGCAGACCCGGCGGCTGGCCGCCGGCACCCCCGACCAGGTGCTCGCCGTGGACGTCGACGCGCACCGGGGGCGGGTGAACCCGCTGCTGGTGCGGGTGAGCGAACAGGTCCGGGGCGAGCGGGCCGGCGCGGACCGGCGGGGGGCGGTGCTCGTCGCCGCCGACCTGCGCCGGGCCGACCTGGTCGGGGCGAACCTGCGCGGCGCGGTGCTGCTCGGGGCGGACCTGCGCGGCGTGGACCTCACGCTGGCCGACCTCACCGGCGTCGACCTGCGCGGCGCGGACCTGCGGGGGGCGGACCTGCGCGGGGCGCTGTTCGTACACCAGTCGCAGGTCGACGCGGCCCGGGGCGACCACCGCAGTGGCCTTCCGGCGGCGCTGACCCGCCCCGCGCACTGGTCGCTGCCGGTCGTCGCGGCCCGCCGCCGCAGCGCGGGCCCGGCGGGCCGGGGCCGCCGCCGCTGACCGGCGCGTGTTCTCCGCCCGCCGGGACGTTTGCCGGCCGGTCAGCCGGGCACGACTGTCCCATGACCAGTGAACGACGCGTCGACCGGGCCAGCACCGACGAGCCGGACGGTGTGCCGGCGATGGAGGCGTCCCTGCGCCCGCCGGGCGATTCGGTGCGCAGCGGCGCCGACAGCGGGGACGACTTCGCCGACCTGCCGGCGGAGCAGGCCCGCCCGGCCCGGGACACCAGCCGGGCCGGCTACGACGTCGACGCCGTCTCCGGCGCCGCCGACCCGTCCCGCGAGGGCTGACCCCGGCGACGGTGCCGCCCGCCGGTGGTGTCGGCGGCGTCAACCGTCGGCGCCGCCGTCGCCGGCTGAGCGCGACCCGCCGGTGCGAGGTGGCCTGGGTGGCGGCCCCCCGCCGGGCGGCCCGGCGCGGTCAGGGTCCCGTCGTCGAGGTGAGGTGGATGGCGCCCGCCGGGCACGTCTCGACGGCCCGCCGGACCCGGTCGGCCGCCTCCGGCGGCGGGTCGGGCCGCAGTAGCAGCACCAGCCCGTCGGTGTCGTCCTGGTCGAAGACCTCCGGGGCGGCCACCACGCAGTTGCCGGACCCGCAGCAGCTGCCCCGGTCCACCGCCACCCGCACCACGCCCACCTGGCTCACCAGGTCACCGGCAGGCTGTTGAGGCCGAACACGACAGACGTGTCGCGGGTCGACACCTGCTGCGGCCCGACCTCGGCCCGCAGGGTCGGGAAACGGTCGGCCAACCCCAGCAGGGCGATGCGCAGCTCCGCGCGGGCCAGCGGCTGGCCGATGCACTGGTGCACCCCGAAGCCGAACGCGAGGTGCTGGTGGGCCTGCCGGTACGGGTCGAACTCCTCCGGGTCGTCGAAGACCCCCGGGTCGCGGTTGGCCAGCGACAGCACCGCGATGACGCCCTCCCCCGCCCGGATGGCCTGGCCGCCGATCTCGGCGTCGACCAGAGCCAGCCGGGGCAGCCCCGTGCGGACCACGCTGAGATAGCGCAGCAGCTCCTCGACGAGGTCCGCCGCCCGGTGCGGGGACTGACGCAGCGCCGCGAAGCGGCCCGGCTCGCGCAGCATCAGCAGGGTGCTCAGGCCGATCATGTTGGCCGTGGTCTCGTGGCCGGCGACGAGCAGCAGCAGGGCCATCCCGACCAGCTCGTCGACGGTGAGCTGCCCGGTGACGACCCGGTCGCGCACCAGCCGGCTGATCAGGTCGTCGCCGCCGGTGTCGCCGCGCCGGGCGACGACCAGCTCGTGCAGGTAGTCGCGCAGCTCCTGCGCGTGGGCGCGGAACACCTCCGGCGACGTCCTGCGGTCCAGCAGGGTGCGGCTGCGGACCTGGAAGAAGTCGTGGTCGGCGTAGGGGACGCCGAGCAGGTGACAGATCACGATGGACGGCACCGGCAGGGCGAACGTCTCGACCAGGTCGGCCGGCGGGCCGGCCGCCGCCAGGTCGGCCAACGCCCCGTCGACCGTCTGCTGGATCAACGGCTCGATCCGCCGCACATTCTTGATCATGAATTCGGCGGTGAGCATCCGGCGCAGCCGGGAGTGTTCCTCACCGTCCATCCGGATGAAAGCGCCCTGCCGGCCCGACTCCGACTGCGGGGGCAGCGGACGCACCAGCGGGAACCCCGGACGCTCCAGGTCGGCGCTGAACCCGGGGTGGCGCAGCACCTGACGCACGTCGGCGTGCCGGGTGACCAGCCAGGCGGGCACGCCCGTCGGCAGCCGGACCCGGGTCACCGGCCCCACGAGCCGGTGCCGCTGCTCCTCGTCGAGCAGCGCGAACGGACCATGGTCGAGAGTGGACGCCGGCCAGAGGGGCAGGTCGGTAGCGGCGGTCGCGGTCACGCGGACACCTCCCGTGACAACCGAGGGTAACGCTATCGATCCGCAACGTTACCCACCTGGGGTGCCGCGGCACAACCCCTCACCGTGACGCAACGTCACCCCCGGCCGGTCGCCGGCGCCCCCGACCGCGCCTGCGCCATGCCCCGACCGGCCAACGCGTCGGCCCGCTCGTTCTCCGGATGCCCGTTGTGTCCCTTCACCCACAGCCAGGTCACCTCGTGCCGGGCGCACGCCGCCTCCAGCCGCTGCCACAGGTCCGCGTTCTTCACCGGTTGCCGCGCCGCCGTCACCCACCCGTTGCGTTTCCACCCGGCCAACCACCCGGTGATGCCGTTGCGCACGTACGTGCTGTCGGTGTGCAACCGCACCGGCACCGGCCGCGTCAGGCTCTCCAACGCCCGGATCGCCGCCATCAACTCCATCCGGTTGTTCGTCGTCGGCGTCGCCTCACCCCCGCACAGCTCCCGCTCGTGCCCGCCGTACCGCAGCACCGCGCCCCAGCCACCCGGCCCCGGATTGCCGCTGCACGCCCCGTCGGTCCAGATCTCCACGACCCCGCCGGCCCCCGCATCCACCATGCCCCGCAACCTACCGCGCGCCCCGGCCCCCACCGACACCGAAAAGCGACACCGAAAACCGGCGGCGTCAGCACCGCCGCTCTGGCAGGCTGGCCCACCGTGACCGACCGCCACGCCGACCTGCAGGCCGAGATCCACGCCACCGTCGACGAACTCGTCGCCAGCGGCCGCGAGGCAGGCGTGCAGATCGCCGCCTACCTGCACGGCCACCCGATCGTCGAGGTCCACGCCGGCGTCGCCGACACCACCACCGGCCGCCCGATGACCGCCGCCACCCCCGTCTACGGCGTCTCCACCGGCAAGGGGCTCACCGCAACCGTCGTGCACGTGCTGGCCGAACGCGGGCACCTCGACTACGACCTGCGCATCGCCGACGTGTGGCCCGAGTTCGCCCGCCACGGCAAGGGCCACATCACCCTGCGCCACGCCCTCACCCACACCGCCGGGATCCCGGCGCTGCCCGCCGACGTCACCCTCGACGACTTCGCCGACTGGGACCACATGTGCGCCATCGTCGCCGACGCCCGGCCCCTGTGGACACCCGGCCGCCAACTCGCCTACCACGCGTGGACGTTCGGGTGGATCGTCGGCGAGGTGATCCGCCGCGTCACCGGCCGCCGCGTCGGCGACATCCTCACCGACGACGTCGCCGCGCCCCTCGGCGTCACCGGGGAACTGTTCTGCGGCGTCCACCCCAGCACCCGACCCGGCCCGGCCCGCATGGAAGACGGCAACCTGTCGGCCATGCTGGAGACGTTCGCCGGCCAGCTACCCCACCTCGACCGGGTCGCCCCGCCCGGCGTACGCCCCGACGCCACCCTCGCCGCCCGACCCGACGTGATCGCCGTCGACGTGCCCGCCGTCGGCACCCTCACCGCCCGCGCCGCCGCCCGCATGTACGCCGCGCTCCTCGGCCCCGTCGACGGCGTACGGCTGATCTCCCCGCACCGGCTGCGCGCCGTGTCCCGCCCCGCCGTCCGCGGCACCGAATGGGTCTTCGGCCGGGAAACGACCTGGGGCCTCGGCTACGCCGTCGACGACGACGGATCATTCGGTGTCGCCGGCAGCGGCGGCAGCCTCGCCTTCGCCTACCCCCGGTGGGGCCTCACCGTCGCCGCGACCCGCAACCGCCTCGCCGTCGGCGACGGCGACCCCCTGGAACACCTCCGGGCCCGCATCCGCGACACCGTCGCCGCAGCCGCCGACTGACCCCGGGCCCGGCTCAACCGGCGCGCCGCAGCCGCCCCCGCAACCGGCCCACCGCGTCACCCACCACCGCCGACGTCATCGGCGCCAACGGACTCGACCGCATCACCGCCAACTCCTCCGCCAGCCCGGTCTCCCCGTCGAGGAACCGCAACACCCGCGACGCCGGATTACGGTCGAACAACCGGCCGAAGAACTCCGGACCACCGACCCGCCCCGTGTCCCACGCCCGCAACGCCACCGCGTCCATCCACAGGTGCCGCCGGGGATACGCCGGCGCCGGCACCGGCGCCCGCCCACCCGCCAACGCCGCCGCCACCTGCTCGGCCTGCCGCAACATCGCCGAGAACGTGAACCCCGTCGACGGGCGCGTCGCGCCACCCGCCGTGCCCAACCGCACCACCCGCGGCGAAGGACGACGCGGAAACGGCGCGTCGGTCATCGGAATCACCCCGTCCTCCACCTCCCGCACCACCAACGCCGCCGGATCCCACCCCAGCCGCCGCAGATAACCGCGCAACGCCCGGTCGTAGTCGTCCCCGGTCAACCGGGCCGGGGAGAACTCCGTGTACTCCACCAACGCGAACCGGTCGCTGACCGGCAACACGTAACCGAACGACACCCCCCGCGCCGGCTGCGGCGTGCGGAAGTCCATCAACACCGCCCGCCGCGGATCGAACAACGCCGTCTCCGAGGCCACCCACCAACCCCGGAAGTGCTGCAACCAACTCGTCCGCCCCGGCCGCGCCGGCGGCCGGGGACGCGAGTCCAGCACCCACGACGCCCGCACCAACGGCGCGCCGTCCCCGCCACGCACCACCACCCGCGTGCCGTCGTCGTCGAGCCCCGCCACCGCCGCGTCGCACCGCACCGCCCCCAGCCGCCGCTCCGCCCGCTCCGCCCGCGCATACACCGGAGCCGACCGCACCATCGCATACCGCAGCGGCGCCAGGTCGAGCACCCGCCGACGCCCCGGCGTCACCACCTCCACCTGCCCCCAACTGGCGCTGAGCACCCCGTCGAGCACACCACCGGGTCGACCCCAGAACGCCCACGTGCGGTCCTGGCCGCGCCGGCGCACCGGATCGACCACCGCGACCCGCAACCCCGCCGGCCCGCGCCGGTCCAACGCCGCCAACACCAGCGACGCGGCGCCCCCGCCGCCGACCAGGGCCACGTCCACGTCGACCGGCGCGCCATCGTCCACCCCGACACGCTGTCACACCACCGGCCGCCACCCGACACCGACCGGCACGGCGGACGACGCCCCGGTCACTCCCCGCGCCGGTGCGCGACCTCCAGGCGGGCCAGATCCTCGTCGGTCAACCGCAACGACGCCGCCGCGACGTTCGCCACCAGATGATCGGGATCACCCGTGCCCGGAATCGCCAGCACGTTCGGGCCCCGCCGCAGCGTCCACGCCAGCCGCACCTGCACCGCCGACACCCCGTGCGCGGCGGCGACCGCCCGGACCTCCGCGTGCTCCGCGCCACCCACGCCCGCCTCCCGGCCCGTTGTCGCCAGGGAGAAGAACGGCACGTACGCCACCCCCTGCGCGGCGCAGTCCCGCACGAACTGGTCGTGCCCCGGCCGGAACCCCAGCCCGTACGCGTTCTGCACACTCACCACCGGCGCGACGGCCTGCGCCTGCGGCAGATGATGCGGACGCACGTTGGAGATGCCCAGGTGCCGGATCAGGCCCGCCTCGCGCAGCTCGGCCAACGCCCCGAAATGCTCCGCCACCGACTCCAGGCCCGCCTGCCGCAGATACACCAGGTCCAGGTGGTCACGGCCCAACTGCCGCAGGTTCTCCTCCACCTGCCCCCGCAACTGCTCGGGCCGCGCCAACGGCAACCACTCTCCCGACGGGTCCCTGCCCGGCCCGACCTTCGTCGCGATCACCAGATCCTCCGGGTACGGCGCGAGAGCCGTGTTGATCAGCTCGTTCGCCGACCGCAACGCCGAGAAGTAGAACGCCGCCGTGTCGATGTGGTTCACCCCCAACTCCACCGCCCGGCGCAGCACCCCGACCGCCCGCCCCCGATCACCGGGCCGCCCCTGCGCCGCCCCCGTCAGCCGCATCGCGCCCAGACCCATCCGGTTGACCGTCAGATCACCCAGCCGCCACGTGCCCGCCGCATCCGCGGCAACCGTCCCCGTATCCATGATCACGATCATGGCACGGGCGGGCCGCCCACACCGCCCCACCACCGCCGCCACACGACAGCAACGAAGAATTCTCAATCCCACCTGATCGGGGACCCAACCCTCCTAGGGTGGGACACACCGGTGCTACACACGGAGTTGGCCACCCGAACGACGTCCCACGCGACAGCGGACGAAAAGTGAGGGAAGACGCGTATGAAGGCACAGTCAGTTCTCGGATCGGCAGCGCTCGGCGCGGGCCTCGGCACACTCCTGCTCCCCGCCGCCGCCCTCGCCGACACCACAGTCTCACCCGCGACCACCCCGGTCGGCGGCACCGTCGTGCTCACCTCCACCTGCAACCCGAAATCCGGCGACGCGCTCTTCCACGTCACCGGCCCCGACCGGGACCAGAACGTCCGATCCACCACCGCCGCCGCCGGCGGCGGGCTCAGCGCCGAACTCTTCACCGCCGGCTTCACCCTCGGCACCTACACGGTCACCGCCACCTGCGGCGACGGCAGCACCTCCGGCAGCGCCACCTTCACCGTCACCCCGATCGGCGCCGCACCCGCCGGCACCGGCACCGACACCGACACCACCGGCCTGCTCGCCACCGGCAGCACCCTCCTCGCCGCCGCCACCACCAGCGCACTCATCCTGACCCGCCGCCGACGCCGCCGCACCGCCGCACCGGCCTGAACCACCCCAACCACGGGTGCCCGCGCCGGCCACCACCGACGCGGGCACCCACCGGCCCGACAGGAGACACCCCCATGGCAGCCCCCCACCACACCACCCGGGCCGCCATCGCACTGACCGCCCTCACCGCCGCCGCCGGACTCGGCCTCATCACCACCGCCGCCACCACCCACACCCCACGACCCGCCCCACCCGACCCGGCCACCACCACCCGCACCACCGAACCCGCCCCACCCCTGCCCCACGCCACCCCCCTGCGCATCACCATCCCCACCATCGACGTACACGCCGACATCGTCCCTGTCGCCGCCGACACCCACGGCCAACTCGAAGTCCCCCCAGCCGGCCCACCCGCCACCACCGGCTGGTACCGCCCCGGCGTCAGCCCCGGCGAAGCCGGCAACGCCGTCATCGTCGGACACGTCGACTCCCGCGAGACCGGCCCCGCCGTCTTCTTCGACCTCGGCCGACTCAGACCCGGCGACCCCATCCACATCACCCGCGCCGACCACCGCACCGCCACCTTCACCGTCGACCGCACCGCCACCTACCCCAAGACCCGATTCCCCACCGCCCTCGTCTACGGCCCCAGCCCCACCCCCCAACTCCGCCTCATCACCTGCGGCGGCCGCTTCGACGAACGCCACCACACCTACCCCGACAACATCGTCGTCTTCGCCACCGCCGTGCCCTGACCCACCACCACGACCGAAGATCCCCTACGGTTGCCGGCAGTCCCCGCAAAGCGGAGGTGACCGGTGGACCAACGACCCCCAACGACCCGGTGGCGCACCACCCTGCCCACCCTGCTCCGACGCGCCCTACGCCGCCCCACCCCCACCACACCACCGGCCACCCACCCCACCAACCCCGACGCCGTCGTCGACTGCGCCGTCTACGTCGACGGCCAACGCCAACCCGGCCGCCCCCACTACACCGACGCCCACCACCACAGCCGCCGCAACCGGCGCGCCTTCGTCTGGCTCGGCCTGCACGACCCCACCCCCGCCGTCATGACCGCCGTCGGACACACCTTCGGCCTCGACGACCTCCACATCGCCCAGGCCCTCACCGCCGGACACCGACCCACCCTGCAACGCCACGACGACACCACCCTGCTCGTCCTCCGCACCGCCGCCTACGTCGAACACACCGAACTGACCGACACCTCCGAGGTCGTCGACACCGGTGACATCATGATCTTCATCGGCGACCGATTCGTCGTCACCGTCCGCCACGGCGCACCCGGCGCACTCACCACCGTCCGCCACCACCTCCAACAACGCCGCACCCTCCTCACCGAAGGCCCCTGGGCCGTCGCGTACGCCATCTGCGCCCGCATGGTCGACCAGTACCTCGACGTCGCCAACCACGTCGAAACAGACCTCGAACGACTCGAAGAAACCGTCTTCGCCCGCGACCGCACCGCCGACATCGCGCACATCTACCAACTCAAACGAGAAATCGTCGAACTCAAACGCGCCGTGCTCCCCGCACAGGCGCCCCTGCGCACCCTCGCCGGACCCACCGACGGCCCACCCCCAGCCCTA
Organism: Micromonospora carbonacea; assembly: GCF_014205165.1. NCBI lineage: Bacteria > Bacillati > Actinomycetota > Actinomycetes > Micromonosporales > Micromonosporaceae > Micromonospora > Micromonospora carbonacea. Next base: position 3,207,088 of record NZ_JACHMZ010000001.1, on the reverse strand, counting down.
CGCCGCTGGTTCACCGACGTCGACGGCGACCTCGCCCGCGCAGTCGACCGCGTCAACGCCTACGACGACCTGCTCAACTCGATCCTGCAATCCCGACTGGCACAACTGGCCGTCGAACAGAACAACGACATGCGCAAGATCGCCGCCTGGGCCGCCATCGCCGCCACCCAAACCGCCGTCGCCGGCATCTACGGCATGAACTTCACCCACATGCCCGAACTGCACTGGCGCTACGGCTACGCCGGCGCACTCCTGCTCATGGCCACCGCCGCCCTGACCCTGCACCGACTCTTCCGCCGCTCCGGCTGGCTCTGACACCCCACCCCGGGCCGATGCCCGGTTTGCGCCGTCGCGTCCCGTGGCCCGGGTCACCGCGACGACGGAATCGGGCCCGGGGCGGGGGCGTTGCAACTGGCATGCGACCGGGGCTCCGCCGCCCGGTCGACCCCCCGGTCGACCCCCCGGTCAGCCCCGCTCCGTGAGCCCGGATCCCCGGGGCCGGGGAATGGTGGACGGGCCGGGGTCGTTACACCCTCCCGACGCCCCGAGCAGGCCCCCCGGCCGCCGGGTGCGCGTCCCCGGAATCCTTCCCGCGACGCCCCGGGCGGCGTCGTGTCTTCTCCCCCGAGCAGAGGAGTCGCCGTTATGCGTACCGATCTGATTCGTCGTACCGTTCTGACCGTCGCCGGTGTCGCCGCCACCGCGGGTGGGATCGCCGGTCCCGCGCTGGCCGCGCAGGCCGCCCCCGCGCCCGCCGAGCGGGCCGCCGCGTCGGTGCAGGCCGAGCGTCGGCCGGCGGGTGAGCGTCAGCTGGACGTGCGCTACGAGGCGCAGCCGAACTTCTTCTACTGTGGCCCGGCGGCGGCGCGTAACGCGCTGAGCGTGCAGGGCAAGAACATCGACGTGGACACCATGGCCAAGGAGATGGGCACCACCGAGGCCGGCACCAACTCCATCAACGACATCACCCCCGTGCTCAACAAGGAGACCGGCAAGGCCGACGCCTACCGCAGCGTCGAAATCCGCACCAACAAGGCCGACGACAAGCAGACCGACACCCTGCGGGCCGACATCGTCCGCACCGTCGACAACGGCCGCGCAGTCGTCGCCAACATCGCCGGCACCACCACCGACACCGACGGCGTCACCCACTCCTTCGAGGGCGGCCACTACATCAGCGTCGTCGGCTACCGCGACAACGGCCACACCGTCAAGATCGCCGACTCGGCCAACCCCGACCAGGCCAGCTACTGGATCACCGTCGACCACCTCGCCGACTGGATCGCCACCCGCGGCTACGCCACCTCCTGACCCGCAACCACCAGAAAGGGCCGGCCCCACCGGGGCCGGCCCTTTCGCCGCCCTACGGCAGGATGACCACGTGGCCAAACGACACCGCAACCCGGCAACCGACCCCTGCCCCTGCGGCACCGGCCAGCCCTACCCCGACTGCTGCGGCAAACTCCACCGAGGCCACGCCGACGCCGCCACCGCCGAAGCACTCATGCGCTCCCGATACACCGCCTACGCCCTCGGCGACACCGCCTACCTGCTACGCAGCTGGCACACCTCCACCCGCCCCCGCCGCCTGCACCCCGAACCCGGCCAACGGTGGACCCGACTCGACATCCTCCACACCGACCGGGGCGGCCTGCTCGACAGCACCGGCACCGTCACCTTCCAAGCCCACTACCGACAAGCCGGCCGCCCCGCGACCCTCACCGAACACAGCCGCTTCACCCGCGAACACGGCCGCTGGGTCTACCTCGACGCACAACCGGACTGAACCAACCACCCCACCTCACCGGCCGACGCCGCCCCCGTCCGGCCGACGAATCACCACCGTCGCCTCCCCGTCATCCACCACCGCCCCAGGCCCCCCGAAACCCTGCCCCAACGGCGGCACCGGCTGCGTCACCTCCGACCCCCCGAACGGACCCACCGGCTGCGTACGCTCCGACTCCTCACCCACCCGGGGCACCACCTGCGTGCGATCGGCGTCCCCGGCCACCGGCGGAGCCGCCGCCGCCAACCGCTCCGCCACATCCCGCCGCCCCGCCCGATACGCCCGCGCATGCGTCGCCACCACCCGCGACTCCCGCTCCGCCCGGCTCAACCACGACTCCCACCGACTCTGCATCGGCCGCACCAACCCACCACCGACACCCACCACCAGAATCCCGCCCACCGTCGCCAGCACCGCCACCAGCACCGGCGTCGTCACCGCCGTCGCCACACCCACCTGATTCAGCGCCGCGATCACCCCCAACCCCACGATGAACACCGACGCCACGCCCGCCAGCACCCGCCCGTACGACAACCCACCCAACGCGCTGCTGATGATGTCCTTCACCGCCCGCGCGATAGCGGCCGCCACCACCACGATCACGATCGCCACGAACGCCCTCGGCAACCACGCCACCACCGCCGCGATCAGATCCGAGATCGGATTCGGCCCCCACAGACCGAACGCCACATGCAACGTCACCAACAGCACCCCGTAGTACGCCAGCTTCGCCACGACGTCACCCGCGTCGTACGGCGACCGCGCCAACGCCGCCTTGATCCCCCCACGCTCCACCACCCGGTCGAACCCGACCCGCGCCAACACCCTGCCCACCACCCGCACCGCCGCCTTGGCCACCAACCAGCCCACCACCAGGACCACCACGAACCCCACCGCCCTGGGCAGGAAAAGCAGCACCGCCCGCAGCACGTCACCCACCGCGTCACCGAAGTCGTCTCTCATCGCTCAGATCCTTCACACCAGGGACAGCCGACAAACCCGTCGCCCTACCCTGACCCACCCGCGCGGAAACGGCACCCCGACCCGACCCTCAACGACCACGACAGGCGTACCGCACCTCCGTACCCGCCTGCGTCACCGACGGCTCCACGATGTTGACCGTCGCCGTCTCCCGCGCCGAACCCACACCCGCGAACGACCACCTCAACGGCAGACCCACCGACCGCTGCCCCCGACCGACCCGCTCACTGACCATCGCACCCGGCGGCGAACCCGAACGCAGCCACTGGTAACGGATCGTGCCCGCGTTACCGTTCGTCCGCACCGTCGCCACCACATCCACCGTCACGTCACACCGGCTCCCCGCCGGCTCGACCACCGCGACCGTGACCCCCTCGATCTCCAACGGACTCAGCCGCTGCCACAGGAACAACCCCACGACCACCAACAGCACCACCGTCAGCAGGGTGGACAGCACCGACACCAGCCGACGCCACACCGGCCGCGACCGCACCCCCGGCCCCGAACCCGGCTGCGGCCACGCCGGCGCCACCGGCGGCCCCACCGGCACCCCCGGACCGAACCGCGTCTCGCCACCCGGCGCGACCGTGACCGCAGGCTCCATGGAAGCGCCGACCGTACGCGCCGACGCCGGACCCGCCACCGTCGCCTCCGGACCCGCCCCGAACACCTGCGTCCGCCCCGCATCCACCGTCCGACCCAGATCCACGGTGCGCCCCAGCCCCACGGTCGGCTCCACCCCACCCGCCGCACCCACGCCCGGCACCGCCGCCGTCGGCTCGTTCGGACTACTCAACGCCGCCCCTCCGTCAACCTCGTCGACACCACCGCGATCAACCCGGCGTACAGAACGGCTGAAGACTCACGTACACCGGCCCGACCGGCCCGGCCGAATTGCCCGCAGCATCCACCGCCGTGACCGACACCGGAATGCGCACCGCCGCCTCCGGCATCGCGAACGGACCCAACGTCCCCTGGAAGACGTCCTTCCCCACCGACGCCATGCCCACCGACGCGGACACCCGACCCACCGTGTACCGGAACGACACCCGCAGATCCCCCGCCGCCGAACGATCGTCGGTCACACTCACCGTCACCGACGTCGACCTCGGCCCGTACTTGCAGCCCTCCGGCTCCAACGTCGTCAACGCCGTGCTCGGCGACCCCACCGACGGCGCGGTGACATCCGACGGCGGCGAGGACGTGCTCACACTCGGACTGGCGGTAGGCGACGCCGTCCTGGTGGGCCGGCTCGTCGGCGACGGCGGACGCGTCGTGGCCGGCGCACCCGTGGTCGGAGCCGCCACCGTCGGACTCGCCGACGTCGGCGCGGGCGTCGGGGTGCCACCCGACGGACCCACCGTGGCCTCCGGCGCCGCCGACTCCGACCCGCCACCCGACACCGGCGTCGCCGCACCGGCCGGCCCACCGGCATCGACCGGCGCGGCCACGTCCGGCTCCGCACCCGAGGCGTACTGATAACCGACGCCGCCGACCAGCACCGCCGTCACCAGCGCCCCGCCGACCAGGGCCGTACGGGCCCGCCCCGTCCGCATCCGCCGGCCGGTGCGGATCTCCCGACGGGTGCCGAAACCGGCGTCCGACCCGAGAACCGTGCTCGCCACGCTCGTGCCGCCGCCCGAGGACTCCGGGAACGGGAACAACACCGCCAACAGGGCGGCCCGCCGGGCCAGCTCCCGTATCCCGCGCTCCTCCCAGTCCGGCCCGTACGCCCCACCCGCGATCTGCTCCAGCACCCCGAGGAAGACCTGCGCCGGCTGCGGCCGCTCGTCGGGCCGCTTGGCCATCCCCCGGCGCAGCAGCTCGTGCACCGGCGGCGGAGCCGGATCGGTGGGAACCGGCGCGCTGGCGTGCTGGTCCCGCAGGGCCAACAGGCTCCGCCCGTCGTACGGGGGACGGCCCGTCAGGCACTCGAAGAAGGTCGCCGTCGCCGCGTAGATGTCGCAGGCCGGCGCCGCCGCCGCGCCGGTCCACTGCTCCGGCGCCATGTAGCGCGGCGTGCCGCTGACGATGGTGGTCGACTCCCCGCCGATCGGCATGGCGATGCCGAAGTCGGCGAGCTTGCTCTCCCCCTGAGCGGTGACCAGCACGTTCTCCGGCTTGTAGTCACGGTGCACTACGCCCCGGTCGTGCGCGGCCGCCAGGCCCGCCAGCGATCCCTTGAGGACGCAGAGCGCCGCCTCCGGCCCGGTCGGCCCGTTGGCGCGCAGCATCTGCCGCAGCGAGACGCCGTTGACCAGCTCCATGACGATCGCCGCGCCGGTGGGCGACTCGACGTACTCGTAGAGGCGGGAGATGTTCGGGTCGTCGATGTCGGCCAGCAGGCGCGCCTCGGCGCGGAAGGACTCACGGAACGACGGGTCACCGCCGAGCCCGCCGACGAGGTACTTCACGGCGACCGGGGTGCCGGTCGCGTCGTGGGTGGCCAGCACCACCCGGCCGGATGCTCCCGAGCCCAACTCACGGACCTCGGTGTAGCCGGACACCAGCCAGCTGTTGGCGCTCATTCGACGGTCTCCACCGCTCCCCCGGGCCGCTGGCCCGACACACCCGAATCCGACGCCGCTCATTGTGACCGGCGTCGTCCAGTCGGCCATCGGCGCATCGGTTGCTTCCTCGGGTCTGGGTGTTTCTTGTGTTGCGGTTGGGCGTCAGGGGGCGGTGTGCGTCACACCGCGTAAGGCATCCTAGGACACTAGGTGCAATGGTCCGGGGGGCGAGTCGTCGGTTGCCCCTGGCGCGCCGACCCGGCTTGGCAATATCCTCCACATCACACACTGCCCCTGGAGCTCCTTTTCACTCACGCGCCGTCGTCGGCCACAGAGGAGATGCCATGCACTTCGACCATCCGGAGCTCGACCGCCGCACCCTGTTGCGGGCCGGGCTCGGCGCGGCCACGGTCGCCGTCGTCGGCACGCAGCTCGCGTCCCCCGCCTCCGCGTGGGCGGCGTCCGGCCCGGACCTCGACTGGGTCATCGGCTGCGACGAGTGGGGCGCCCGGCCGCCGGCCGATCCCCTCTCGGTCAGCGAGATCGCCACCAACAAGATCATCGTGCACCACATGGCGTTCCCGAACGTCACCGACTACTCCCGCGAGCAGGCCGTGAAGCTGGCCCGGGACTGCCAGGACCTGCACATGGACGGCAACGGCTGGTCGGACACCGGCCAGCACTTCACCGTCAGCCGCGGCGGCTACGTGCTGGAGGGCCGGCACGGCAGCCTGGAACGGCTGGCCGCCGGCGACCGGCAGATGGTCTCGGCGCACTGCCCGGGCGAGAACGGGCGCGCCATCGGCATCGAGAACGAGGGCACGTACGTCGACGAGACCCCGCCGGAGGCGCTGCTGGACTCGCTGGTCAGGCTCTGCGCCACGATCGGCCGGCAGTACGGCCTGCACGCCCACGACATCTTCGGCCACTGGGACTTCCGCACCACCGCGTGCCCCGGAACAGCGTTCTACCGGCAGTTCCCCGAACTGCGCCGGCGGGTCTTCCGCGAGCTGGGCACCCGCCACGGCGACGTGCCGGCCCGGCGCTGGCCGGACCTGTGGCGGTTCGTCAGCTCCCCCTCGGTGCGGGTGGTGCAGTACCTGCTCACCCACCGGGGCTACGCGGTGCCCCTCGACAGCACCTTCGACGCCGCCACCGTCGCCGCCGTCCAGGACTGGCAGGCCCGCAACGGCATCCCGGTCGACGTGGACGCCACCCTCACCGCGCCCACCTGGGAGACCCTCGCCCCCGAACTGGACCGCAGCGCCAGCGGCGCGCCGGTCAGCGGGGCGCAGTTCATCCTCAACGCGAAGGGCTACGCCGACGTGGCGGTGACCGGCGAGTTCGACCACGCCACCCGCCGCGCCGTGCAGGACGTGCAGCGGCTGCACAACCTTCCGCCCCACGGCAAGGTCGACACGGGCACGTGGTGCGCGATCGTCGGCGGAGTGGTCCGGCAGTCGTTCCGGCGGCCCTGACGAGCCCGGCCGGGCGGGCCGGCGACGGCCGGCCCGCCCGGCGGCGTCGGGCCCGCAGGGCGGCGCGCATTCCGGCCTGTCACTGCGCAAAACGGATCAACTGCTGCCATGATGGTGTCCTGCCGCCCGAACCGCAGCCGGAGGTCCACCCATGGCCGATCCACCGCCGGGCATCGAGGGCGAGGCCGTGGCGGCGCTCCTGGCCGCCAGCGGCGCGCTCGTCGGGCTGGCCACCCGGTCGCTGGCCGGGACCGGCCCGGAGATCACCCTGTCGCAGCTCCGCACGCTGGTCGTCCTGGCCGTGCGGGGACCGCAGCGCGCGGCGGAGATCGCCGCGGAGCTCGGCGTGGCCCCCTCGGCGGGCACCCGGATGTGCGACCGGTTGGCCGCCAAGGGCCTCCTCCGGCGGGACCGCTCGACCGACGACCGCCGGGTGGTGCGGCTGCGGCTGAGCGCGGCGGGGGCCGCTCTGGTCGACGAGGTGTTCCGCCGGCGGAGGGAGGCGCTGTCCCGCATCGTCGCGGACACGGCCGGGCACTGGTGCCCGGAGGCGGTCGCGGCCCTGACCGCGTTCGCGGTCGCGGCGGGCGAGACGCCGGAGCGGCAGTGGTGCCACGGCCGGCCGGCCGCGCGGGAGCGCGCCCCGCGGCAGCGCGCCGGCCACGGGTCGACCGGAGCGCAGGCGTCGACCGCCTGAGCCGCCGCCCGGCTCAGGAACCCACCGGGTACGCGCGGGTCTCGGCGGCCTTCACCGCCACCCACACCTGCTGGCCGGGGCGCAGCCGCAGCGCGGCGGCGGCCGTCGGGGTGACGTCGGCGGAGACCGGCAGTGGCCCGCCCAGTTCGACCCGCAGGTGGTCCCCGTGCCGCTGCACCCCCACCACGGTGGCGGGCCAGGTGTTGCGGGGGCTGCCGTCGGGCCGGGCGGGGTGCAGGGCGACGGCGGCGGGCGGGAACGCGACGAACGCCTCGCCCACGACGCGGTCGACGGCGGTCAGGGCCAGCGGACCGACCTGCACCCGGTGGCCGTCGGCGTGGCCCCGGTGCAGGTTCAGCCCCACCAGGCGGGCGACGTAGTCGGTGCGCGGGCGGGCGGTGACGGCCGCGGCGTCCCCCTCCTGGACCACCCGGCCGCCCTCCACGATGACCAGCCGGTCGGCGAGCACCAGCGCGTCGAGCGGGTCGTGGGTGACCAGTACGGTCGCGCCGGGGTGCGCGCCGAGGTGACGGTGCAGCTCGGCGCGGGTGTCCACCCGGGTGCGGGCGTCGAGGGCGGCGAGCGGCTCGTCGAGCAGCAGCAGGGTCGGCTCCACGGCGAGGGCCCGGGCCAGCGCCACCCGCTGGGCCTGCCCGCCGGAGAGCTGCCGGGGCCGGCGGCGGGCGTGCCCGGCGAGGCCGACCCGGTCCAGCCAGGCGTCGGCCAGGGCGCGGGCGGCGCGCCGGTCCGCGCCGCGCCGCCGGGGGCCGAAGGCGACGTTGTCGCGGGCGCTCAGGTGCGGGAAGAGCAGGTAGTCCTGGAAGACGACGCCGACCGGGCGGCGCTCGGGCGGGACCCACACCCGCCCGTCGGGACGGTCGAGGTCGACCCCGTCGAGGGTGAGATGCCCGGCCGTCAGCGGGTGCAGGCCGGCGAGGGCGCGCAGCGCGGTGGTCTTGCCCGCGCCGTTGGGGCCGAGCAGCGCGACCACCTCCCCCGCGCCCACCCGCAGCGCCACGTCCAGGTGGAATCCGCCCCGGTCGGCGGCGAGGTGGGCGTCGAGCAGCGGCGTCCCGGCCGCGCGGCGGCGCGGCCCGGCGGCGGTCACGGGCCGGTGACCCAGCGGTCGCGCAGGCCGGCGAGGATCGCCACGGAGACGGTGAGCAGCACCAGGCTCAGCACGATGGCGGCCTCCAGGTCGGTCTCCAGGGCCAGGTAGACGGCCAGCGGCATGGTCTGGGTGCGGCCCGGGAAGTTGCCGGCGAAGGTGATCGTCGCGCCGAACTCGCCGAGGGCACGGGCCCAGCACAGCACCGCGCCGGCCGCCACCCCGGGGGCGACCAGCGGCAGGGTGACGTGGGTGAACGTCGCCCACCGGCCCGCGCCCAGGGTCGCGGCGGCCTCCTCGTAGCGGGCGTCGGCGGCGCGCAACGCGCCCTCGACGGCGATGACCAGGAACGGCATGGCCACGAACGCCTCGGCGAGGACCACCCCGGCGGTGGTGAACGGCAGGGTGACGCCGAGGGTGGCGTCGAGCCAGCCGCCGAGCAGGCCCCGGCGGCCGAAGACCAACAGCAGGGCCACGCCGCCGACCACCGGCGGCAGCACCAGCGGCACGGTGACCAGCGCCCGCACCAGCCGCCGGCCGGGGAACCGCACCCGCGCCAACACCCAGGCCAGGGGTACGCCGAGGACGAGGCAGAGCAGTGTCGCTCCGGTGGCGGTCAGCAGGGACAGCCGCAGCGCGGTGAGCACGCCCGGCGCGGCGAGCCGCTGCGGCAGGGTGGCCCACGGGGCGCGGGCGAGCAGCCCGGCCAGGGGCAGCACGAGGAACGCCAGCCCGAGGCCGGCGGGGACGAACAGGGCGAGGGGCGCCTGCCGGCCGGGGACACGGCGGCGCGGGGCCGGGGCGGGCGGGCGTACCACCGGCGGTCAGGCCCGGGGCGGCTGGAACCCGGCGGCGGCCAGCGCGGCCCGGCCCCGCTCGGACAGCACGTACGCGACGAAGGCGCGCGCGGCCGTCGGGTTGCCGGCCTGCCGCAGCACGACGATCGGGTAGTCGTTGACGGCCCGGGCCGACTCGGGAAACTCCACGGCGTCCACCTGGGACGCGGCGGCGGTGGCGTCGGTGCGGTAGACCAGCGCGGCGTCGACCTCGCCGAGGCGGACCTTGGCCAGCGCGCCCTTGACGTCGGATTCGAGGGTGACCGGGGTGAGCGCCACCCCGGCGGCGGCCAGGGCGGTGCGGGCCGCCGCGCCGCAGGGCACCTGCTCGGCGCAGAGCGCCACCTTCACCCCGGGCCGGGTCAGGTCGGCCAGCGCGCCGACGCGCCCCGGGTTGCCCTCCGGCACGGCGATGACCAGCTGGTTGCGGGCGAAGGTGGCCGGGGCGTCGGCGGCGTTGCCGGCGTCGGTGACCGGGCGCATGGTGGCCGGGGACGCGGCGGCGAACACGTCGGCGGGGGCGCCCTGGTTGACCTGGGTGGCGAGGGCCGCGCTGCCGGCGAAGCCGAACGTGACGGTGGCGCCCGGGTGGGCGGCCTCGAACTCGTCGCCGAGCCGGGTGAACGCCTCCGTCAGCGACGCCGCCGCCAGGACGGTGACCGGGCCGCGCACCCCGTCGCCGCCCTCCCCCGGCTGGTCGGCCCCGCCGGCGCAACCGGCGAGGGCGAGGGCCAGGGCGAACGCCCCGGCGAGGGCGGTGCGGGTCGTCGCTGCGGTCACGTGCCGGCCCTGCCTTTCGCAGCGGTCGGCCGCTCCACCACGACCGTCGTCGACTTGATCACCGCGATGGCGAGCGCGCCGACCTCGAGGCCCAGGTCGTCGACCGCCTCCCGGCTCATCAGCGACACGACCCGGAACGGCCCGGCCTGGATGTCGACCTGGGCCATGACGGTGTCCTTGACCACGGCGGTGACGATGCCGCGCAGCCGGTTGCGCGCCGAGGAGAGCTCGGCGTGTTCCTCGGGCGCGGCCGCCGCGGCCCGGACGAACGCGGCCAGGTCCACGCCGTCGAGCACCCGGTGGCCCTGCGCGTCGCGGGTGGCGGCGAGGCGGCCGGCGTCGACCCAGCGCCGCACCGTGTCGGTGCTGACGCCGAGCAGCTCGGCGGCCTCGCCGATCCGGAACATCGCCACGCCGGCAGCATACCGTGCCGCATCTGCGAGGTCGATGGCGTCCAACCCCTGGTATCCACAGGCCGGATCCGATCCCGACGGCGGCAGGTGCGATGAGAGGCGGGGCCCGGGCGAACCGTGCGGCGGGCGGCGGGTGCGGGGAGACTGGCGGCATGAGATGGGCCCGCCGAGCCGTACCCGCCGTCGCCGCCGCCGTCGCGGCCCTCGCCGCCCGCGACGTCCTGCAACGCGACCACGCCCTGCTGCGCAACTTCCCCGTGCTGGGGCGGGCCCGGTACCTGCTGGAGTCGCTCGGCCCGGAGCTGCGGCAGTACATCGTCGCCGGCAACAACGAGGAGCGGCCGTTCACCCGCGACCAGCGGCGCTGGGTGTACGCGTCGGCGAAGCAGGAGAACAACTACTTCGGGTTCGGCACGGACAACGACATCGAGTACACGGCCGGCTATCCGATCATCAAGCACCGCACGTTCGGCCGGGCCGTGCCGCCGTCGACGCCGACGGCGGGTCAGCAGGTGCGGCTGCCCTGCGCGAAGGTGCTCGGGGCGGCCCGGGGGCGGGCGCGGGCGTTCCGGCCGGAGTCGGTGGTCAACATCTCCGGGATGAGCTTCGGCTCGCTGTCGGGCAACGCCGTGGCGGCGCTCAACCGGGGCGCGGCCCTGGCCGGCTGCCTGCACAACACCGGCGAGGGCGGCCTGTCGCCGTACCACCGGCGCGGCGGGGAGCTGGTGTTCCAGCTCGGCACGGCCTACTTCGGCTGCCGCGACGCGCGCGGCCGGTTCGACCTGGCCCGGCTCAGGGACCTGGTCGCCGGCGCGCCGGTGCGGGCGCTGGAGGTGAAGCTGAGCCAGGGCGCGAAGCCGAGCCTCGGCGGGCTGCTACCGGGGGCGAAGGTGTCGGCGGAGATCGCCGCGACCCGGGGCGTCCCGCAGGGGCGCGACTGCGTCAGCCCGTCCCGGCACGCCGAGTTCTCCGACTGCGACAGCCTGCTGGACTGGGTCGAGCTGCTGGCCGCCGAGACCGGCCTGCCGGTGGGGATCAAGTCCGCCGTCGGCGACCTCGGCTTCTGGGCGGAGCTGGCCGACCTGATGCGCGACACCGGCCGGGGGGTCGACTTCGTCACCGTCGACGGCGGCGAGGGGGGCACCGGCGCCGCCCCGCTGATCTTCACGGACTCGGTGTCGCTGCCGTTCCAGCAGGGCTTCTCCCGGGTCTACCGGGTCTTCGCCGAGCGAGGGCTGCACGAGCAGGTGGTGTTCGTCGGCGGCGGCAAGCTGGGCCTGCCGGACAACGCCGTGGTGGCGTTCGCCCTCGGCTGCGACATGGTCAACGTGGGCCGGGAGGCGATGCTGGCGATCGGCTGCATCCAGGCCCAGAAGTGCCACACCGACACCTGCCCGACCGGGGTGGCGACGCAGCACCCGTGGCTGGCCCGGGGCCTGGACCCGGCGCGCAAGTCGGTGCGGGCGGCGAACTACCTGCGGACCCTGCGCCGGGACCTGGTGCGGGTCGCCGAGGCGTGCGGGGTGGAGCACCCGGGGTTGATCGACGCCGACTCGGTGGAGATCCTCGACGGGCGCACCTCGGCCACTCCCCTGCGCGAGGTGTACGGCTACCGTCCCGACTGGGGCCTGCCCTCGGCGGCCGACCGGGCGGAGATCGTCCGGCTGATGACCCCGCGGGCGCCCCGGGGCGGCACCGCGACGCCCTCCCCCACCGCCGTGGGCTGACGCCGCGCCGCGCCGCCGCCCCCAGCGGCGGCGGTGGGGGCGGCGGCGCGGCGCTCAGGCGTCACATGTAGAGGGTGTTGGGCTCCAGCCCGCACAGCACCCGGCCGTACAGCTCGGTGTTGACGTCGGGGACGACGAGGCCGTGCAGCGCGGCGGACGTGATGTCCCGCACGATGCGCTGGATCGGCACGTCGGTGTAGATGGAGGTGCCGCCGCTGGCCATCTGGAAGGTGTCGGCGACCTCCTTGGCCAGCCGGGCCGCCTCGCCCTGGTCGGCGCGCACCCGGACCCGCTCCTCGACCGTCCACGCCTCGCCGCTGAACGCCTTGTGGTCGACGACCTCGGCGATCCGCCGGGCGTGGAACATCGCCTGGTCGATCTTGTGGGCGGCGGCGCCGACCCGCAGGTGGGTCAGCGGGGCCTCCGCCTGGCTCGGGTAGTCGGTGTAGATGATCTTCCGGTCGGGCAGCCGGTCGAAGAAGGTGTCCCACGCCGCCTTGGCGATCCCCACCAGCATGCCGACCCCGGAGACCGCGGCGACCAGCGTGGCCGGGGTGGAATAGATCGGGATGTTCCGGTTGGTCTCCGACAGCGTGTTCGGGGCGAGCGCCGCGCCCAGCGGGATGACCCGCTCGGCGGGCAGGAAGACGTCGGTGGCCACCGTCGTGATGCTGCCCGAGCCGCGCAGCCCGGTGGTGTGCCAGTCGTCGACGAGCTCCATGTCGGACATCGGCACCATGGTCATCACCGGCTCCGGCTCGGCGCCGTCGCGCAGGATCACGGCCGCCGCCTCCATCCAGTGCGCGTGGTGCGCGCCGCTGACGAAGGGCCACCGCCCGTTGAGGAGGTAGCCGCCCTCGACCGGCACCATCGTGCCCTTGGGGGCGTTGGTCCCGCAGACCCGCACGTCGGGGGTCGAGAAGACCTCGTCCTGCACCTGGTCGGGGAACATGCAGACCAGGTAGGTGGGGATCCAGTTCACCATCGCGACCCAGGCCACGGAGGCGTCGATGCGGCCCAGGGCCGCGCCGACCTCGACCAGCGTCGCACCGTCGCACTCGTAGCCGCCGTAGCGCTTGGGCACCCGCATCCGGAAGATCCCCGCCTCGGCCATCGCCTCGACTGTCGCCTCGTGCAGGCGACGATTCTCCTCCGACCAGGCCACGTGCTCCCGCAGCACCGGCTCGGCCTTGGCGACGCGGCTGAGGATCTCCTCGCGCGTGGGGGTTTCGGTTACAGTCACCAGTCCTCCTTGGGAAGGCTCTCCGGTCTTGTGGACCTTGTCCGTCCCACGGTCGCACCCGTCGCCGTGCGGGCACTTCTTCCGTGTTGCGCCCCCGCCGTTCGCCGCCGGCCCGGCCGCCAGCCGGCCGGCGCGGCCGCCCCGCACCGGGTTGGGCGGGGCGGCCGCCCAGGTCAGGACGGCAGGCGCATGGTGCGCAGGAAGACCGGCAGCAGCCAGGGTCGGCGGCCGCCGACCCAGAGCTTGCGGGCGAGGACCGCGCGCGGCCGGGACACCCGGCCGAACAGCATCAGGGTGAACACGGCCGGGTCGAAGGAGAGCCGGACGTCCGGACGGGGCTCGGTCGGCGCCACCGTCACCCGGCCGTCGGCCAGGGCCATCGTCACCTCGGGGCCGAAGCGGTGCCGGAAGTTCACCGAGACGGTCCCCGGATGCACCGGGCCGTCGCGGTCCAGCAGCCGGCCGTAGCCGCGGCGGGTCATGTCCACCATGAACAGGTCGACGAAGAGCGCCGCGTCGGCGGGATCGACGACCCAGCGCCGGCCGACCGCCCGGGCGATGTCCCAGGCGTGCAGGTTCAGCTCGTTGAGCAGGTGGGCCAGCAGGCCGGTGACCGGCAGCCGGGCCCCGCCGAGCCAGGACACCTCGTGCTCCGGCCCGGCCTCGTCGACCGCCCGCAGCACCTCCTCGACGTCGGCGCGCAGCCGGGCGGCCAGCGCCGGCAGCCGCCGCTCGGTGAAGTGCCGCAGCACCTCGGCGTTCATCACCGAGATCGTGTCGACCGTGGTGCGCTGGCGCAGTTCGAGCAGGTCGGGCACCGGCAGGTCCGGCGGCCCGCCCCGGACCAGGGCCAGGCCCATCGCGGCGACCCCGCACAGGTGGGCCATGGTGTCCGCCACCGTCCAGTGCGCGGTGGCGGGCCAATCGGGCGGGGCGTCGTCGACGAGGTCGAGCAGCCGCCCGAGGACGACGGGCACGGAGGCGCGGACGCGACGCCACTGGTGCGGGTTGACCGACATGTGTCCACGATGGAGGATGCTGGCGCGCGAACACTTGTTCGAGGTTGCCGTCCTGCCGGGGCGGATCGGGCAACCTCGAAGAAGTCGATGCGGTCACCCGTCCCCACAATCCATCCATGGCAGTCACCGAAAGAGGACGCGCGGTCCACCTCTCCGCGCGCACCCACCCGCGCTCGCGCGGGATCGTCCTGGGCGGCGTCGCGGCGGGAGTCCTGCTGGCGGTGCTGTGGTCGTACGAGTTCGTCGACCACGTGATCGGCGACAACGTCGCCAACACCCTGCTGGGCCACGACGCGAAGAGCACCGCCATCGGCGGCACCGTCGCGGGCCTGGTCTTCGCCTTCGTCTCCGGCCTGGCCGGCACCTTCACGGCGTGCAACATCGCGATGGCGGCCGCGGTCGGCCCGATGAGCCAGGCCGGCGGGGCGGGGGCGACCCGGGCCGGGCTGCGCGTCCTGCTGCGGCCGGTCGGCTGGCTCACCGTCGGGATGGTGGCGGTCGCCGCGACGTACGGCTTCGTGGGCGTGCTGCTCGGCGACCGGCTGCCGCAGCTGTCCACCGGCACCGTCGGCGGGCTGCCGGTGCGCCTGGTCCAGTCGATGGTCGTCTTCGGCGTGATCGGTCTCGCCTTCGTCTACCTCGGCCTGGCCGCCCTGGGCACGCTGCCGGACCCGTTCGCGCACCGGCCGGCGGCCCGGGTCGTGGTGCTCGGCGCGCTCGTCGGCGGGTTCCTCATCGGCCGGCCGTACCCGCTGTTCAACAAGCTGTTCCACTGGGCGGTGGACACCGGCAACCCGCTGTACGGTGCGGGCGCGTTCGTGCTCCAGTCGCTGGGCAACATCGCCATCGTCGCCGCGCTGTTCGCGCTGGTCATCGTGGTCACCCGGGGCCGGTTCGTGCAGTGGCTCGCCGCCAGCCCGGCGCGGACGGCCGCGGTCACCGGGGCGCTGCTGATCGCGCTCGGCGTGTTCATGGTCGTCTACTGGGACGTGCGGCTGCCCGCCATGTTCGGCTACGGCTGGTTCCCCACCATGCCGTACAACGGTTAGGCCGCCGGTCGTGCCGGCGGGCGCGGGACCGCGCCCGCCGGGCCGGGGCCGCCCGGACCTAGCCGACGTACCCGCCGACCTTGATCCGCTGCGCGGTCTCGGTGTAGGCCGACGGGTCCTCCGGCAGCCGGGTGCCGAGCCCGTCGACGTAGCGGTTGAACATGCAGAACGCGGCGGCGATCAGCACCGTGTCGTGGATCTCCAGGTCGGTCGCGCCCTCGGCGCGGGCCGCGTCGACCAGCGCGGCGCTCACGTCGCGGCCGCTCGCCTGGACCGCGGCGGCGATCCGCAGCAGGCCGCGCAGCTTCGCGGAGACCTCCGCGGTGTCCGGGTCCGCCCGGACCTGGGTCACCAGCGGCATGCCCCCGTCGAGCTGGACGGCGGCGAACGCCGAGTGCGACGAGCAGCAGAACGTGCACTCGTTGAGCCCGGAGACGTACGCGGCGATCAGCTCCCGCTCGCCGGCGCTGAGGGTGGGGTGCGGGGCGTGCAGCAGCGCCTCGGCCAGGGCGTTGAGCGCCACGGCGGTCTCCGGCCGGTAGCGCATCAGCCCGCTGATGCCCGGGTACTGCGTCTCGTCCAGGCCCAGATCGATGTGTGCCACGTGTCTCTCCTCGGCGTGACAGGCCGCGGCCGGCGGCGACGCGGTCCTGCTGCGCATGGTGCCGGCCCCGCCGCCCGTCCGCTTCTTCGACCGTGCCCACTGCGGCCGGCGCCCGCGGGCTCTTCGAGAATGCCGTCCCCGGGGCCGGCACCTGGGCCGACACGGAGGGCGACGAGCAGGGCACGGATGCGTATTGCCGCTGCGCAGCAGCCGCTGCCACGATCGGCACCATGGTCGACACGACGCACATACGGCAGGGGGCCCGGGCGCAGTCCGGGACCATGGTGGACCGACTTCGTCAACTCGTGCACGCCGAATCCCCGCCCGGGGCGGTGCGACGCCTGCACGCCTGCGCCGACCTGCTGGAGAGCTGGATCAGCCCGCTGCTGGGCCGGCCCGCCGTGCGGGTCACCCGCGACGGGCTGCCGCACCTGCTCTGGCAGGCCGAGGACCAGCGGGTGCTGCTGCTGGGGCACTACGACACGGTGTGGCCGGAGGGCACCACGCGGGACTGGCCCTTCGCGCTCGCCGAGCACGTCGCCACCGGGCCCGGGGTGTGCGACATGAAGTCCGGCATCGTCCAGCTGGTGACCGCGCTGTCCCTGCTGCCCGACCCCTCCCGGGTGGGGGTGCTGCTGACCTGCGACGAGGAGAGCGGGTCACCGACGTCCCGGCCGCTGATCGAGCAGCAGGCCCGGCGGTCGCGGGCGGTGCTGGTCTGCGAGCCGGCCACGGAGACCGGCGCGCTGAAGGTCGCCCGCAAGGGCGGTTCACGGTACGAGATCACCGTGCGCGGCCGGGCCGCGCACGCCGGCGTGGAGCCGCACCGGGGGGTGAACGCGGCCGTCGAGCTGGCCCACCAGGTCCTCGCCGTGCGGGCGTTCGCCGCCGAGGGCACCAGCGTCACCCCGACGGTGCTCAGCGCCGGCAGCATCAGCAACCAGGTGCCCGAGTCGGCGACGTTCTGCGTCGACGTGCGCGCCTGGACCCGCGAGGAGCTCGACCGGGTGGACCGGCAGATCCACGCGCTGACCCCGCAGCTGGCCGAGGCCGCGCTCGTGGTGGGTGGCGGGATCAACCGCTACCCGTTGCAGGAGGCGGTGGCGATGCCGCTGCTGGAGGTCGCCCGGCGGGCGGGCCGCGAGCTGGGCCTGCCGCCGCTGGAGGCCGCGCACGCCGCCGGCGCGTCCGACGCGAACTTCACCGGCTCGCTGGGCGTGGCCACCCTCGACGGCCTGGGCGGGGTGGGCGGCGGGTCGCACGCCCGCAGCGAGTGGGTCGACGTGAGCCAACTGCCCGACCGGGCCGCCCTGCTCGCCGCGACCGTCGCCGGGGTGCTCACCCGGCAGCGGCGGGGCCCGGCCCCCGCGGCCCGGGGCGTGCCCGCGCGCCTGTGAGGCGCGTCGCTGCTGTCCACGGGCCCGCACACCGTCCATAATGGTGTGTCATGAGCAGCACCACGCGCCGGTACCCGGCCCCGCCCCGCTTCGGGGTGGAGGAGGAGTTCCTCGTCGTCGACGCCGTCACCCGGGCCCCGGTGCCCCGGGCCGCCGAGGTCGTCGCGGCGGCGTCGACGTCGCTCGGTGAGCGGGTGTCCGGGGAGATCACCACCCTGCAACTGGAAACCAGGACCCACGCCTGCGGCACCCTCGGCGAGCTGACCGACCAGCTCGGCGAGGCCCGCAAGGTCGTCGCGGACTGCGCCCGGGCGGCGGGGCTGCGGGTGGTGGCCACCGGCACGGCCCCCGTCGCCGGGGCGGTGCCCCCGCCGATGACCGTCGGCCCGCGCCAGACCCGGGGCGCCGAGACCTTCCGGGGGCTGCACGACGAGCTGGCGCTGTGCGCGCTGCACGTGCACGTGGAGCTGCCGGACCGGGACCGGGCCGTGCTGGTCGGCAACCACCTGCGGCCCTACCTTCCGCTGCTGCTGACCCTCACGGCGAACTCGCCGTACTGGGACGGCCGCGACTCCGGCTACGCGAGCTGGCGCACCACGGTCTGGGGCCGGTGGCCGGTGGCCGGCCCGCCGCCGGTGTTCGACTCGGCGGCGCACTACGACGAGGTGGTCGGGCGGCTGCTCGACGCCGGCGCCCTCGTCGACCGGGCCACCATCTTCTGGGACGTACGCCCGTCGGAGCGGCACCCGACCCTGGAGGTCCGGGTGGCCGACTCGGCCCTCACCGCCGAGGACGCGGCGCGCTACGCGGCGCTGGTGCGGGCGCTCGTGGCGCACCTGACGGCGGCGGTGGACGCCGGCGAGCCCGCCCCGCACGTCGCCGGGGAGCTGCTGCGGGTGGCCTACTGGCGGGCCGCCCGCGACGGCCTGGCCGGCGCGGGCCTGGACCCGCGCACGGGCCGGCTGCGCCCGGCGGCCGAGCTGGCCCGCGAGCTGCTGGCCACGGTGGAGCCGGCGCTGCGCGCCCACGGCGACCACGACGCCGTCGCGCGGTGGCTGGAGCAGCTCGACGCCGACGGCACCGGGGCGCGGCGGCAGCGGGCGGTCGTGCGCGCCGGCGGGACGCTCGCCGACGTCGTCGACCGGCTGGCGGAGTGGACGGCGGGCTGACCTGCGCCGGGCGGCGGGCGGCCGGTCCCTCTGGTCGGACCCGGTGAATCTGGGCAATCGCGCACAACCGGCGGCGGGTGCCGTGGGTGATGCTGGAGGGGCCCCGACCTGCTGATGGAGGCCGTTCATGGACCAGATCGCGACCACCCCGTTCCACCTGGACCGGCTGGAACCCACGCTGATGAACCGCACCGCCCGGGCGTTCGCCGACCGGATGGCGGCCCGCCGGTCGGTGCGGCACTTCTCCGACGAGCCGGTGCCGCTGGAGGTCGTCGAGGAGGCCGTCCGGGCCGCCGCGACCGCCCCCAGCGGCGCCAACCTGCAACCCTGGCGGTTCGTGGTGGTGACCGACGCCGACCGCAAGCGGCGGCTGCGCGAGGCCGCCGAGGCCGAGGAGATCGAGTTCTACACCCGCCGCGCGTCCCGGGAGTGGCTCGACGCGGTGGCCCCGATGGGCACCGACTGGCAGAAGCCGTTCCTGGAGACCGCCCCGGTGGTCATCGTGGTGTTCGAGGTGCACCAGGGGCCGCAGACCCCGAAGCCCTACTACGTCAAGGAGTCGGTCGGCATCGCCGTCGGCGTGCTGATCACCGCCCTGCACCTGTCCGGGCTGGCCACGCTCACCCACACGCCCAGCCCGATGCGGTTCCTCAACGAGATCTGCGACCGCCCGGCCGAGGAGCGCGCCTGCCTGGTGATGCCGGTCGGCTACCCGGCCGAGGGGGTCACCGTGCCGCAGCTGACCCGCAAGGCGCTGTCGGAGGTCATGGTCCTGCGGTAGACCTCACCGCCCCAGGTCCGCGGAGAAGAACTCGCGCAGGGGCTGCACGTGCCGGTCCTGCCGACGCCACTCGGCGAGCAGGTCCTCCAGCAGGTGCAGCTCCTCGACCAGCTCCCCGCCCCGGTAGCGGCGCACGACCGGGTGGATGAAGGCGCTCTCGGCGGCCCGGTCCGGCTGCGGGTGCCGCTCGATGGCGAACACGTCGTGGTAGGCGTCGCGGCCCCAGCGCAGCGAGAACGTGTAGTAGTGGCTCTCGCCGCCGAACCGGGCGACCGCGTGGTCCTCCGGCAGGTCGTGGTAGTGGCGCACCACCCCGGCGGCCGCGTCGACGACGAGGACGTCGCAGAGGAACTCGAACTGGGTCCACAGCGCCGAGCTCCAGTTGACCCGGTCCAACACCACCTCGGTGAGCGCCTCGGCGTCGGCCGCCACCTTCTCGTACGCCAGCGGCGCGCCCTCGTACCGCTCGCGCAGCAGGGCGGTGAGCGTACGCAGGTTGTAGCGGAAGCCGTCGATGAACGCCGACGACGCCTTCTTGAAGTCACGGTCCTGGGCGAGCGTGCCGGCGAAGTAGAGCCCGTCGACGTCGACCGACTGCCAGTCGGGGCGGGTGGCGGGCAGCCGCCCGCTGGGCACCATGCCGGGGCGGCAGTTGTCGGCGAAGACCGAGGTGTCCATGGCGAAGCCGGTGCAGCGCAGCACCGACTCGTACTCCATCACGGCGGTCTCGCCGTCGGCGTGGGTGTAGGTCAGGCGCACCTCGTACTTGTCGCCCACGGGGCGGATCTCGTCGATGACGCAGTCGAGCACGGAGTGCAGGGTCTTGAACTGGTAGCTGTCCAGGACCGCGCCGTGGTGGCCGCGTACGTCGCCGGGGTGCTTGGTGTTCCAGGCCAGCCGCAGCGGACGCGGGCTGGCCAGGTGGATCATGGCGGCGTGCCCGAGGATCGCCGAGGCGGTCTCGAACGCCGAGTTGCCCTTGCCGAGGATGAGCACCCGCTGGTCGGCGTAGTCGGCCGGGTCGGTGGACATGTCCTCGTAGCCGATCGCGTGCTCGATGCCGCGCACGTCGGGGATGTTGGGCCGGCCCCAGCCGGCGGCCCACACCACGCAGTCGGCGTGCAGCAGCCGACCGCCGGCGCGCACGAGGAAGCCGTCGTCGGTCTTGGTGACCAGCTCGACGGCCGTGTCGTAGCGGACGGCGAGGCCGTGGTGGCGGGCGAAGTCGCCAAGGTAGCGGACCATGTCGTCGGCGGAGGGGAAGTACTCCCGGCTGTAGTCGGCGAACGGCAGGTCGGCCGGGGTGTGCAGCAGCGAGTTCCAGTCCCAGCGCAGCCGGATCTCGGGGTCGGTGCTCGTGGTGTGCACCTTGTTCAGGGAGATCAGTTTGCGGTGGCGGGGGAAGCGGCGGAAGAACTCGCCGGGTTCGGCCGCGCGCTCCAGCGTCAGGTAGTCGCTGCCGGCCTGCTGGAGGTAGTAGCTCAGCTGAAGGCCGGCCGGGCCGGCGCCGATGATCAGGTAACGGTGGTGCTCGGTGCCCTCTGGCAAGTCGGTCATGGTTGCTCCCGCGTCGAGTACCCATGACCATTGTGGATAAATGCACTTAAGTCAATACATATCCAGGTCGGATGGTGCCGCCGAAGGACGAATCCGGGTCCTGCCGGCGGCCCGCCGCCCCCGCCGGACGGACGGGGGCGGCCGGCCTGCGGGCGGCGGCTCAGGCGGGCTGGGCGGCCGGCTCGCGGTGGCCGCTGACCTTCGCCGCCGGCATCGGCCCACCCTTGGCGGTGCCGGTCATCTCGTCGCCGTCGATCGTCACGTCGAAGGCCAGGTCCATCCGCATCGGCTTCTTGATCGACTGGTACCAGGACAGCCGGTTGCCCTCCAGCGTGAGATCGTTCAGGGTGAGCGTCTCCTTCTCGCCGCGGGAGATGCCCTGCAGGACACCGTCCTTGCTGAACAGCTCCAGCTCGGTGCGGCGGACGCCGAACGGGGTGGCCACGGCCACCTTCCAGAATCCCTCGACAGACACGGCGACTTCCTCTCTTCCCGGGGTCCCGGGCGGGGCGGTCCCGCAGGACGACGCCCGGGCGGCGCCTCGGGCAGCGCCGCCACCCACGCTAGCCATCGCGCCGGCGGCAGTTAGTCGCCATATTGCCGTCTTGCGCCGGCGGGTGGACACAGCGGGTCAACGCGGCGAGATCGACCAATAGGGATCCGACGCGTCAAATCGTCCGCTATACGCGAACTAAACCGTCCGCTTCCTGCGAAAACGTCGGGAGCAATGTGAAAGAAGCGCGCCCCGGCGCCACCGTCGCACGATGAACCTGGCCTGATCCGGTCGCCGAGCATCCACTTTTCCCGCCCGCCGCAGGAGGAAACCAGGCACGCCAGAAAACAGATTCGCCGCGTCGACGGATAATTGCCGGGGAAACAATCTTCCGCCGGCCGGACCGTCGCGCCGCGAAGCCCCCGACGTCAGGCGACACTCCCCTCACCCTTGCCGCGCAGCACCCCGGGACCGCCCGTGGAACACCGCCGCGGTGATGCCGTCTGCCCTGTTCGCGCCATCGGCTTTGGCAGAAGCCGATGGCTCTGTTGTAAGGAGACCGTACCGTGCTGGGTCAACGCGCACGCTCGTTCAGTCCCGGAATAGTCGCGATTCTACTCGTGGCCTCGCTCTTTTTCATCATCGACAGCCGCGTGTCGGTCGCCGGCGCCGACGAAGCCGCTACGAAGTACCGCTTCACCGAGCAGGCGATCGCCTACCCGGCCGGCTACGACCAGCTTCCGAAGAGGACGATCCGGGACGTCAACCCGACGTACCACAAGATCCGGGCCTGGATCTCGTCGGTCGGCGCGAGCATCGCGCTCAACGACCTCACCGACCACGGTCGCGCCAACAGCCTGTGCTTCGTGGACACCCGCACCAACCACGTGGTGGTCACCTACGCGCCCACGGCGCCGAAGCAGGACCAGTTCGCGCCGTTCATCCTCGACCCGGCGCCGCTGCCGATCGACGACACCATGGCGCCGATGGCCTGCGTGCCGGGCGACTACAACCTCGACGGCCGGATGGACCTGATGGTCACCTACTGGGGCCGGGTGCCGATCCTGTTCCTGCGCAAGGCCGACGCCACGACGGTGTCCAACGCCACGTACCAGCGCCAGGAGATGCTCCCGCAGAGCTCGCCCGACGGCCGTTACCACGGGCCCAAGTGGCACACCAACGCCTCCCTGGTCAGCGACCTCGACGGCGACGGCAAGCCGGACGTGGTGATCGGCAACTACTTCCCCGAGTCCGACGTGCTCAACACGCGGGGCCAGGACAACGTCGAGATGAACGACACCCTGTCCAGCGCCACCAACGGCGGCGGCCTGCACGTGCTGCGCTGGCACTCGGCGACCAGCGGCGACACGCCGTCGGTGAGCTTCGTGCCGGAGCGCGGGGCGGTCCCGTTCAAGAAGTCCACGGGCTGGACGCTGGGCCTGGCCTCGGCCGACCTGACCGGCCGGGGGCTGCCGGACGTGTACGTCGCCAACGACTTCGGCCACAACCACCTGCTGCACAACGTCTCCTCCCCCGGCCACATCAAGTTCAAGGCGGCCATCGGCGAGCGCACCCCCACCACGCCCAAGTCGTTCGTGCTCGGCAACGGCTCGTTCAAGGGCATGGGCATCGACTTCGGCGACCTGGACCGCAACGGCAGCTTCGACATGATGGTCTCCAACATCACGACGGCCTGGGGCCTGGAGGAGAGCAACTTCGTCTGGATCAACCGGGCCCGCGACGAGCGCGACATGCTCGCCAAGCTGGGCAAGGGCGTCGCCCCGTTCACCCAGGAGGCCCGCCCGCTGGGCATGGCCTGGAGCGGCTGGGGCTGGGACGTGAAGTTCGGCGACTTCCTCAACAGCGGCGACCTGGAGGTCGTGCAGACCCTCGGCTTCGTCAAGGGCAAGATCAACCGGTGGCCGTGGCTGCAGGAGATGGCCATGATGAACGACGACCTGCTGTCCAACCCGGCCATGTGGCCGAACCTCCAGCCCGGTGACGACATCGCCGGCGACCAGCCGCTGGCGTTCTTCGCCCGCACGAAGAGCGGCGAGTTCGCCAACATCACCAAGGAGATCGGCCTGGACGTGCCGATCCCCACCCGCGGCATCGCCACGGCCGACACCCGGGGCACCGGGGCGCTGGACCTCGCGGTGGCGCGGCAGTGGGGGGCGCCCGCCTTCTACACCAACGACGCGCCCAGCAAGGGCAACTTCCTGAACCTGCGGCTCTACCGGCCGGCGGTCGGCGCCCCGGCGGGCCAGATGCTCTGCACCCCGGCGTACGGCGCCACCGTCACGGTGACCACGCCGGACGGCCGCAAGCAGATCTCCCAGCTCGACGGCGGCAGCGGCCACGCCGGCAAGCGCAGCTTCGAGGTCCACTTCGGCCTCGGGGCCAGCAGCGGCCCGGTCACCGTCGACCTGCGCTGGCGTGACCTGAACGGCCAGCAGCACAGCACCAGCCAGCAGCTCACCGCCGGCACGCACACCCTCGTGCTGACCGACCGCGTCGAGGAGGTCCCGAACCGATGACCACGATCGCCCCGCCCCCCAGCATCGACACCGCCCCCGCGGCCCCCATCCGCCCCGCGCCGGCCAAGCCCGAGCCCGACCGCCGCTACCTGGCGCTGCGCAACTTCGCCCTCTCCATCAGCATCTTCAACATCTTCGGCTACACGCTGCTCGGCTTCGAGCAGCCGTGGCTGTGGCCCATCCTCGCGGTGCTCACCGCCTACGTCACCGAGCTGACCTTCGAGCTGATCCGGGCCCGGGCCAAGAAGGAGGCGCCCCGGTTCCTCGGCGGCGGCGCCCGCCGGGTGTACGAGTTCCTGCTGCCCTCGCACATCACCGCGCTGGCCTGCAACATGCTCCTGTACGCCAACGACATGTTCCTGCCGATCGCCTTCGCCGTGATCGTCGGCGTGACCGGCAAGTACGTCCTGCAGGCCCCGGTCTACGGCCGGATGCGGCACTACATGAACCCGTCGAACTTCGGCATCACGATGGCGCTGGTCTGCTTCGGCTCCTGGATCTCCATCGCCCCGCCGTACGAGTTCACGGAGAACGCCAACACCTACTTCCGGGTGATGATCCCGATCATCATCGTCACCGCCGGCACCGTGATCAACGCGCTGCTGACCCGCAAGGTCCCGCTGATCGTGGGCTGGCTCGGCGGCTTCGCCATCCAGGCGTTCATCCGGCACTGGATCTGGGACGTGGCGCTGTTCTCCGCGCTGGGCGTGATGACCGGGGTGGCGTTCGTGCTGTTCACCAACTACATGATCACCGACCCGGGCACCACGCCGGTCAAGCCGATGAACCAGTTCATGTTCGGCTCCGGCGTGGCCATGGCCTACGGCGTGCTGATGCTGTTCAACGTCGTCTACACGCTCTTCTTCGCGGTGGTCGTCGTCTGCGGCATCCGCGGCATCGGCTGGTGGATCGCGGACATGCGCAAGAAGTCCCGGGCCGCCGCCAAGCTGACCCTCGACACCCCCAGGAGCCTCGCGTGAGCGACCGGATAGCCGTCGTCGGGATCGCCTGCCGCTATCCCGACGCGGAGGACCCCAACCAGCTGTGGGAGAACGTGCTCACCGGCCGTCGGGCGTTCCGCCGGCTGCCCGACGAGCGGATGAACGCCGAGGACTACTACTCCCCCGACCCCGCCGCGCCCGACCGGTTCTACTCGGCCAAGGCCGCCGTGATCGAGGGCTTCGAGTTCGACCGGGTCAAGCACAGGATCGCCGGGAGCACCTTCCGGTCCACCGACATGACGCACTGGCTGGCCCTGGACACCGTCGCCCGGGCCCTGGCCGACGCCGGCTTCGCCGACGGCGAGGGGCTGCCGCTGGCCACCACCGGCGTGGTCATCGGCAACACCCTCACCGGCGAGTTCAGCCGCGCCAACCTGCTGCGGCTGCGCTGGCCGTACGTGCGGCGCACCGTCGGGGCGGCGCTGCGCGAGCAGGGCTGGGACGACGCCGCCGTCGGATCCTTCCTCGACGAGCTGGAGCCGCGCTACAAGGCGCCGTTCCCCCCGATCGACGAGGACACCCTGGCCGGCGGGCTGGCCAACACCATCGCCGGGCGGGTCTGCAACCACTTCGACTTCAAGGGCGGCGGCTACACCGTCGACGGGGCCTGCTCGTCGTCGCTGCTGTCGGTCGCCACCGCCTGCAACGCCCTGGCCCGGGGCGACCTCGACGCCGCCGTCGCCGGCGGGGTGGACCTGAGCATCGACCCGTTCGAGGTGATCGGCTTCGCCAAGACCGGCGCGCTGGCCACCGGCGAGATGCGGGTCTACGACCGCAACTCCAACGGGTTCTGGCCCGGCGAGGGCTGCGGCATGCTGGTGCTGATGCGCGACGAGGACGCGGTCGCGCGCGGGCTGCGCCGGCACGCCGTCATCGCCGGCTGGGGCTACTCCTCCGACGGCAAGGGCGGCATCACCCGGCCGGAGGCCAGCGGGCACCGGCTGGCCATCCGCCGGGCGTACGAGCGGGCCGGCTTCGGCATCGACTCGGTGTCCTACCTGGAGGGTCACGGCACCGGCACCGCCGTCGGCGACGCCACCGAGCTGACCGCGTTCACCGAGGCCCGGCGGGAGGCCGACGCGACGGCGGCGCCCGCCGCGATCAGCACCGTGAAGGGCAACTTCGGCCACACCAAGGCCGCCGCCGGGGTCGCCGGGCTACTCAAGGCGATCCTCGCCGTACGCCAGCAGGTCATCCCGCCGGCCACCGGGCACGTGGACCCGCACCCGGTGCTCGACGTGGAGCAGCCCGCCCTGCGGGTGCCCGCCACGGCGGAGCTGTGGCCGGCCGACAAGCCGATCCGCGCGGCCGTGTCGTCGATGGGCTTCGGCGGCATCAACGCGCACGTGGTCCTCGAGAGCGCGGAGAGCGGCCGGCGCACCCGCATCGGGACGTCGACGACCGCGCTGGTGCGCTCCCGGCAGGATACCGAGCTGCTGATGTTCGACGCGCGCACCCCGCAGGAGCTGGGCTCGCGGCTGTCGGACCTGGCGCCGTGGGTGGGCCGCCTGTCGTACGCGGAGCTGGGCGACCTGGCGGTGACCCTGGCCGGGAAGCTGGCCGGGCGGCCGGTGCGGGCGGCGGTGGTCGTCGCCTCGCCCGAGCAGGCGCGGCAGCGCCTGGAGCGGCTGGTCGAGCTGGTCGACGCGGGCGAGCAGCGGGTGATCGACGCGGCCGGCGGCGTCTTCCTCGGCGCGGCGGGCCCCGCCCCGCGGATCGGGTTCCTCTTCCCCGGCCAGGGCGCGGGCCGGCGGGCCGACGGCGGCGCGCTGCGCCGCCGGTTCGAGGAGATCGACGCCCTCTACCAGGCGCACCAGCCGCCGCCCGGCGCGGACCTGGTGGCCACGGCCGTGGCGCAGCCGCGGATCGTGACCGCGTCGGTCGCGGGCCTGCGGGCGCTGTCGATGCTCGGCATCCGGGCCACCGGCGCGGCCGGGCACAGCCTCGGCGAGCTGACCGCCCTGCACTGGGCCGGCGCGATGGACGAGCAGACGCTCATCGCCACCGCCGGGGCGCGGGGGCGGATCATGGCCGACGCCAGCGCCGGCGACGGCACGATGGCCAGCATCTCCGCCGCCCCCGAGGTGGTGGAGCCGCTGCTGGCCGGCACGCCGGTGGTCATCGCCGGCTACAACAGCCCGGAGCAGACCGTGGTCTCCGGCCCGGTCGACGCGGTGCTGCGGGTCGGCGCGGCGGCCGAGCGGGCCGGGCTGTTCTGGACCCGGATCGCGGTGTCGCACGCCTTCCACTCCGAGGCCGTCGCCCCGGCGGCGGTCGCGTTCGCCGAACACCTGAGCGGCGAGCGGTTCGCGCCGCTGGCGCAGCCGATGGTCTCCACGGTCACCGGGGACGTGCTGCCGGCCGACACCGACGTGCCGGAGCTGCTGCGCCGGCAGGTGCTGGACCCGGTGCGGTTCACCCAGGCGGTGCGCCGCCTCGCCGACGACGCCGACCTGCTGCTGGAGGTCGGCCCGGGCCGGGTGCTGCGCGGGCTGGCCGCCGACATCGCCCCGGAGGTGCCGACGGTCTCGCTGGAGACCGACAGCCTCTCCCTCGCGGGCCTGCTCAACGCCGTCGGGGCGGCGTACGCGGCGGGCGCGGCGGTGAACCACGAGGCGCTGTTCCAGGACCGGTTCGCCCGGCCGCTGGAGCCGGGCCGGCCGCTGCGGTTCTTCGCCAGCCCCGCCGAGTCGGCCCCGGCCGGGGACTTCGCGGTGGCCCGTACCGCGAAGGAGCTGGCCGCCGTCGCGGCCGCGCCGGACGGTGCGTCGGTGGCGGTGTCCGGGCCCGGCGCGACCCTCGACAGCCTGGAGCTGCTGCGCCGGCTCGCCGCCGAGCGGGCCGAGCTGCCGCTGGAAGCGGTGCGGCCGGACAGCCGGCCGCTGGACGAGCTGCACCTCAGCTCGATCACCGTCGGCCAGATCGTCAACCAGGCCGCCCGGGAGCTCAACGTGGCCGCGCCGACGCTGACCTCCAGCTACGCCACCGCCACGGTGGCGGAGATCGCGCAGATCCTCGACGACGCCGCCGGCGGCGCGGCCGGCGGCGACGAGCAGACGGCGTCGATCGCCGGGGTGGCCCCGTGGGTGCGGGCGTTCGCCGTCGACCTGGTGCCCACCGAGGTGGGGCCGCGCGTCGGCGCCCCGGCCGACGGGGAGTGGCAGGCGTTCACCGCCGGGCACAACCCGCTCGCCGAGCCGCTGCGCACGGCGCTGCACCAGGCCCGGGTGGGCGGCGGCGTGCTGCTGTGCCTGCCGCGCGACGGCCAGCCCGAGCACATCCCGGTGCTGCTGCGGGCCGCCCGGGCCGCGCTGGCGCAGGGCGGCGCCGCGCGGTTCGTGACGGTGGGTGACCGGCGCACCGCCGCCGGCCTGGCCAAGACGCTGCACCAGGAACACCCCGAGATCGTCACCACGGTGGTCACCCTGCCGCTGGTCGACGAGCCCACCGAGGAGGCGGTCGCGGCCGCGGTGACCCGGGTGGTCGCCGACGTGGCGGCCACCGCCGGGTTCAGCGAGGTCCACTACGACGCCGACGGCAACCGGCACGTGCCCGTGCTGCGGCCGGCGGCCCTGCCGCCCAACGGCGGGCCGGGGCTGGGCGTCGAGGACGTGCTGCTGGTCACCGGCGGCGGCAAGGGCATCACCGCCGAGTGCGCCCTGGCGCTGGGGCGGGACACCCTCGCGGCGGTCGGCCTGATCGGCCGCTCCGACCCGGCGACCGACGCCGAGCTGGCGGCCAACCTCGACCGGCTCACCGCCGCCGGGGTGCGCTTCCACTACGCCCGCGCGGACATCACCGCGCTGGACGAGGTGAAGGCCGCCGTCAACGACATCGAGCGGGTCCTCGGCCCGGTGACCGGCGTGCTGCACGGCGCCGGCCGCAACGAGCCGACGGCGGTGGCCAACCTCGACGAGGCGACGTTCCGGCGGACCCTCGCCCCGAAGATCGACGGGCTGGAGGCCGTGCTCGCCGCGACCGACCCGCACACGCTGCGGCTGCTGGTCACCTTCGGCAGCATCATCGGCCGGGCCGGGCTGCGCGGCGAGGGGCACTACGCCACGGCCAACGACTGGATGACCGACCTGACCCGCAAGGTCGGCGAGGACTACCCGCACATCCGGTGCCTGGCCCTGGAGTGGTCGGTGTGGTCCGGGGCCGGCATGGGCGAACGGCTCGGGGTGCTGGAGGCCCTCACCCGCGACGGCATCGCGCCGATCCCCGTGGAGGCCGGCATCGCCACGCTGAAGGAGGTGCTGGCCAGCCCCGCGGCCCCGCAGGCGCTGGTGGTGATGGGCCGCGCCGACGGCCTGGCGACGGTCACGCTGGAGCGGCGCGAGCTGCCGCTGCTGCGCTTCGTCGACCGGCCGCAGGTGCACTACCCGGGCGTGGAGCTGGTCGTGGACGCGGACCTCACCGCCGACGACGACCTCTACCTGGCCGACCACCTGCTCGACGGGGACCTGCTCTTCCCCGCCGTGCTGGGCATGGAGGCGATGGCGCAGGCGGCGTCGGCGCTCACCGGGCGCACCGAGGCCCCGGTGCTGGAGGACGTCGAGCTGCTGCGGCCGATCGTGGTGCCGCCCACGGGCAGCAACACGATCCGCATCGCGGTGCTCGCCGCCGCCGACGGCACGGTCGAGGCGGTGGTGCGCAGCAGCGACACCAACTTCGCCGCCGACCACTTCCGGGCCCGGCTGCGCTGGGACCGGCCGCTGCGGGTCGAGGCCCGGCCGGGCACCGCCGCGGCGGGGCTGCTGCCGATCGACCCGGCCCGCGACCTGTACGGCCCGGTGCTGTTCCAGGGCCGGCGGTTCCAGCGCCTGCTGGGCTATTTGGACCTGGCGGCGAAGAGCTGCACGGCGCGGGTGTCCAACCGGCCGGTCGACGCGTGGTTCGCCCGGTACCGCCCCGGCGACCTGGTCCTCGGCGACCCGGGCACCCGGGACACGGTGATGCACGCGTTGCAGTGCTGCGTGCCCGACGCGACGCTGCTGCCGGGCGCGATCGAGCGGCTGCACCTGGCCGACCCGAAGGTCGCCGCGACCCTGGACACGGTCACCATCCACGCGGTGGAGCGGCTGCGCCAGGGCGACACCTACCACTACGACGTGGACGTCTGCGACGCCGACGGCAACCTCGTCGAGCGGTGGCAGGGGCTGCGCCTGCACGCCGTGCGCAAGCAGGACGGCACGGGGCCGTGGCTGCCGGCGCTGGTCGGCCCGTACCTGGAGCGGCGGGTCGGCGCGTTCCTGCCCGACGAGCTGCGCGTCGTGGTGCGGCCCGACGACTCCGACGCCGCCGGCACCCAGGCCCGCCGCCGGCAGACCGCCCGCGCGGTGAGCTGGGCGCTGGGCACGGAGACGACGGTGCGGTACCGGCCGGACGGCAGGCCGGAGGTCGACGGCGACGTCCGGATCTCCGCCTCGCACGCCGCCGGCGTCACCGTCGCCGTGGCCGGCGTCTCGGCGGCGGTGGGCTGCGACGTGGAGTTGGCCGCGGCCCGCTCCGCCGACGAGTGGGCCGGGCTGATCGGCGCCGACGGCCTGGCCCTGGCCACGCTGCTGGCCCGGGAGCAGGGCGAGGACCTGTCGGTCGCCGCCACCCGGGTCTGGGGCGCGGTGGAGTGCCTGCGCAAGAACGGCCACGCCCGGGTCGACCTGGTGGCCGAGCCGAACGGCACGGCGGGCTGGGTGGCCCTGCGGTCGGGGGCGGCGCGCATCGCCACCTTCGTCACCACGCTCAACGACGTCGCCGACCCGGTGGTGTTCACGATGCTGGCGGAAGGAAGCAGGTGAAGTCATGGAGTCCTACTACGAGTACCGACACCTGGTCGGTTTCGAGGAGACCAACCTCGTCGGGAACGTCTACTACGTCAACTACATGCGCTGGCAGGGCCGGTGCCGGGAGATGTTCCTGCGGGACCAGGCGCCGGAGGTCCTGGCGGACATCCGCGACGACCTGAAGCTGTTCACCCTCAAGTGCGAGTGCGAGTTCTTCACCGAGATCACCGCGTTCGACGAGCTGTCGATCCGGATGCGGCTGGAGGACCTCACCCAGACCCAGATCGGCTTCGCCTTCGACTACGTGCGGCTGCGCGACGGCTTCGAGGAGCTGGTGGCCCGGGGGCGGCAGCGGATCGCGTGCATGCGCGGCCCGAACACCGACACCCGGCCGACCCGGGTGCCGGACACGCTGCGGGCGGCGCTGTCGCGCTACGCGGTGACCCCCGCCGCGGGCGGCCAGCGCAAGGTCCTCGAAGGCGTCGGGGAGGGCTGAGCCGTGACCAGAGCGGACCAGCGGCCGACCGTCGGCGCGGTGACGACGGCCCCGCCGGCGACGGCGGCCAACCACGCCGAGCTGCGGGCGGTGATGGGGATGTTCGCCACCGGCGTGACGGTGGTGACGTCGGGCCGGGACCTGCCGCACGGCATGACCGCGAACGCGTTCACCTCGGTGTCGCTGGACCCGGCGATGGTGCTGGTGTGCGTGAAGCGCAGTTCGGTCATGCACGACACCGTCCTGGCGCAGGGCTCCTTCGCGGTGTCGATCCTGGCCGCCGGCCAGGAGGGGCTGGCGCGTTACTTCGCCAGCTCCAGCCGGCCCCGCGACGAGCGGGAGTTCGAGACGGTGCCGTGCGAGGCGGGACCGCACACCGGGGCGCCGATCGTGTCCGGGAACGTGGCCTGGGTGGAGTGCAAGCTGGCGGCCGTGTACGACGGCGGCGACCACTCCATCTTCCTCGGCTCCGTGCTCGGCACCGGCCGGGGTGACAGCAGCGACGCGCTGCTGTTCCACGGCGGCCGGTTCTGCGAGGTGGGCAAGGGTTGACCGGGTCGGCCCGGCGCCGGCCGGGCCGACCACCCGACGGCCGGGCGGCCACGCACCCCGCGTGGTCGCCCGGCCGTCGCCGTGTCGCCGGCTGCCGCTGCCGCCATCGCTGTTGGTCGTCGCCGGCTGCCGTCGCCGTCACCGGGCGCGCTGCGGGGCGGCTCCACGGGGGGCGGTAGGGCCCGGCGGAGGCGCGGTGACGCCCGACGGGGATGGGTTCCCGCCAGGGCTGGTGTCCGGCCGGGGGCCCTGGGCACACGACGAGGCGCAACCGGGCGGGGAGCACCGGTTGCGCCAGGGTCGCCGGGCAGGCGGGTCAGGCCTCGTGGACGTGCATCGGCAGGCCGCCGCGGACCCGCAGGGTCAGCATCGGCTCCGGCACCACCGGGTAGCCGGGTTGCAGCGACAGCCGCAGCTGCCGGGTCACGCAGGCCAGGACGAACACCGCCTCCATCAGCCCGAGGTTGTTGCCGACGCAGAAGCGCGGGCCGGCGCCGAACGGGATGTAGGCGTACCGCGGCCGGTCGGCACGCCGGTCGGGGTCGAACCGGTCCGGGTCGAAGCGGTCCGGGTCGGGCCAGAACTCCGGGTGCCGGTGCAGGGTGTACGGGCAGAGCACCACGTCCGCGCCGGCCGGCACGTGCCAGCCGCCCACGACGTCGTCGCCCTGGGCGATGCGGGGCAGCAGCCACACCGGCGGGTACAGCCGCATCACCTCGTCGACCACCATCGCGGTGTACCGCAGCCGGTGCAGGTCCTCGTACGTCGGGTTGCGGTCGCCGAGCACCTCGACGGCCTCGGCGTGCATCCGCTCCCACACCTCGTGGTGCCGGTCGAGCAGATAGAACGTCCAGGTCAGGGTGCTGGCGGTGGTCTCGTGCCCGGCCAGCAGCAGGGTGACCAGCTCGTCGCGCATCCGCTGCCGGGCCACCCGGGGGTCGGTCTCCCGGCTGGTCGACTCGATCAGCCGGGACACCACGTCGTCGCGGCCGGCGATCCCGCCGGGCTGCGCCCGCCGGTGCGCCACCAGCCGGTCCACGATCTCCTGGAGCTCGGCGCGGGCCCGGCGGAAGCGCCGTTGCCGGGGCAGCGGCACCCACGGCGGCACGGCGCCCAGCGACATCATCTCGAAGATCGCCTGGTCCTGCACCGCCTCGAACGCCGCGCCGATGCCGCCGAACTCGCCGAGGTCGGCGTCGAGCAGCGTACGGCCCAGCACGCCGAGGGTCAGCTCGGTCATCTCGTGGCGGATGTCGACGGGGCCCGCGCCGACGGCGCGTTGCAGCCGGGCGGCCATCCGCACCGACTCCTCGGCGACCGCGTCGGCCTGGCGGGCGATGCGGCGGGCCTGGAACACCGGCTGGATCACCTTGCGCTGCTTGGTCCACAGCTCGCCCTCGCTGGTGAGCAGGCCGTCGCCGAGGGTACGGCGGGCGTGCACCAGCCCGATGCCCTTGTGGTAGTTGCCCGGGTTCTCGGCCAGCACGTGCTTGGCGTGGTCGGGGTGGTTGAAGAACCACAGCGTCTTCGGCCCCAGCGGCAGCCGCACCGCGTCGCCGTGCCGGGCGGCGACCGCCCGCATGACGTCGAGACGGTTGCGCGCCATCCGCCCGAGCAGCACCGGGGCGGTCCAGGGCGAGGGGCCCGGCGGACGTACCCGGGCGGGGTCGGCGACCGCGGTCACGGCTGCACCCGGGCGGCGGCCCGGAACCGCGCGGCCACGGCCCGCCGCCACACCTCGTACGCGGGCCGGCCCGAGGCGTCCGGGCCGGCCGGGATCAGCTCGTCGGTGACCCGGCCCGCGTCGGCGGCCGACGCCCGGCAGAACACCTGCGTGGCCAGCTCCGTGTGCGGCACCAGCAGCCCCGCCCGGATCCGGGCCTGCGCGGCGAACGCGCTGGCCTGGGCGACGAACGGGGCGTGCTCGCCGGCGCGGGCCAGGAACACCCGCAGCTCGTCGGCGGTGCACCCGCCCGCGTACGTCGCGGCGAGCCCGGCCCCGCTGTAGAGGTCCTCGTGCCGCGCCGCCGGGAACCGGTCGATCAGGTCGGCGGCGACGGTCGGGTCGCAGCCGGCGACGAACCAGGTGGCCCGGCCGATGCCCTGGTCGATGGCGCGGGCGGCGTACGCGGTGGGGCCCTCGGGCGGCCACGGGAAGTCGGTCACCGCGCGCTGGCCGTGCACGTACTCGGCGGTGCGGAAGTACGCCTGGTGGAAGCCGTAGCCGTCGTGCACGAGCCAGCGCAGCAGCGGGTCGGTGGCGGCGGCCAGGGCGCGTCGCCACAGCAGCTTCGGCAGCCGGGCCAGGGCCCAGCCGATCCCGACGTACGCCATGTAGACGTGCCGGTCGCCGGTGCCGGCGAGGAACTCGGCGCTGCGCCGGGGCGTGCCCGGGGTGAGCGCGTCGACCAGCGCGAAGCCCATGGCCGCGCCCTCGTAGGCGAACCCCTGGAAGCGGGTCGGCAACGGGGCGAGGTCGGTGTCGACGTCGGTCACCCGGCGGGCGCCGGCGGCCGAGGAGAGTCCGGTCAGGAACGACGAGCCGACCGTCTCCAGGATGGTGCGTGACTCCGGGTTCTTGAC
This sequence comes from Micromonospora carbonacea, assembly GCF_014205165.1. Classification (NCBI taxonomy): domain Bacteria; kingdom Bacillati; phylum Actinomycetota; class Actinomycetes; order Micromonosporales; family Micromonosporaceae; genus Micromonospora; species Micromonospora carbonacea. The sequence continues at coordinate 3,172,508 of NZ_JACHMZ010000001.1, read as the reverse complement.
GTGGAACCCCCGGGTGGAGACGAGGGTCTCCTTGACGTCGGGGGTGAGGACGCGGCGCCTGAGCGCCCTGATGGTGCCGGCCACCTGCTGCTCCCATTCATCCAGATTCGACGATTCAACTGCCTCATCCTCCCGGTCGTCCGACGCCCGCAGCCACTTCCCGATTGCCCTCTGAGCTGCGGCGGAGCGGCCAGGACAACGGCACGCTGGGAGTAGTGCGCCGCTGCGGGGCGGGACACGATCGAGCCGCCCGCCACCTCGGCGGCGGCGTCGCGCCGCGCGGCACCGCGCCGGTCGCGGGCGGAGAGGAGCTCGCGATGTTGGTGCTCGTGACGGGCGGTACGGGCTTCGTCGGCGCGCACACGGTGGCGGCGCTCGTCGCCGCCGGGCACCGGGTGCGGGTGCTGGCCCGCGATCCGCGCCGGGTCGCCCCGGCCCTGACGCCGCTGTCGGTGCCGGACGACGCGGTGCAGGTCGTCGACGGCGACGTCGTCGACGAGACGGCGGTGGCCCGGGCGGTGCGCGGCGTGGACGCGCTGGTGCACGCCGCGTCGGTCTACTCGTTCGACAGCCGGTCGCACGAGGCGACCCGCCGGACCAACGCCCGTGGCACGCAGGTGGTGCTGGCGGCGGCCCGCCGCCTCGGGGTGGGTCGCTCGGTGCACGTGTCGACGTTCGGGGCGCTGGCGCCGTCCCCGGCCGGGACGGTGGGCCCGCAGTCGCCGCCGACCACCGCCGGGGAGACGTACCTGGCGAGCAAGGCCGCCGCGGAGCGGGTCGCCCGGGGCCACCAGGCACACGGCGACCCGGTGGTGATCGCCTATCCGCCCGCCCTGCTCGGGCCGCACGACCCGAAGCTCGGCGACCAGAACGCCCGGCTGCGCTACGTGCTGCGCGGCCTGATGCCGATGTGGCCCACCGGCGGCTTCCCGGTCGGCGACGTCCGGGACACCGCCGCCCTGCTCACGGAGCTGGCCACCGCGCCAGCCGAGGACGGCGGGCGGCACCTCGGGCCGGGCCGCTACCTGAGCACCCGCGACTACGTGCGGGCCGTCCGCGAGGCGACCGGCCGCCGGCTGCCCACGCTGTTCCTGCCGGCCCGGGCGATGCTGCCCTTCGCCTACGCCACCGACCTGGTGCAGCGGGTGTGGCCGTGGCACATCCCGGCCGAGTACGGGGCGTGCTACGTCTGCGCCACCGACGCCCGCCCGCAGGAGGCGGCCCGGTCGGCGGGGCCGGCGGGGCCGGCGCCCCGGCCGATCGGCGAGACGCTCGTCGACACGGTGCGCTGGCTGCACCGCACGGGGCGGCTCACCGCCGGCCAGGCCGGTCTGGCCGGCGCACCCGTCGTTCCCGCCGCGCCCGCGGCGGGTCCCGTCGAAGCCGCGGCGCCGCCGCGCAGGGAGGCACGATCATGACCATCGTCGAACCGCACCCGTCGCCGTCCACCGGGGCCACCGCCGTCGCGGCCTACCGCCAGGTCCGGCGGGCCACCGCGGAGCTGCTCGCCGAGGCGCCGCCCGGGGCTGACGCGCGGCCGGTGGCACACTGTCCGGACTGGACCGTACGGGAGCTCGTCGCGCACCTCGTGGAGGTCTGCGCGCGGGTGCACGGCCGGGTCACCGGCGCGGTCCCCGGCCCGAAGCCCGACGGCGGGGTGCCGGAGTTGCTCGCCGAGTGGGAGCGGCTGAGCGGGCCGGTGGAGGAGTTCCTCGCCGGTCCGGGCTCGATGGACGGGCACATCCTGGTGATGGACGCCTTCACCCACGAGCTGGACCTGTGTCAGGCGCTGGGCGTCGCCCCGCCGGTCGACCACCCGGCGCTGCCGGTGGCATCCGGCGTCCTGCTCAAGGGGCTGTCCGCCTCGCTCGACGGGCACGGCCTGCCGCCGCTGACGGTGCGGACCGAGCACGGCGACGCCGTGGCGGGAACGGGCGAGCCGACGGTGACCGTCGCCGGCCCGTGGCACGAGGTCTACCTGTCGCTGGCCGGTCGCCGCAGCGCGGCGCAGATCCGGTCGCTGCGGTGGAGCGCCGACCCGGGGCGCTGGCTGCCGGCGTTCACCTGGGGGCCGTTCCGGGTGCCGGAGTCGCCCGTCGCCGGTGCCGTGGGCTGAGCCGACGCACCGCTGTCGGCTGCCGGCCGGTGCCCCCGGGGCACCGGCCCGCCGCCTTCTTCCGTGGGGGATCGATCCGAGCGCGTCGCCGGGTCCCGTTCGGCGCGCGCCCTCATCCCCCGGTGGCGGCCGCGCCGCCCGATCCGCGGCCCCGCCGCGCCGGGCCGCAGCCCGGGGTCCGGGGCCGCCACCGCCCGGGGGCGGCGGTCACGACTTGGCCCGGTGCAGCACCCGGGACGGCCGCGCGGTGCGCCGGTCGTTGCGGGCGAAGCCGCGCCGGTTGCGGGCCGCCGGGTCGGTGCTGTCCAACTCGGGCAGCGCGATCAGGATGGGCAGGTCGAACACCCCGGTGTGGTGCAGCTCCAGGTCCACCGTGAGGTTGACGCCGGCGGCCACCGACAGCGCGTCGTACGCGCCGACGGCGAGGGGGCGGCGCATGGACGGGCGGGCCGCGATGTCACCGAGCGCGATCGCGGCGGCGCGCAGGTACCACTCGCCCTCCGGCACGTCGCGCAGCACGTACTCGCCGGAGGCCTCCAGGATGTCGCAGGAGGCCGGCAGGCCCTGCACGATGGGGCTGTCGAAGACGCCGACGTAGACCTTCACCGGCACGTCGACCGGGGGCAGGACGAGGCGTCCGGAGATGGTGGCCCGGCGGCGCGGGCCGGCCGTGCGGGTGCGGGAGAGCTGCGGGATGCCGTTCTCGGCGAGCCAGCGGTAGCGGGCCGGCGAGATGCCGACACTGCGGGTGAAGCGGCTGATGAAGGTGCCCAGGCTGTTGTAGCCGACGGCATAGGCGATGTCGGTGACGCTCATGTCGGTCTCGAGCAGCAGGTTCTTGGCCTTGTAGAGCCGGATCGCGGTCAGGAATCGGCCCGGCGAAGTGCCCGTCTTCGACCGGAACAACCGAGAGAAGTAAAAGCGGCTGAGAAAGGCCGAATCGGCCATTGCGTCGAGTGACAGGGGTTCGTGGTAACGATCCCACATGATCGAGATGGCTCTTTCGACGGCGTTGTGCACGGCCAATCACTCCATTCGGTGAACACGTTGGGGACACTCCGGCCATACCCGGCGCGACCGGCCCGGGTATGGTGCCGCCGGCCGCGGGATACCCCCCACGACCGGCGGCGTTGCCCTGCCCAGGGTCGCCACGACCTCGTCGTCGCTCCGTGACGGAACAGGTGTTCGATCACCCGGCTTGAATTGTGGAGAAATGCCAGTCCACCGGCCTGTCGGGTGGCGCGAGTGCGGACCGAAACGTATCGGGCCGCGCTTACTGTGAGTGTCCTAAGTGGTCCGGATGGAGTAGGACGATACCATGCATGGAGATCAATCAATACGGAACTTTCGAATGTTCCCACGGGCGGCTAGGCGATTTAATCTGACAGACGCAGCGATTATCCGAATTGGTCGGCGATGCGAGCCCTGTCCATAGTTGATCACTGTGGCGCCGCGAGCCTGCCGCCCAGCCACCGGGCCGCGGCCATCGCCGACCAGGCGGAAACCTCCACCAGCGCCCGGTCGTCCACGCCGGCCAGCCGGCAGCCCCGCACGACCGTCGGGTCCACCTGGTAGGACGCGAAGGCGACCAGCAGGGCCAGCCGGGCGATGGGCCGCTGGGCTTCGGGAAGCCCCTCGACCAGACCCTCCACCCAGGACCGGCTGATCCCCCGCGGACCGCCGTGCCAGCCGACCAGGTTGGCCAGCACCAGGTCGCGCACCGCCTCGGGCACCGAGCGCCGGCCCGCCGCCTCGATCGCCGCGCTGGCCCGGCCGAACGCCTCCGCGATCGTCGGGCTGCCCGCCGCCCAGGACAGGTCCGCCGGCAGCGGCGCGGCCGGCAGCAGGTCCAGCGAGAGGCCGGGCCCGTGCGGCCGGCGCGACGCGCCCATCATCGCCCAGCCCAGCACCCGCAGCACCATGGGCAGCGCCAGCTCCGGCACCCCCGGCGGCAGCGGCACGTCACGCAGGAAGACGTTCACCACCCGGTTGAGGTAGTGCAGCAGCACCGCCACCCCGACCAGCTCCGGCGTCTGGGCGGCGGGGAACGGCGGCGGTGGCGGGTTCCCGCCGACCGGCATCGCCCAGCCGACGAGCCCCTCCAGCTCCGCCGGGCCGCCGCCGGACCCCGGGTCGGGCCGGGCGCGGCCGTCCACGCCCACGCCGACCCCGGTGAGCAGGCCCAGCGCGTTGTTGTGGATGGTCGCGCAGTACGGGCAGGTGTTGCCCAGCGAGACCGAGGTGGCCACCGTCTCCTTGGCCGCCCGCGAGGCGGCCCCGGGCACGATCAGCGTCTCCCGCATGAGCAGCCACGCCGCGGCCAGCACCTCCGGCGCCGGGGCGTGCAGGGCCATCGGTGGGGCCAGCACACCGAAGTCCCTTTCCACCTGCCTGTACACCTCGGCCACCAGGCCACTGGCCCGCCCCCGACGCACCGCGTCGACGTATCGGATCTGCGTCAAACCGAGCGAGCCCAGCACCGGTCGCAGAACACTTGCCGGCATCACGTACCTCATCCGTCTCTGTGAATTGAAAACAGGTTATCGGCGAAAAGTGCCTTCAGCCAGTAGGCAGTACGGCCCAGCCGCGCCGACGGTTCAACTGCGGGACAGTTCCCGCAGTAGGCAATCTGGGAGAGCACTCCAGCTGCGACGACGTGCCATCATGGGCCAGCGGAATCGCTGCCCGACTGTCTTCGCCAGCGTTTCCGTGTCGCCCCGCAGCCCCGTCGGAGATTGCTGCGGCCAGCGCCGACAGCGGCCCTACTTCGTCGTGGAACGCACCGTCGTTCGCCTGGCCCCAGATCGCCCGAGCAACGAGGAGATGGCTCATGGAAACGACGACGAGACAGCCGGGAATCAGAGTCCCGCTGATTGACGAGGATCAGGCTCAGGGCCGTACCGCCGAACTCTACGAGGAAATCAAGGCGGTCACCGGGCTCCCATTCGTGCCCGACATGTTCCGGCTCACCTCCACCAATCCGCGGCTGCTCGCGGTGGTGGTCGCCGGCTACGGCGGCATCTTCGGCGGCGACACCCTGCCCCGGCAGCTCAAGGAGCTGATCTCGGCCTGGACGTCCAAGCTGAACGGCTGCCCGTACTGCGTCGGGACGCACAGCTGGTTCCTCAGCCAGTTCGGCGGCAGCGACGAGCTGCTGGAGGCGGTGTCGGACGCCGACAGCGTCGAGGACCTGCCCGTCGACGAGCGCACCCTGCCGCTCATGCGGCTGGTGACCAAGGTGAGCACCGGCTCGTACAAGATCACCGACGCGGACTGGGAGCAGGCAGCCGCCGCCGGCTGGAGCGACGCCGAGATGCTGGAGGCGGTCTTCTGCGCCTGCCTGTTCGCGTTCATCAACCGGCTGGTCGACGCCACGGGGCTGGGCTCGTCGGTCGACCGCAGCCGCATCGCGCGGCTCGGCGACGAGTGACCCGCGGCCGGGAAGGGACGCCATCATGACCCAGTCACGCGCCATCCTGCTGACCGGCGCCTCGTCGGGCACCGGAATGTCCTCGGGCAGCGGCAAGGCCACCGCGCTGCGGCTGCACCGGGCCGGCTGGCCCGTCTACGCCACCGGACGCAACGTGGAGGCCCTGGCCGACCTGGCCGACGAGGGCATCACGGTGCTCTATCTCGACGTCAACGACGAGGAGTCGATGGCCGCCGCGGTCAAGCGGATCACCGACGAGCACGGCGCGGTCGGCACGCTGATCAACAACGCCGCGTACAGCCTCAACGGCACCATCGGCGAGACCCCGATGGACGAGGTCCGCGCCCAGTTCGAGACGAACGTCTTCGGGCTGTGCCGGCTCACCCAGCTGGTCCTGCCCGGCATGCGGGAGCAGGGCGGCGGCCGGATCATCATGATGTCGTCGATCTTCGGCATGTTCGCCACCCCGGGCCGGGGCTACTACCAGGCCACCAAGCACGCGCTGGAGGCCATCAGCGACTCCCTGCGCCTGGAGGTCGCCCCGTTCGGCATCAAGGTGGTCGTGCTCCAGCCGGCGCCCATCCTGGGCGGCTTCGTCCCCGACAGCGTCGCCGACCTGGGCATGGACTCGCACGACAACCCCGCGTTGTACCGGGACTTCTGGGAGCACTTCGTCGACTGGCACCAGGCGTACCGGCTCAGCGACAACCCGCCGCTGCGCGGCAAGATCGCCGTCCGCGCCGAGAACGTCGCCAAGGTCCTCGAGACGGCGGTCTCCACCCCGAACCCGCGCATCCGCTACCGGCTCGGCATGCCGCCGCGCCTGCTGCCGAAGATGCGGGCGATGATCGGTGAGCGCGGGTGGGAGAAGTTCGTCCGCGCGTTCTTCCCCATCCCCTGACCGCCCGCACGAGCGGCGCCGACGGATCTCGTCGGCGCCGCTGCGCGTTGCCCGGGGTGCCGTCACGTGCCCTTGCCCGTCAGGCCCGGGATTCGTCGATACGCAGGGACCCCGCCCGCCCGCCGCGCGGGCGCAGCCACAGCAGGGCGACGACCACGGCCAGGACCGCGCCGTCGACGAACAGCAGGAAGGCGCTGAAGCCGTCGATGCCGTGCCCGTGCGCGTCGACCACCACGTTGGTGCTGGCCTGACGCGCCGCGTCGTCGAGCGGGGCCGGCGCGACGCCGGTGCCCACGCTGAACCGGTACGCCCCGGTGCTGGTCGTGCCGTCGGCGAAGGTGACGTGGTAGGCGACCGTGTAGTCGCCGGCGGCGTCGACGCCCAGCGGCAGCCGCAGCCGGGTGGAGCCGACGCGGGTCGGCTCGGCGTCGGTGAGCCGCCCGCCGTCCGCGTCGAGCACCGCGACGTGCGACTGTCCCTCGTCGACCTCGGCGGCGAAGCCCAGGGTCACCTCGGCCGGCGCGGTGGTGAGCACCGCGCCGGCCGACGGTTCGGCGGTGACCGGGCCGTCGGCGGCCCGGGCCGCGCCGGGGGTGAGCGCGAGCAGCCCGACGACCGCCGCCGCCACGGCGGTGGCCGCCGCCCGGCGACGGCCGCCGGGCGGGCGGCTCAGCTCACGCGGCATGGGGGGCGAGGGACCGGCCGGCGACGCGGTGCCCGACGCAGCTGCACGTCATCAGCTCCTGCTCGTGCCGGTTCGGCCGCAGGTGCAGGTACATCGCGATCACCATGGGGATGAAGACCACGGAGTTGTAGAACAGGTGCAGCTCCACCCGCGGCAGCACGAGCTGGAGGATGCTGGTCGGCACCTTCTGGCCGAAGAACATGGTGCCGGACTGCACCTGCCACAGCAGCAGGAAGTGCTCGATGTGGTGCCAGAACTGGATGGCCAGCGCCACGGTCCACCAGGTGCGGGCGCGGCCGACGAAGCCCCGGCGCAGCGCGAAGAGGAAGACCAGCATCACGATGGCGTAGCCGTAGTGCAGCCACTCGGAGGAGACCAGCCAGGGGTAGAACTGCCCGAGCACCCCCCGGGCCTTGGGCCGGGGAATGCCGAGCACCCAGATCTGGTACGCCTGCACCAGGTGCTCGGCCCAGTGCGCCAGCACGACGAAGAGGAAGACGTTGAGGGCGGCCCGGTGGTGGGCCCCGTTGAGCCGGCCGAGCAGCCCCGAGGACGGAGCGGCGGTGGAGAGGGGTTGGGACATCTTTTGCACCTTCCGTAAGGACGCGGGAGAGTGGAAACGCGGGAGAATCGCCGTACGGCCCGTGGCGGGCGAGACAGCGGCTGCCGCGAAGCTAACCGGCCGACCCGCGCCGCAGTTCCTCCAGATTGCCCAGGTGCTGTCGGAAACCCGTCCGTTCTCCGGGCGTCGGCTCAGGAGCCGATCCAGTTGGCGTGGAAGCCGCTGGGCACCCGGCCGGGCAGGTGCACGACGGCCACCGGCTCCCCGGTGAAGTCGCCGGCGTCGAGCACCACCAGATCGCTGCGGCCGGTACGCCCGTCGTGGACGTACGTCAGCAGCCAGCCGTCGTCCTCGGCCGAGAGCGGCCCGCGCGGGACGAAGACCGCCTCCCCCGCCTCCCGGTGCGGCCCGAAGTCGTGCACCGCCACCTCCCGGCGCAGCAGGTCGTGGCGCAGCAGCGCGGAGCCGCCCAGCACCCCCGCGCCGGACTGCATGGCCACCGTGTAGGCGTACCGGTGCCGCATCGTCTTGCGGCGCTCGTCGATGCGGGGGAACTCCTGGGGGATGTCGTCGAGCTGCTCGGCGGCGACCGTGCCCCGGGTCAGGTCCAGCGTCCAGCGCCACAGCGTAGGCGCGGACTCCCCCGGGGCGTGCAGGTCGCGGTCGAAGACCCGGTCGTGGCGCACCACGTCGACCACGCACGTGTCGTCGGCCTCGTAGGCGTTGACGGGGTGGAAGACGTAGCAGGGGTCGACGTCGAACCAGCGCACGTCGGCCCCGCGCCCCTCGCGGGGCAGCAGCCCGAGCCGCGCCGCGCGCCCGCGCTGCCACGCGTACGGGAAGCGGGAGCCCGCGCGGGCCAGCGTCGGCGAGAAGGTGACCGGCAGGTCGAACAGCACCGAGTGCCGGTCGGTCAGCGCCAGGGAGTGCATCAGCGGCGGCCCGGCGACCTCGACGCGCTCGCTGCGGCGCACCCGCCCGTCGGGGGTCAGCACGAGGTGCTCGACGTACGGCAGCTCGTGGTAGTAGGCCACGGCGAACAGCTCGCCGGTGACCGGGTCGCACTCGGCGTGGGCGGCGAAGCCGTGCGGCAGGGTGGCGTCGAAGTCGATGCGGGCCACCGAGCCCAGCTCGTCGTCCAGCTCGACCGGCAGCACGCCGGCCTCGCCGAGGGCCAGGGTGCGCCCGCCGTGCCGGATGACGTTGGCGTTGGCGTTGTCGGACAACCCGTGCCGCGGGCCGGGCAGGGCGAGCTCGCCCAGGGCGCGGGTGGTGCGGTCGGTGCGGATCCACCGGTTGCGGTACCACAGCGCGCGGCCGGAGCGCAGGCGCACGCCGTGCACCATGCCGTCGCCGACGAGGGCGTGGCCGGGCCGGTCGCCGCCCATCGGGTTCGGCCCGATGCGCACGAAGCAGCCGTCCAGCTCGGCGGGCAGCCGCCCGGTGACCGTCAGGTCGAGCTCCGTCGCCTCGGTGGCGACGGGGCGCCGGTTGTCGTTGCGGGAGAGGGTTCTGGGGGCGAGGGCGACGACGCTCATTGCGGCCTCCACGAGCTGGGGCGATCTTTTTGCGTATCGCGGTTACGTAACAGCGTTACCTCATTGAAGGTACGCCGGGCGTGAGATCATGTCAACGTGAGCCCGCGCCGAATCGACCCGACCCTGGCGACCGCCCTGCTGGAGGCGGCGGCCCGACTGCTCGCCGAGGAGGGCGCCGCCGGCCTCACCACGCGCCGCCTCGCCGCCGCCGTGGGCACCTCGACCACGGCCGTCTACACGCACTTCGGCGGCATGGACAACCTGGTCCGGGCGATGGTGCACGAGGGCTTCGCCCGCCTGCACCGGCGCATGTCGACCGTGCGGGCCACCTCCGACGCGGTCGCCGACGTGATGGCGCTCGGCTACGCCTACCGGGCCAACTCCCTCGACCACCCGCAGCTCTACCAGGTCATGTTCGGCAGCGCCGCGCTCGGCGGGTTCGCCCTGGCCGACGGCGACCGGCAGCACGGCAAGTACACGCTCCAGCCGCTGGTCGACGCGGTGGCCCGGGCCACCGAGCAGGGCCGGTTCCGCGCCGGGGATCCGCTGCTGGTCGCGCAGAACATGTGGATCGCCCTGCACGGGCTGGTGAGCCTCGAGCTCGGCGGCTACCTGATCGACCCGTACGACGCCGACGTCTGCTTCGAGGCGCAGCTGCGCTCGCTGATGGCCGGCGCGGGCGACGACTACGAGGCGACCGCCGCCTCCCTGGCCCGGGCCCGCCGCCGGCGTTCCCCCCGCGCCTGACGGCGGCCCGGCGCGGCGGAGAGCACGCGGCGACGGCGCACGGCGATCCTGCGCACCACGATCGCGCACGGCAACGGCGGAGAAGCGACGCGCATCCCCCGGTGTGATGCTCAGGACGGGTCCCGAGCACGTCCGCAATGGAAGCGCATCCACACCTGTCCGCCCACGCGACAGGATCGCCCATCCCCCACGCACCGAAGGACGCCGATGATGCACGGAATCGATTATCTGGTGGTCGGATCCGGCTCCGCCGGAGCCGCGCTGGCCGCCCGGCTCAGTGAGGACCCCGCCCGCCGGGTGCTGCTGCTGGAGGCGGGCCCCGACTTCGCGACGGTGGCCGAGACCCCGACCGACCTGCTCGACGGCAGCGCCATGTCGATGGACCGCCACGACTGGCACTTCAAGGCCGAGATCACCGACCGCCGGCGGATCATCTTCCCGCGCGGGAAGGTCACCGGCGGCTCCTCCGCCGTCGGGGCGACCATCGCGCTGCGCGGCACGCCGAACAACTTCGACGAGTGGGCCGAGCTGGGCAACCCGGCCTGGGCCTGGGACGAGGTGCTGCCGTTCTACAAGCGGCTCGAGGACGACCAGGACTTCGACAACGAGTACCACGGCAAGGGCGGCCCCATCCCGATCCACCGGTTCACGCCCGACGAGATGACCCCGGTGCAGCACGTGTTCCGCGACGCCTGCGTCAAGGCCGGCTTCCCGGAGGTCGAGGACCACAACCACCCGGAGGCCACCGGCGTCGGCCCCATCCCGTCCAACCGCCAGGGCAGCCACCGGTTCTCCACCGCGATGGGATACCTGGCCGAGGCCCGGGGCCGGGAGAACCTGGAGATCCGCTCCGGGGTCCAGGTCAACCGGGTGCTGTTCACCGGCAACCGGGCGCGCGGCGTCGAGGTCGCCAAGCCCGGCGGCGGCACCGAGGTGATCGAGGCCGGCACCGTCGTGCTGGCCGCCGGCGCGGTCAACTCGCCCGCCATCCTCATGCGCTCGGGCATCGGCCCGGCCGGAGACCTGCGGCGGCTGGGCATCGACGTGCTGCTGGACCGGCCCGGGGTGGGCGCCGACCTGATCGACCACCCGCGTACCGGCGCGTTCATGGTGCCGCAGGAGGGGAGCTTCAGCCCCGAGGACCCGTTCCTGCAGACGATCCTGCGGACCACCGCGCCGGGGTCGACGGAGTTCAACGACCTCCAGTACTACATGATCAACCACTTCGACCTGACGCTCTTCCCGGAGCTGCAGATGCTGGCCGCCGCGAAGACGATCTTCGGGGTGATGGTCGTGCACCAGCGGCCCGAGTCCCGGGGACGGCTCACCCTCACCTCGGCCGACCCCACCGCCCCGCCGGACGTCGTGCTCAACTTCCTCGACACCGAGCGCGACATCCAGACCCTCGTCGCCGCCGTGCGCCAGTGCTGGCAGTTCATGCAGACGGCGGGCATCAACGACCAGGGGCAGCGGTTCGTGGTGCTCGGCGAGGACATGGTCGCCGACGACGAGCTGATGCGTCACTACGTCAGGCTCAGCCTCGACAGCGGCTACCACCCCGTCGGCACCGCCCGGATGGGCGCGGCCGGCGACGAGGGGGCGGTGGTCGACGAGCGGCTGCGCGTGCACGGCACCGAGGCCCTGTACGTCTGCGACGCCTCCGTCATGCCGTCGATCGTCAACTGCAACACCAACCTCACCTCCATCATGATCGGCGAGCGGCTCGCCGACTGGCTCCGGCAGTCCTGACCGGTCCCACCGACACGGGCGTCCCGCGGTGCGAAACCCCGCGGGACGCCCGTCTCGCTGTGCGTTCCCCGGGGCCTCGGGGCTGAGGTCTCGCGGCCTGAGGCGTTCCAGGAGCAGCGCGGTGCCGGCGGTGGCCGGCGGCGCGGCGCGTGCCGCCTTCCCGGGACCTCGCGTCGTCGACTAGGGAGCTGAGTCAGCTGCGTAGGCGCCGACAGGACCACCCGCCGAAGGCGGGGTTCCCTGCGCGCCGTCGGGTCGGCAGCGCCAACCGGCCGGCACTGTCAAGCCGGCGGGCACCGTCTTCAGGCCGGCACCACCGAGCCGGTCGACACCGCCAAGCCGGCCGGCACCGCCCTCGGGGCGGCGCTGTCAGCCGGCTGGGCCGGGCTCCGGCCGGGACACGCCGCACGGGCCGCCCGCCAGGTGGCAGACGGCCCGCGGGCCGACCATGCGGTGCACGGAGCGCCCAGGGGGGTGCGGACCGACGCTCCGTGCACCGCGGTCGGTAGGCGCGCTGGGGGGCGCCTAGACCGTGTTCTCGCTGACCTTGCGCGGCACCGGCACCGGCGCGGGCTGCTGCGCCTCGGCGGTGTCCACCGGCTCCTGCCGCTCGGCGGCCGACGACGACGGCCCGGCCGGGATGCCCCGGTCCCGCAGGCCGATCCAGATCAGCGCCACCGACACCAGGATCACCACGATCTGCACCTGCATGGCGAAGTGGACGCCGTCCAGCACGTCCGTGCGGGCGGCCACGAGCGCGCCGAAGATCGGGATGCCGATGGTGACCGCGATCTGCTGGGCCAGGGTGGCCAGGCCGGTCGCCAGGCCCTGCTGCGAGTCGTCCAGGCCGGAGGTGGCGGTCACCGTGTAGGCGACGACGGCGGTGACGTGCCCGAAGTACATCAGGAACAGCGACGGCACGATCAGGGCCAGGCTCGGCGTGGTCGACGTGCCGGTCAGCAGCAGCGGGACGGTGGTCAGGCCCTGCGCCAGCAGGCCGACGGCGAGGACGTTGCGGTAGCCGTACTTGCCGATCATGCGGCCGGCGATGACGCCCGCGACGACGGCGACCAGGCCCGGCCCGCCGAACACCAGGCCGGTGGTGAACGGGGCCATCTTGAGCACGTCCTGCATGTAGAGGGTGAGGCCGAAGTTGACGCCGCTGGCCATCACGAAGGCGACGATGCCGCCGTAGTTGCCCCACTTGATGTTCGGCCGGTTGAGCAGGGTCAGCGACACCAGGGGCGCCTTGGCCTTCAGCTCGACGAACCAGAAGGCCGCGATGAGCACCGCGCCGACGACGAGGGCGATCCAGCTCTGCATGCTCACGCCGTAGACCAGGGCGAGCAGGCCGGCGGTGACCGTGACGGCGCCGGGCACGTCGAGCTTGACGCCGGCGGGACGGACGCTCTCCTTGATCACCAGGGGGGTCAGCACCATGATGGCGACCGCCACCGGCACGTTGATCCAGAACGCCCAGCGCCAGTCCAGGGCGCTGACCAGGCTGCCGCCGACCAGGGCCCCGACGGTGAAGCCACCGGAGAGCAGCGCGCCGTTGAGGCCGAGCACCCGGGCGCGGGCCCGCTCGTCGGAGACGGTGGTGATCAGCAGCGCCATCGCGGCCGGGATGGCGATCGCGTTGGCGAAGCCCTGGAGCACGCGGGCGCTGAGCAGCATCGCCGCGTTGTTCGCGAAGCCGCCGAGCAGTGAGGCCACGGTGAGCAGCGCGATGCCGGTCAGGAACAGCCGCCGCCGGCCGAACAGGTCGGCGACCCGGCCGAACAGGAGCGTGAAGCCGGCGGCGGGCAGCGCGTACGCGCTGGCCACCCACGGCAGGTCGGCCAGCGACAGGCCGACGCCCTCCCCCATCCGGGGCAGCGCCACGTTGAGGATCGAGAAGTCGACCGACAGCATGAACTGCGCGCCGAGCAGGACGAATAGGGCAAGTTTCTGCGCGGAGCTGAGCTGCTCCGACGTGCTCTGGTTCTCCGCCATGCCCACGAACCCTAGGTAGCCGCGGCCCGGCTACCCATCTCCCTGCCATGCGTACCACTGGCAGTGGCACCCTCGGCACCCGCCGTGCCGGTCCCGTTCCACGCTACCCGGTCGGCGCGCTCTTCGAGCTTGCTCTATTTCCCGCCCGCCGTCGAGGGGGCGTGGGCTGCCCGGGGGGGGCGCGGCCCCCGGGCAGCCGACGGGCCGTCAGTCGACGAGCACTCCGCACCCGACGGTGGTGATCGAGCCGGTCAGGCCGCTGGACAGGTCCGAGGCGAGGTACACGGCGGTGCCGGCCACGTCCGCCAGCGTCACCGCCCGGCCCAGCAGCGGGTTCGGCATCCCCGGCTTGGCGGCGAGCATGTCCTCCAGGGTCGCCCCGTTCGCCTCGGCCGCGCGCCGCCACGTCTCGCGGACGTACGAGCCGTGCTGCACGCTCTCCGGGATCGCGTCGGGACGCAGGCAGACCACCCGCACCCCGAACGGGCCCACCTCGCCCGCCAGCTCCCGGGCCAGCGACTCGATGCCGGCGCACGCCACGCCGAAGCCGCCCGAGGGCATGGGCGCCCGCGCGGCGGACGTCGACAGCACCACGATGACGCCGCTGCGCTGCTCCACCATCCGCCGCGCCGCCGCCGCCGTGGTGAGGAACTGGGTGCGCACGAAGGTGTTCATCGGCAGCAGGAAGTCGTCCAGGTCCAGCTCGCGCAGCGGGACGCCCTGCACGTGGTCCAGGCCGACGGCGTTGAAGGACACGTCGATGCTCCCGGCCCGCTCGGCGACCAGCCCCGCGTGGGCGTCGACCGCCTCCGGGTCGAGGGCGTCGACCTGGTGGGCGTACGCCCGGCCGCCGTCGGCGGCGATCTCCTTGGCGAGCATCTCGACCCGGTCGAAGTGGTGGCCGGCCAGGTAGAGCGTGGCGCCCTCGCGGGCGTAGGCACGCGACACGGCGCTGCCCAGCGCGCCCGCGGCGCCGTAGACGATCGCCGTCCTGTTCTCCAGCAGCATGTGTGATCCCCTCGTCGTGGGCGGGTCCGGCGACGCCGGACCGGTTCGTCAGACCGACGGGCGACCCTTCGGGAAATATACATTTGCCGCCGATTTGCTGTGCTTGATCCGCTCAGCTTCCGGTGGCCTCCGCCAGGCGGCCCCGCAGGTACCGGCGCTCGACGTCGTTGCCGGCGAGCTCCAGCGCCCGCCGGTACGCCCCGGCCGCGTCGGCCCGCCGGTCCAGCCTCCGCAGCAGGTCGGCGCGGACGGCCGGGACGAGGTGGTGGCCGGCCAGTTCGCCGGAGCGCTCCACCCGCTCCAGCAGCTCCAGGCCCCGCTGCGGGCCGTCCGCCATGGCGACCGCCACCGCCTGGTTGAGCCGCACCACAGCCGACGGCGTCAGCTCGGCCAGCTCGGCGTAGAGCCCGGCGATCTGCGCCCAGTCGGTGCGCGCGGCGTCGGGGGCGCACGCGTGGCAGGCCACGATCGCCGCCTGCACCTGGTAGGGGCCCGGCCGCCCGTGGCGCAGGGCCCGCTCCAGCAGCCGCGTCCCCTCGGCGATGCGGCCCCGGTCCCACCGCCGGCGGTCCTGCCGCTCCAGCGGCACCAGGTCGCCGTGCGCGTCGGTGCGGGCGTCGCGCCGGGCGTCGTGCAGCAGCAGCAGCGCGAGCAGCCCGAGGGTCTCCGGATCGTCGGGCAACAGCCGGGCCAGCAGGTGGGCCAGCCGCACGGCCTCCGCGCACAGCCCGTGCCGCAGCAGCTCCGCGCCGGCCGTGGCCGCGTACCCCTCGGTGAACAGCAGGTACACCACCGCGCGCACCGCCGCGGCCCGGCCGGGCAGCTCGGCGGCCGGCGGCAGCTCGCCGCGCAGGCCGGCCTCGCGGACGCCGCGCCGGGCCCGCACCAGCCGCTGCGCGAGGGTGCCCGGCGGGACCAGCAGGGCGCGGGCGATCTCCGCCGGGCCGAGGCCCACGACGGTACGCAGGGTCAGCGCGACCTGCGACGTCAGCGACAGCGCGGGATGGCAACAGGTGAAGATCAGCCGGAGCTGGGCGTCGCGGATCACCGGCGGCACCGGCGGCGCGTCCGCGTACGTCGACAGGGTGACCGCGGCCTCGCGCAGCCGGACGGCGGCCATGTTCTCGTGCCGCAGCCGGTCGACGGCCCGGTTGCGCGCCACGGTCGTCAGCCAGGCCCCGGGCCGCCGGGGCACGCCCTCGCCGGGCCAGCGTTGCAGCGCGGCGGCGAACGCGTCCTGCACGCAGTCCTCGGCCAGGGCCCGGTCCCCGGTGAGGGCGACCAGCGTGCCGACGAGCTGGCCGTACTCCCGGCGGAACGCCGTGGCCACGGCGGCGTCGACCGGGAAGGTCACCGGGTCCAGACCGGCCGCACCTCGATGACGCCCAGCGCGGCGAACGGGTGCAGGGCGGCCAGCTCCGTCGCCTCGTCGAGGTCGGCGCAGCGCAGCACGACGAACCCGCCCACCTGCTCCCGGGCCTCGGCGAACGGCCCGTCGCAGACCAGCGTGGCCCCGGCCCGGGAACGCACCGTGCGGCCGGCGTGGCCGGGTCGCAGGCGCTGCCCGCCCGCGAACGCCCCGCGGCGGCGCACCTCGTCGATCCAGGCCCGGTGCCGGGGGTCCCCGTCGATCTCCGCGGGGCTGAGCTCGCCGGCCTCGTCGTGATAGATCACCAGTGCGTACTCCACCGTCGCCCTCCCAGGTCCGCGCATTACAACGAGGCAGCACGCAGGAAGAAGCGGGGGGTGTGCGGCTCGGCCAGTCTTGGTGCAATCCATGCCCGCCGAGGAGGCATCCCATGCGTCAATCTCAGGTCACCGTCAACGGGGTCGACATCGCATACCGTGAACTGGGCGAGGGCCCGCTGGCCCTGCTGGTGCACGGCTTCCCGTTCACCCCCAACTCGTTCCGGCACCTGGTGCCGGTGCTGGTCGACGCCGGCTACCGGGTGGTGACGCCGTGGACCCGCGGCTTCGCCCCCAGCTCCGTCCCGCCGCCCGGCAGCGAGCACATCCGCGACATGGTGGGCGACGTCAACGCCCTGCACGAGGTGCTCGGCGGCGACGAGCGGGCGGTGCTGATCGGGCACGACTTCGGGGCCGCCGTCGCGTGGGCCGCGGCCGTGCAGGCGCCGGAGCGCTGGTCGCGGCTGGTCGCCTGCGACGTGCCGCCGTTCCAGTTCTTCGGCGAGTATCTGCTCGACCCCCGGGGCATCAACGTCCAGGCCCACTTCTGGTTCTTCCAGATGGCCGCCGCCGACGAGCTGGTCGCCGCCAACGACCTGGCCTTCCTGGAGTTCATGCTGCACAAGTACTCCCGCGACGGCTACGACGTCACGCAGGACCTGGCCGACATCCGGGCCGCCCTGGGCCGGCCGGAGAACCTGCACGCCGCCCTGGGCATGTACCGGACGAACTTCCCGCCGGCGACCTTCGGCACCCCGGACTGGGCGGCGGAGCAGGGCGCGTTGTGGGGCGCCCTGCCGACGCAGCCGACGCTGAACATCTTCGGCGTGCAGGACGTCGCCTTCGCGATGAACGAGGAGAAGCTCGCCCGGATCGTCGAGGCCCTGCCGAAGGGGTCGGCCGGCGCGCTGGTCCCCGACTCGCGGCACGTCCCGCTCACCGAGCAGCCGGAGATCACCAACGCCCACATCCTGCGCTTCCTGGCCGAGACGGCCTGACCGTCCGATCAGGACACTCGTCCGGCTCCGGCCGGGCCCGGCGGAGACCGCCCGCCCGGCCGGAAACCGTTGGTACTCCTACGGTGGGTACCACTGACAGTGTCATGCTCGTCGGCCATACTGAGTCGCATGAATCCGCTGGGCGAGTTCCTCCGATCGCGTCGCGGCGTCATCCGCCCGCAGGACGCCGGCCTGACCCGCTACGGCGAGCGCCGGCGGGTCTCCGGGCTGCGCCGCGAGGAGCTGGCCCAGCTCGCCGGGGTCAGCGTCTCCTACTACACCCGGCTGGAGCAGGGCCAGGCGCACAACGTGTCCGACGAGGTGCTCGACGCGGTCGCCCGCGCGTTGCAGCTCGACGGCGACGAGCGCGCCCACCTGTTCGTGCTGGCCCGCCCCGGCCGGTCGGCGGGCGACCGGGCCGCCCGGGCCCACGCGGCGCCGCCGGCCCTGCACCAGATGCTCGCGATGATGCCCGACGTGCCGGCGATGGTGCTCGGCGCCGCGACCGACGTGCACGCCTGGAACCCGCTGGGCCACGCGCTGCTCGCCTGGCACCTCGACGAGCCGCCCAACATGAGCAGCTCGGTCTTCCTCGACCCCCGGATGCGCGAGCTGTACGCGGACTGGCCGGGCAAGGCCCGCTCCGTGGTGGCCTACCTGCGGATGGCCGTGGGGCGCTACCGGGGCGACCGCCGGGTCGTCGGGCTGGTCGAGGAGCTGCTGTCGCGCAGCCCGGAGTTCGCCGCCATGTGGGCCGAGCACCCGGTGAGCACCTGCGAGTCGATGACCTACGACATGGCGCACCCGGTGGTCGGGGCGCTGACGGTCAACCAGCACACGCTGCGGCTGGAGGAGACCCCCGACCTGATGCTGGTGACCTTCACCGTCGAGGCCGGCTCGCCGTCGGCGGCGGCCCTGCGGATGCTCGGCGGCATCCCCCGCCGCGCCCCCGCCGCGGCCCCGCCGCCCACGCCCCGGCACAGCGTCACCGTCACCTGAGCCGCCCGCCCGCGCGGAGCCGCCACGCACGCCCGCCGCCGCGCACACGGCGGCGGCCGGCTCCCGGGGGACGGCCCGCGCCGCCCGGCCGGGAACCGGCCGCCCCGACGGGTGGGGCGTCGCCGCCCCACCGCACCGGCGTCACTGCGTGCCGGCCTCCGCCGGCTGGGCGGCCGCGCCGTCCTGGCGCACCCGGAACTTGTTGACCCCGGTCCACCAGTTCTCGCCCGGGTTGGCGGCCTCGTCGGAGTCGTAGCGGTCGTGGTGACGCCACCAGTCCCACGGGTGGGCCAGCCCCTCCTCCTGCCGCCCCAGCGGGGTGACGTCGAGGTAGTTGTAGGTGTTGATGAACACCTCGCCGCCCCGGTCGAACACCGAGCTGGCGTGGTAGATCTTCTCGCCGTCGCGGATGAACGAGCTGACGGCCGGCAGCTCGCCCTTCTCCATCGAGACGTTGAAGTCGTAGTTGAAGTCGCTGCCGAACGACGAGACCCACGGGATGTGGCTCCAGCCCATCCGGGCCTTGAACTGCTCGATCTTCTCGATCGGCGCGCGGGCGATCATCACGAACGAGGTGTCCCGGGCGTGCATGTGCGACAGGTTGCCGACGTTGTCGGCCTGCATCGAGCAGCCGACGCAGCCCTCCTTCGCCTCCGGGGCGAACATGAAGTGCCGCACGATGAGCTGGCGGCGGCCCTGGAACAGGTCGAGCAGCGTCACCGGGCCCGACGGCGAGGCGAACACGTACTCCTTCTCCACCGGCACCACGGGCATGGCCCGGCGGGCGGCGCTGAGCTGGTCGCGCGCCCGGGTCAGCGCCTTCTCCTCCTCCAGGAGCTTCTCCCGGGCCGTGGTCCATTCCTCACGCGAGACGATCTGCGGAAAAGCCATCGTTCCTCCCTCGACGGTCGCCGCCGGGCCTGGGAGAGGCCGGGCGACACCTGCGAGCCTGGCACGGGCCCCGCCTGCCGACTTCTCCCCTCGTGCCCTCCCCCTCCTCCCCCGCCTGTCCTGTGTGGACGCCGGGCAATCCGGAAGAGGCCACGGCCCGCGGAGTGTGACAGCGTCGAGGACGCCTGGCCGACACGACCCCGGTCGATCCGGTCGCCCCGTTGAGGAGGACACGTGTCCACGACCACCGAAGCACCCACCCGTGAGGAGCTGGTCCAGCGGGCGGCGGGTCTCGTCCCGCTGATCCGCAAGCACGCGGCGTGGCAGGAGGAGAATCGTCGGCTGCACGACGAGACGGTAGCCGCGATCGAGGAGGCGGGGCTGTTCAGGCTCCGCACGCCCCGCCGCTACGGCGGGTACGAGGTGGACACCCGCACCCTCGTGGCGGTCGCCACGGAGCTGGGCCGGGGCGACGCCAGCACCGCGTGGGTCACCTCGGTGCTGTGGATCCCCACCTGGCTCGCCGGCCTCTTCCCCGACGAGGCCCAGGACGAGGTGTTCGCCGTTCCCCACGCCCGGGTGTGCGGCACCAACAGCGTCGGCGGCACGGCCGTGCCCACCGACGGGGGCGTCGTCGTCAACGGCAACTGGCACTTCATCAGCGGGGCCCACCACGCGCAGTGGCAGGAGATCGCGGTGGTCGTGCTGCGCCCCGACGCCGAGCCGGAGCCGATCATGGCGCTGGTGCCGATCGGCAGCCTGGAGATCGTCGACGACTGGTACACCACCGGCCTGACCGCGACCGGCAGCGTCACCACCGTGGCCCGGGACCTGTTCGTCCCGAACAGCCACATCATCCCGATGAGCGCGGCGATGATCCCGCAGGGCCTGTCGCAGGGCAACGCCGACTCCCCCGTCTGGCGCACCCCGGCGGCGCTGAACGCGGCGGCGTCGGGCGTGGGCGCGGCCGTCGGCGTGGCCAAGGCCGCCCGCGACGAGTTCTTCGACCGGCTGCCCGGCCGGAAGATCACCTACACGGAGTACGAGAACCAGAGCGAGGCCCCGGTCACCCACCTGAAGGTCGGCACCGCGCTCATGAAGATCGAGCAGGCCGAGTTCCACGCCTACCACGCCGCCGACCTGGTCGACACGAAGGCGGCCACCGGCGCCGAGTGGACCCTCGAGGAGCGGGCCCGGGTGCGCGCCGACCACGGCTGGGCGACGCGGCTGGCCAAGGAGGCGGTGGACCTGTTCGCCTCCGCCAGCGGCGGCACCTCCATCTACCGGGACGTGCCGATCCAGCGGATCGTCCGCGACGTCAACGCGATGAGCCTGCACGGGCTGATCAACCCCGACACCAACACCGAGCTGTACGGCCGGATCGCCTGCGGCCTGGGCCCGAACACCCTGTTCATCTGAGGCGACGCGGTTCCCCGCCCCTCCACGCGCTCTGCTGAGCGCTCCCCGCACGTGGCGGGCCGTCCGGCGCACCCCCTCGCCGGGCGGCCCGCCGCACCCCTGCGGGCACGCCGCCCGCGCCGGGCCGCGTCAGCCCAGCGCGGCGACCCGGGGACGCAGCCCGTCGATCAGCTCCGGCGGGGCGGCGAGGACGCGGCTGCCGCTCACCTCGACGGCCGCGCCGGCCTCGACGGCGATCACCAGCCCGGCCGCCCAGTCCCACCGGAAGGTGCGGTCCTCGACGTACGCGTCGCAGCGCCCCGCCGCGATCCAGGCCAGGGCCAGCGCGGTGGAGCCGAGCATCCGCACCCCGCGCACGTCGCCGGCCAGGTCGGTGACCACGGCCGCCTGCACCCTGCGGTGGGCCACGTCGTACGCGTACCCGGCGGCGAGGATCACCTCGTCGAGCGCGACGCCCGCCCGCCGGGCCAGCGGGACGTCGTCGCGGAACGCGCCCCGGCCCCGCACGGCGTGGAACAACTCGTCGTGCACCGGGTCGAGGACCACGCCGACCACCGGCCGCCACCCGTGCGGCGTCCGCTCCTCGCAGGCCACGCTGACGCACCAGAACGGCACGCCGGAGACGTAGTTCACCGTCCCGTCGAGGGGGTCCAGCACCCAGCGCAGCCCGGAGCTGCCGGTGTGGCCGCTGCCCTCCTCGGCGACGATGCCGTCGTCGGGCCGACGGGCGCGCAGCAGCGCCACGATACGTGCCTCGCTGGCCCGGTCCGCCTCGCTCACCAGGTCGGTGGACGCCGTCTTGTGGTCGACCCGGCCGTGGTCGCCGAAGCGCAGCAGCAGCTCCCGGCCGCCGAGCCGCGCCGCCTCCTCGGCGACCCGCCGGCAGTCGTCCAACTCGGCACCACTGACCATCGCGCTCTCCTCGTGTCGGCCGCAGGGACGGTCGCGATCGTCGCACCGACGCCCGCCCCGGCACCAGTCGCGCGGCGGCGGGCCACCGCCGGCGAAGCCCTCCCGGACGCTTCGGGCACACTGGGGACCGACGCTCGGGGCATCGACGCCCGCTGACCTGCCCCGACGCCGTCGCGCCACGGGGAGGCAGCACGTCATGGAGACATCGGTCACTTCGGGCAGCGCGGAGCGGCTGCTGGCCCGGATCCGGGACGGGGTCGTCGGCGAGGGCGAGGTGCTGGACGGGCCCTACGGGCCGCGCCGGATCACGTACGCCGACTACACCGCCTCGGGGCGGGCGCTGGACTTCGTGGAGGACGCCGTCCGGGACTGGGTGCTGCCCCGCTACGCCAACACCCACACCGAGAGCTCCGCCACCGGCCTGGCCACCGGGCGGCTGCGCGAGGACGCCCGACGCACCGTCCACGACGCCGTCGGCGGGACCGACGAGCACGTCGTCGTCTTCTGCGGTTCGGGGGCCACGGCGGCGGTCGACAAGCTGGTCGGGATGCTCGAACTGCGGCTGCCGCACGGGCCGGCCCACCGCCACGGCCTGCTCGACCGCATCCCGCCCCGGCAGCGTCCGGTGGTGTTCGTGGGCCCCTACGAGCACCACTCCAACGAGCTGCCGTGGCGCGAGACGTACGCCGAGGTGGTCGTCATCGGCGCGGACCCGGACGGGCACATCGACCGGGCGGACCTCGCCGCGCAACTGGCCCGGTACGCGGACCGGCCACTGCGCATCGGCAGCTTCTCCGCCGCCTCCAACGTCACCGGGATCCTCTCCGACACCGACTCGATCGCCGCGCTGCTGCACGCCCACGGCGCCCTGTCCTGCTGGGACTACGCCGCCGCCGGCCCGTACGTGCCGATCCGGATGGGCGAGTCGACCCCGGGGGCCGCCGACGGCAAGGACGCGGTCTTCCTGTCGCCGCACAAGTTCGTCGGCGGCCCGCAGACGCCGGGGATCCTGGTGGTGCGCCGGGACCTGGTCCGCAACCGGGTGCCGACGACCCCGGGTGGCGGCACGGTGGCGTTCGTCGACCCGGTCGGCCACCGCTACCTCGACGACCCGGTCGCGCGGGAGGAGGGCGGCACGCCGGCGATCGTCGAGTCGATCCGGGCGGGGCTGGTGTTCGCCCTCAAGCAGGCCGTCGGCACCGACGTCATCCGGGCCCGCGAGGAGCGGCTGTGGTCGCGGGCGCTGCGCCGCTGGTCGGCGAACCCGGGGATCGAGATCCTCGGCAGCACCCGGGCCCGGCGGCTGCCCATCGTGTCGGTGCAGATCCGCCACGGCGACCGGCACCTGCACCACAACTTCGTCGTCGCGTTGCTCAACGACCTGTTCGGCATCCAGGCGCGCGGGGGCTGCTCCTGCGCGGGACCCTACGGCCACCGCCTGCTGGGGATCGACGAGGAACGCTCCCGCGCGTTCCGGGAGGAGATCGCCCTCGGCTGCGAGGGGATCAAGCCCGGCTGGGCGCGGATCACCTTCAACTACTTCGTCTCCGACGTGGTCGCCGACTATCTCGTCGACGCGGTCGACCTGATCGCCCGGCACGGGCACCGGCTGCTGACCGACTACCGGTTCGACGCCCGCACCGGCCTGTGGCGGCACCGTCGCGGCCCGGGACGGCCGCTGCGCCTGGCCGACCTGAGCGCCCTGCTGGTCGGCGGCCCGACGCCCGCCGGCCGGCGGGAGCGGGTCGGCGAGGACGCCCTGGCCGGATACCTGCGCGAGGCGCGGCGGATCCTCGCCGGCCGCGACGACCGCCTCGACGAGGGCCCCACCGGGCTGCCGCCCGGCGTCGAGGCGCTGCGCTGGTTCCACCTCCCGCCGGCCTGCGTCGCGCCCCCGGACGCGCCGTCGTCGCGCTGACCGGGCGGGGCCACCACGGGCGGCAGGACCACGACCACGGCCGCGCCGGACCCGATCGGGATCGGGATCGGATCCGGCGCGAACCGGAGGTCACACCCGGCTCGACGCCGCCGACAAGCCGCCGGTCGCGGCCCCCGCGCGCACGCGACGGGAGACGACGACGCCGAAGACGGCGGCGGTGAAGAACATGACGAAGCCGTACGTCACCGACGGCATCGCCATCGTCGAGTTGTCGAGCAGCGTCGGGCTCATCCCGATGGTGATGGCCAGGCTGGCGTTGTGCAGGCCGATCTCGAACGCCGAGGCGATCGACTCCCGCTCGCCGACGCGCAGCAGCCGGGGGCCGAAGTAGCCGAGGCCCATGCTGATCAGGTTGAACGCCACCACCGCGAGGATGATCTCGCCGAGGATGTCGAACACCTCCGCGCCGAGGCCGGCGATCACGCTGGAGATCATCAGGATCAGCACCACCACCGACAGGACCTTGACGGCGCGCTCCAGGCGCAGGGCGGCGGCGGTGAACCTCGCCCGGATGGTCATCCCGATCGCGATCGGGATCAGCACCAGGGCGAACACCTGGATCACCTTGTCGAACTGGAGGCCGATCGAGCTGTCCGAGCCGACGAAGCCCGCAACCGACAGGTTCACGATGACCGGCAGGGTGAACAGCGCGAGCACGGAGTTGACGGCGGTCAGCGAGATGTTGAGCGCGAGGTCACCCTTGAACAGGTGGCTGTAGAGGCTGGCCGTGCTGCCGCCCGGTGAGGCGGCGAGCAGCATCATGCCGACCGCCAGCTCGGGTCGCAGGTCGAAGGCGACGACCAGGCCCAGGCAGATCGCCGGCAGGATCAGCATCTGGGAGACCAGGCAGACGACCATCGCCTTGGGGTAGCGCACCACCCGGCGGAAGTCGTCGAGGGTCAGCGTGAGGCCGAGCCCGAGCATGACGATGCCGACAGCGATGGGGAAGAGTATGAGCACGGTGTCGTTACTCATGATGACTCCGCCTTCCGGGAGTAAGAGATCCATGAGTTTCACACCGGCTGCCACCACCCCGGTTCTCGAAGGTTGCCCTATGCGCAGCCCTGATGGCAGCCGGCACGTACCACGCCGCCCAACTGCTTGACCGCTCAACTACACCGGTGTTAATTTGACCGGGTTCGATGAATATTCGGGGAGGAACGCCATGCTGCTGAAGTCCCTTGCCGTCGCCGCGTCCGCCGCGACCCTGCTCGCCACCGCGCCCACCGCATCGGCGGCAGCTTCCCAGGCCTCCGAGGCGTGGCCGCCCGGAAACTGCGCGCAGGGCACGTTCTGCGTCTGGCCCAACTGGGCGCACCCGAACCCCGCCCCCGTGGAGACTCCGTCCCTGGTGAGTGCCGGCGAGTGGTCCGGCAGCGTCCCGGCGAAGACCTACTACAACTACACGCCCCGCAACGTCGACATGAAATACTCCTACACCTGGCCGGACGGGTCGACGAGCCACTACACGCTCTGCACGCCCCCCGGCGGCAACATCTTCTACCTGCCGGTGACCGTGACTCAGCTCAGCTGGCACGAGGGCTCCTGCTGACACCCGCACCTCCTGCCCACGTCCCCCGGGGGCGCGACTACGTTGACGAGTCGTGCACCTCGTACCCGATCATGGCCTTGTCTGGCGCGACTGGGCCGTCGCCCTGGCCGGCGCGGTCGCGCTGCTGCTCGCCTCGTGGGCGCTGCTGATCCTGCTGGCCCGCCGGCTCCCGCCCGGCCTGCTGCGGGACCTCGCCGCCTTCGTCCCGGACTGCGTCACCATGGTCCGCCGGCTGCGCAGGGACCCCAGGGTGCCCCGCCGGGCCAAGGTCGCCGTCCTGCTCGCCGGCCTCTGGGTGGCCAGCCCCGTCGACCTGATCCCCGAGTTCCTGCCCGTCATCGGGCCCCTCGACGACATCGTCGTGGTGGCGCTCGCCCTGCGCTACGCCGGCCGGCAGGTGCCCCGGGACGTCCTGCTGGCCGCCTGGCCGGGCGAGGCCCGCCTCATCGAGCGGCTCCTCGGCACACCAGCCGCGTCGCGCGCGTCTTCGCCCAGGATCCGGCAAGGGGCCGGCGATTGACTTACATCAGTATGTTCGGTGTGCTGTGCAACGGCTCGCATTCGTCCCGCAGGAGGTTTCGTTGCGCAAGCTCGCCGCCGTCCTCGCCGCGCTGTTGACCACCGGCGCCGCCCTCACCGCCCCCGCCCCCGCGCAAGCCGCCGATCCGGCCTGCACCGGCACCGTCCGGATCACGTCGATGACCTGGTCGCCGCCACAGATCATGCCCGGCCAGGGCAGCACCCTGACGGTCGTCGCGCAGAACTGCACCGACACGCCACAGCAGGCCTCGTTCTTCTCCTACCAACAGTTCCTCGGCTCCGGCCCCGGCGTCCCGCCCGGATGCCCCATCGTGGAGCCGCTCCCGGCACGCCCGGTCACCATCGAGGCCGGTGGGACGTTCACGGCGACGTCCCGCTACAACACGTATGCCGGCTGCACCGCCACCCGGCTTCTGGTCACCGCCCAGTTCACCCTCGGCAGCACGCTGCTCGACGCAGGCTCCGCCAACCTGGAGATCACGGCGGCACCGCCGCCGCCGGGATGCGCGGTGACGTACCGCAACGTCAGCCGGTGGGCCGGCGGCTTCGTCGCCGAGGTCACCATCGCCGCCATCGCGGGCGCACCGATCAACGGCTGGACGCTCGCCTTCGACTTCGCCGGCGACCAGCGCGTGACCGGCGGCTGGAACGCGGCCATCGCCCAGACCGGCACCACCGTCACGGCCCGCAACGAGACCTGGAACGCCGTCATCTCCCCCGCAGGCACCGCGACGTTCGGCATCCAGGGCACGTGGCACGACAGCGACGCGCCACCCACGGCCTTCACCCTCAACGGCGCACCCTGCGAGGTTCGCTGACCCGGACCGCGGACGTCGACGACAGCGTCGATCGACGGTGCCAGCTCGCTGGCGGTGCAGCCGGTGACCTTGCCGATGCCGTCCGGCCAGCCGTAGGCCTTCCGGCGTCGCGGATCGGGTCGTCGCCGATCAGTCGGCCTCGACCGGCGCTTCACCGAAGACGGCGAAGCTGACGACCCAGTACGCGACGTAGGCGGCGAGCAGCACGTACCCGTGCCAGCGCCGCAGCCGGCCGGTGGAGAGGAAGCAGGCGGCGAGGGCGGTCATGCCGACGAGCACCGGGAGGTGCCAGGAGAGCACCTCGTCGTCGACGACGATGCTGCCCCCGACGAGCAGGATGATGCCGAGCTTCCCGGTCACGCCGAAGACGACGCTGCCGACGACGTTCGCGAGGCCGATGTCGGCGGCGCCCCTGCGGGTGGGCTCGACGGTCAGGAGCACGTCCTCCAGGGTGAGCACGAGGGTGGCGATGGTGGCACCGAACAGGGCCCCCTGGATCCGGAACTCCTCCAGCAGGCCCTCGGTGCCGATGCTGGTCATGGCCGCACCGACGACGAGACCGACGAGCGCGACGACGGCCAGCCCGATCGCCGCCCAGCCGGGAAGCGGCCGGGCCCGGTCGAACGGCATCGGCACGACGAGGGGCGGCGTGCCGGTAGCCGGCGTGCCCCGCCGAAGCTCCCGCATCGCCACGTAGCCGAGGAAGAACGCGAACAGCAGCAGGAGCAGCACGCCGTGGAGCGGGGTGAGGGGCCCGAACACGAGGAAGGGGATCAGCACCAGGGGCGCGACGGCGAACAGGGCGAGGTAGCGACCCGGGACGGCGACCCGGGTGGGCGAGATGATCGCGGCGAGGGCGAGCACCACCCCGATCATCGAGATCGCCGTGCCGAAGACGGTGCCGAGCGCGACGCCGCTGAGGTCCTCCATGTTGAGCGCCACCCCGAAGGCGACGTCGTCGAACTCTATTCCGGTGAATATGATCGCGAGCAGAAAGACGGAGACACGCAGGCCGGCCGCGGCACCGACGAGATAGGAGATCAGCTTCTCCGCACTGTAGATCAGCAGTGCGGCACCGACGACGAAGAGAAGTATCGACGACAAGAGCCGGGTGCCCCTTCCCACGCTGACAGGCCGGCTCGGCGCATTGCGCGCGCCGGCCGACAACCGCCATTCGTCACTTCGGGGCGCTATCGTTTCACATCGATGCCGTACGGACCATAGGCGTCATCCGACCCAGACCACTCTCACTCACCAGCGCGTGGGAATTGCGCCATATACCAGATCTCCCAATCGCAGCACCATTTCCGCCGGGACTTCGCCACCACGGCCCGACATCCGGAATCGCCCTCTGCCGAGCCGCGGGCTGCGTGGTGACCGGAATCGCCTTACGTGGCAGGCGCTTCGCCATATTCACCGGCCCCACTGGACACCCGAGATCACGGCCGCCACGAAAGGCCGAGGCTGGGCGGCGAGAACACTGGGGACGACGGGCACCTCACCCGCAGGTCTCTCCGCAGGGCGCTTCGGCCGTATGATCGACATCCTTCTACCTCAGCTTTCCCAGGAGGGAACTTACATGACGGGTCCACTCGCCCGGGTCCTCACGGCGGCCTGCCGGGTACTCGCGACCGCCGGCGCGGCAGTGCTCGCGGTCGCGGGCACCGCCGCTGTCGTGGCCACCCCAGCCCAGGCCGCCGGCCCCCGACCCAACTTCCAGATGCCGGTGAGTTGCGGTGAGACCTGGAGAATGGCCACCTACTACGGCCACGACGACTACGACATCGACCTGACCTTCACCGGCGGGACCAGCAACGGCCGCCCGGTCCTCGCCTCGTACAGCGGCACCGTCACGTTCGCCGGCTGGGGGAACGGCGGCGGCTGGTACGTGGTCATCGATCACGGCGGCGGTTGGCGGACGCTCTCCCTGCACATGATCGAGGCACCGATGGTCACTGCCGGGCAGTGGGTGTCGACCGGCCAGCAGATCGGCCGGGTCGGCAGCACCGGCAACTCCACCGGCCCGCACCTGCACTACGAGCAGGTGCGCGACGGCGTCAAGACCGAGTCGTACTTCAACGGGGTGGCCTCCGGCATCACGTCCGACGGCAGCCCGTCCACCGGCCCCCTCTACATCTCCGGTCCCACCTCACCGGCCCGGAACATGACCAGCCAGAACTGTGGGCAGGCCGCCAACCGCCAGGTGTACGAGTCCGGCAGCCACAGTGGTTGGCAGATGCTGCCGGTCAACAGCATCACCGGCTCGGCCACCGCCTCGATGGTCATCGGCGGCAACAAGCTGCTCTACACGGTCAACAACGGCCTGGTGTACGAGGCGTCCAGCGACACCGGGTGGCGCAACCTCTGGACCGGCATCTCCGGCGTCAGCAACAACGCCCTCGCCGTGATCAGCGTCGACGGAGTGAAGTACATCTACACCGTGGCCGGCGGAATGGTGTACGAGGCGTCCAGCGCCAACGGCTGGCGCAACCTCTGGACCGGCATCTCCGGCGTCAGCAACAACGCCCTCGCCGCGATCAACCTCAACGGGGTGAAAATCATCTACACCGTGGCCGGCGGGATGGTGCACGAGGCGGCCAGCAACGCCGGCTGGGTGAACAGGAACACCGGCATCTCCGGCGTCAGCAACAACGCCCTCGCCGTGATCAGCGTCGACGGAGTGAAGTACATCTACACCGTGGCCGGCGGAATGGTGTACGAGGCGTCCAGCGCCAACGGCTGGCGCAACCTCTGGACCGGCATCTCCGGCGTCAGCTCCGACGCCCTCGCCGCGATCAACTTCAACGGGGTGAAGATCATCTACACCGTGGCTGGGGGGATGGTGCACGAGGCGGCCAGCAACGCCGGCTGGCGGAACCTCAACTCCGGCGTCCGTGGCACCGCCGTCTCGGCGACGAGCATCAGCGGCGTGAAGGTCCTCTACACCGTCTGACGCTCACCCCGACACACCCGGCGTCGACTTCGCGGGATCCGGGTGCCGTCACCGCCTGCGGCACCCGGATCCTCACCCCCGATCGTCACCCGATTTCGCGGCGGTCCCCGAAAAGCGCTCCACGAAGGTGCGATACACGGGTGTGCCCGGCAGGCCGTCGCGGATGGCGAACACCACGCGGTCGAATCGGTCGACCACCCGCAGCGCGTCGGCGAATGCCTCGGCAACCGTCACGGGACCGTTGCGGAACACCCCGCACCCCCACGCGCCCAACACCATCGTCCGATGCCCGTGCGCAGCCGCGACCTCCAGCACCCGCCGGGCACGCCGGGCCAGCACCGCCGGCACATCCGCCGCGTGCTCGGGCTGGTTGCGGAGGATCGCGCCCAGGTTCGGCGCCGCAGCGGTCAGAAACGACGTCGTGTACGGCTGGTCGAGCAGGTTGCCCTTGTCGTCCCGCAACACCGGTACGCCCGGGGAGTAGATGATCCTGTCGCTGTACCGCAGATCCCGCTGCCCACGGTGGAACGCATAGAACTCCGGCACGGCGAGTAGACACGGGTACAGCGCCGACGAGCGAGCGATGCTCTCCTCCTGTGCCTTTGCCCCACCCAGGAACCCGCCACCCGGATTCTTCGCCGACGCGAACACCAGACACGCCGCACCAGACCCCAGCCGGCACGCCGCCTGCAACGTCGACTCGTGCGTCACCTCCACCGTGCCGGCGCCGGGCTCCGCGTCCCCCACCGCGAGCACCTCGTCCGGCAGGTGATGACGAGTGCCGGCGACAGCGGCACGTACGGCCGCACCGATGCCGACGTCGTCACCGGCGCCATTGCGGTAGCGCCCCGACTCGGCGATCTCGACCGTCTGTCGGGCAATCTCGCGGAGACGACCACTCACCTGACGCACCCGTTCGCGCCGGGACCAATGCTCTGCACGATGAGCAAGCTAGGCGGCGCTGCCCCGACCGGCAACGGGTTAGCGGGTCACACTCGACGGAGCGGCCGAGGCGCCGTACCGCACAGCCGGCAGAAGGTCTGGCGCATCGAAGGCGGGCTGGGCTTCGTGCGCCCCCATCGACGTCCAGGGCCGTGCAAGCTCTACAAGGCGACGCCCGCGCTGCCCAAGGCCCTAGCCGCCCTGGCCGCCGAGACCACGGCCAAGGCTGGTGGTGCCGCCCTCGGCGAGCGTTCCGTGACTGGCTACGGCGGCGCTTTGCCAGCGCCGATCGGCGTGACTCTGCGTCATGTTCCGTCGACCCCGCAGGACATCCTGTTCCTCCTTTGCTCTGCACCCATACCCGCAACACCGGCGGCGAACTGCACGCGTGCGAGATCACGTGTTGCAGGGGGCCACATCAGACGGTCGCGCTGGGTGGAGCGTTGCGTCCGTGGGTGCAGAGCAAAGGGGACGGGCTGCGGGCGGCGCCGCCGGGCTTGGCGGTCGCCCTGTGTCACGCACCGATCGCGGGTTCGAGACGGGACGCGTGGTCCGGTCCGGCGCGAACCCGGTGCGGGAGGCCCGCCCGGCCGGGGCCGTCGCGGACCTCGCCCGGCGGGCACCGGGCCAAGCCTGAGCAGGGCGGGGTGGGGCGGGGTGTGCGGCGGGCGGCGACGCCGGTAACGTTGCGCCCCATCACGCCCGGCGGCCGCACCGCCGGCTCTCGGATAGGTCCGACTCTACGGAGGATGCCGGATGTCCCACGGCGGGGAAACCTTCGCGGTACGCAACGAGCCGAACGGGCGGCCGAGCTTCGAGCAGGCGTTGCGCGGCTACGACAAGCGGCAGGTCGACAGGTACGTCGAGCAGGTCGAGGCCACGGCCTCGACGTTGACGGTCGAGCGGGACCGGGCGCAGCACCAGCTGCGCAACCTGACCCTCCAGTTCCAGGCGCTCCAGGCGGAGGTGTCCGACCTGCGGCAGCGGCCGGCGCAGGTGGACCGGGCGTCGTTCCGGGACCTGGGGCCGATGGTCGACCAGATCCTCGCGCTGGCCGAGAAGCAGGCCGCGGCGATCACCGAGAGCGCCGCGCAGCGGGCCGACGACCTACAGGCCGAGGCGGAGCGGGTGCTGGTAGAGGCTCGGGACCACGCCGCCCAGGCGCTGCACGACCTGGAGACGGAGCTGTCGGCGCGGCGCGCCGAGCAGGAGAAGGCGTACGAGGAGCGGCGCTCGGCGGCCGAGGCACAGCTCGCGGACGTGCAGGAGCTGGTGGAGCAGCTCCGGGTGGATGGCGAGGCCGCGCACGAGCAGGCCCAGCAGGAGGCGAAGCGGATCAACGAGCTGACCGCCCAGCAGGTGGAGCAGGCGCGGGCGGCGGCCGAGGCGCTGACCAAGGCGGCCCGCACCCAGATCCAGCAGGAGGTCCAGGCCGCCCGCGCGCAGAGCCAGCAGGAGCTGGCGCAGTGGCGGGTCAATGTGGAGCGGGAGATCAACGAGCGGCGGGCGGCGGCCGAGCAGGAGCTGGCCGAGCACCGGGCGGCGGCCGAGCGGGACGTCGCCGGGCAGCTCACCGCCGCCGAGGAGAAGATCGCCACCCTGATCGCCGAGGCGCAGCAGTACTCGACGGAGGTGCGCAAGCGCGCCGACGAGCAGGCGACCGCGCACCAGGAGCAGCTCACCGCCGTGCAGCAGGAGGTCGGCAGCCAACGGCAGGCGTTGACGCAGCTGCACGCCGAGCTGGACACCGCACAGCAGCAGCTCGCCCAGATCCGCCGGGAGGGCGCGGCGCTGGAGAACGAGGTCAACCAGTTGCAGCAGCGCCTGGCCGAGGTCCGTCAGGAGCTCACCGCGGAGGCGAACCGGCTGGAGGAGGCCCGCACCGCCGCCGACTCGGCCGAGCGGCACGCCAAGGACGTGCGGGCCCGGGTGCAGCGGGAGGCGAAGCGGGTGGCCGATCTGGCCGCCGCCGCCGTGATGGCCGCCGCGGCGGGGGGCGGCGAGACCGCCGAGTTCCCGACGGTGAAGAGCCGGTCCGAGGCGCAGCGCGCGACCGAGACGCCGCGCGCGGCCGGGGAGCAGCGGTCGGTCGAGGAGCAGCAGCCCGTCCCCGAGGTCCCGGCCGGCGCGTAGCGCCCGGCAGCGCGCCGGTGTGGCCCCGGTCCCGCTCCGCGGGCGCCGGGGCCCACTTTTTCGGGGCACATTCACGGTGGCCTTCATGCTAGTTTCGAGCCACGTTATTGGCATTCCTGAATCGACTGCGATCCGGCTCACGACAAGGCGCTCCACCGGATCGCGCCGCCACGAGGAGCGGCGAGAGTGCCGGGCGGCGCGTCGAGGCGCCCGCCGGCCCCGCCGTCTCCGCCGCTGCTTCTGCCGACGGGGGAAACAGGCATGAGGTGCCCACCACTGCTCGATAGGTGACCGCGACCCTAGGAGCCACGAGCCACCGCAGGCCCGCTTCGACGACCAAGTGAAGCGGGTGGCCGACCATGACCGGCCACCCGACCCATAGTCGTCTCCTTTGCGCGCCATTCTGCGTGCCATCGACAGTGGCTCCACGGAATCGTCCCGACAACACGTCGAATCGCCAGGCGACGTTATTCGAACAACGGTCGCCCCATCACGCACGCCTGCACATCATCTGATCCAAGGAGTGGAATGTCACGAAACACGTTGGCCACGCGCCGCGTCGTCGCCGGCCTCCTCGGCGTCGCCCTCGCCGTCGCCGCCACGTTGGCCACCGCCCCTGCGCCGGCGACGGCCGCTCCCGCCACCCCCGTCTTCGGCTCGTCCATCGACGGCTACGCCGCCTACGACGGGCAGGAGATCTGCGATCCGACCGCGAAGCCGGGCCTGGTGGGCTTCCGGGACCTGCTCAACTCGACCTACGGCTCGCACACCTCAGGCATCGTCCGCGACTGCGGCAGCGGTGGCACCAGCGAGCACAAGGAGGGCCGGGCGCTCGACTACCACTTCAACTACTACGACACCGCGCAGCGGGCCGACGCCACCGACGTGCTCAACTGGCTGCTGGCCACCGATTCGCACGGCAACAAGCACGCGATGGCCCGCCGCCTCGGCGTCATGTACATGATCTGGAACAACAAGATCTGGAAGTCGTACGACCCGTCCGACGGGTGGCAGGCGTACAGCGGCAGCAACCCGCACACCGACCACATCCACTTCAGCTTCAGCTGGGCCGGCGCCGACAAGCGCACGTCCTGGTGGTCTGGCGGGCAGGTGCCGCCGGAGCCGGAGGACGTGCCGGTCTCGGGTGACTGGGACAACGACGGCGTCGACACGGTGGGCGTGTTCCGCCCGAGCAACTCGACCTGGTATCTGCGCAACACGAACAGCGGCGCGGCCACCAGCGTCTTCAAGTTCGGTCACGGGCCGTCGGGCGACATCCCGGTGGTCGGCGACTGGGACAACGACGGCTCCGACACGGTCGGGGTGTTCCGCCCGAGCAACTCGACCTTCTATCTCACCAACGGCACCACCACCGACGCGTCCTTCATCTTCGGCCACGGCGCATCGGGCGACCAACCCGTGGCCGGCGACTGGGACAACGACGGCTTCGACACCGTGGGAGTGTTCCGCCCGAGCAACTCCACCTGGTACCTCACCAACGGCACCACCACCACCGACGCGTCCTTCATCTTCGGCCACGGCGCATCGGGCGACCAACCCGTGGCCGGCGACTGGGACAACGACGGCTTCGACACCGTGGGAGTGTTCCGCCCGAGCAACTCCACCTGGTACCTCACCAACGGCACCACCACCACCGACGCGTCCTTCATCTTCGGCCACGGCGCATCGGGCGACGTGCCGGTGGTCGGCGACTGGGACGAGGACGGCGTCGACACCATCGGAGCCCGCCGTCCCTCGAACAACACCGTCTACCTCCGCAACACCAACAGCGGTGGTCCGGTGGACATCCAGTTCATCTACGGAATCTGAGTCCAGGGGACACGACGGCGCCGGGCCGCCACCTCAAGGTGGCGGCCCGGCGGTGCCCACCGAGGTGGGCGTGGGTCAGCAGCCGCAGGTGTAGTACAGGATGTCCCAGTGGTTGCCTTCCTTGGTGTAGAGGTTCCCGGAGGCGGACCGGTACTGGTAGCCGAAGCCGGGGATGTAGCCGACGTAGGCGAAGTGCGCCGAGATGTAGTTCTGCACGCAGGTGGTCAGGCCGATGTCGAGCTTGTAGCCGGTCCAGTGGCTGTAGGCGCCGTCGGCGTGGCCGACCTCGGTGCCGGCGGTGATGGTGATCGCGCAGCCGCTGACCCGCTTGAACGTGATGATCCCGTCGATGGTGGCCTGCCGGATGCCGTCGAACG
Source organism: Micromonospora carbonacea (assembly GCF_014205165.1). NCBI lineage: Bacteria > Bacillati > Actinomycetota > Actinomycetes > Micromonosporales > Micromonosporaceae > Micromonospora > Micromonospora carbonacea. The sequence goes on along the minus strand of NZ_JACHMZ010000001.1, from coordinate 3,137,788 downwards.
ACGTGCAGGTGGCGGTGTAGCGGTCGCTGCAGTTGCCGCTGGAGGTCCAGGAGATGCCGGCGGCCGACAGCTGGGACGCGGCGCTGGAGTGGGTGATCGCCAGGGCGGGGCTGGCGAAGCCGAGCGTGACGCCGAGGGCCGCGAGCGCGGCGACGAGCAGGGTGACCGCTCGGCGGCGCAGCGTGGGGCGGGTCGTGGACATGGTTCTCCCGTATCGCCGTGGGGGGTTGGATTTTTGCGATTCAGGGGGCCGGCCTTGCAGGATTTCTACCAGACATCGACTCTCATGACTAGATGTGGGGGTCGGCGGACCGGTCGGTGATCAGTTTGTCGGTACGGTCTGTTACCGTCGCGCCGCCGCTGCACCAGTCGAGCCGGAGGTTGGCGTGTTCAGCTCCCACTTGTCGTCGTTCGCCGGGCTGCCCGTGCTGCCCTTCACGCCGGGGATGAAACTCCCCGACGATCCGTCGGCCGTCGCCTGGCGACTGGAGGTGGAGGACTTCGAGGCCGAACCCGAGGAGTTCGCCGCCCTGGTCACGGGCCTGCGCGACGAGGTGCCCGCCGACGCGGTGCAGGCCCTGGTGATCGGCGAGTGGGGTTCGGCCTACGAGCGGGCGCTGCCCCTGGAGCTGCTCGTCGAGTCCGCGCGGCACTGGCCGGCGCTGCGGGCGGTCTTCCTCGCCGACCTCGTCAGCGAGCAGTGCGAGATCTCCTGGCTCACGCACGGTGACATCACCGGTCTGCTGACGGCATGCCCGTCGCTGGAGGTGCTCTGGGTGCGTGGGGCCACCGAGCTGCACCTGACCCCGGTGCGCCACACCGGTCTGCGGGAGCTGGCCTTCCAGACCGGCGGGCTGCCCGGGGCGGTCGTCCGCGCGGTCGGCGGCTGCGACCTGCCCGCGCTGGAGCGCCTGGAGCTGTGGCTCGGCCGGTCCGACTACGGCGGCGACACCACCACCGACGACCTCGCCGAGATCCTCGCCGGCACCCGGCTGCCGGCCCTGCGCCACCTCGCGGTCAGCAACGCCGAGGACGCCGACCGGGTCGCCGCGGCCGTCGCCGCCGCCCCGGTGCTCGACCGGCTGGAGGTGCTCGACCTGTCCAAGGGCGTGCTCACCGACGCCGGGGGCGAGGCGCTGCTCGCCGGTCGGCCGCTGACCCACCTGCGCCGCCTCGACCTGCACCACCACTTCCTGTCCGAGGAGGCCGCCGCGCGGGTCGTCGCCGCCCTGCCCGGCGTCGAGGTCGACCTGTCCGAGCCGCAACAGGCCGACGTCTACAACGGCCGCGAGTACCGCTTCACCGCGGTCGGGGAGTGAGGCTGCGATGAGCGTCCTGTCGCACGCCGAGTCCTTCGCCGGCCTCCGGGTCGTCCAGGTCCCCGCCGACGGCCCGCTGCCCGCCGTCGACGGGCCCGTCGCCTGGCGCATCGACCACCCCGACTGGGACAGCAGCAACGAGCAGAGGCCATCCCCCGGCTTCCGGGACGCGTTCGACCGGTTCGTCGACGCCGCCGGCGAGTCCGCGCAGGCCCTCGTCGTCGGCGCCTGGGGATACGCGGCGTTCAACGTCGCCCCGATCGACCAGCTCTGCGCCGCCGCGCCGCGCCTGCCGAACCTCCGGGCGCTGTTCCTCGGCGACATCCTCAGCGAGGAGTGCGAGATCTCCTGGATGCAGGTCGGCGACGTCAGCCGGCTGCTGACCGCGTACCCGGGGCTGGAGGTGCTGCGGGTGCGCGGCGGCGAGGACTTCCGGTTCTCGCCGGTGCGCCACGAGCGGCTGCGCCGGCTGGAGGTGGAGAGCGGCGGCCTGAGCGGCGACTTCGTCCGCGCGGTGCTCGACTCCGAGCTGCCCGCGCTGACCGACCTGGAGCTGTGGCTCGGCGTCGAGGACTACGGCGGCGACACGACCGTCGACGATCTGACCCCGCTGCTGGCCGGGCAGCGGTTCCCCGCGCTGCGCCGGCTCGGGCTGTGCAACGCCGAGCACGCCGACGAGATCGCCGAGGCCCTGGCCGCCGCGCCGGTGGTGCGGCGGCTGGAGCTGCTGGACCTGTCGCTGGGCACGCTGTCCGACCGGGGCGCGCTCGCCCTGGCCGGCGGGCAGCCGCTGACCCACCTCACGAAGCTGGACCTGAGCCACCACTACGTCTCCGACGAGGTCGTCGCGGCGGTCCGGGCCGCCCTGCCCGGCGTGACGGTGGACCTGTCCGACCCGCAGGAGCCCGACGAGGACGACGACGAGGAGTACCGGTACACGGCGGTGTCGGAGTGACATGCGCCTGACCGTCGTCGGCAACCCCGACAACCGCCGCGTCGGCCTGTTCACCGCCGCCGTGCTCGCCGCCGGGCTGCCCCGCCCGGCGGTGCTGCCCTGGGCCGACGTGCTCACCGGGGCGGCCCCGCCGCCGGCCGGCGCGCTGGTGCGCGTCGACTCCCCCGGCGAGGACCCGCACGTGGACCGGCTGCTGCGACGGGCGGCCACCCCGGCGCGGCACGGTGAGCTGCTCGGCCTCGCCGACGCGTACGCCGGGTTGGTCGACGGCCTGGCCCGGGTCGCCGCCGGCGGCGCGGAGCTGCTCAACGACCCCGGCGACGTGGCGGCGCTGTGCGACAAGCGTCGCTGCCACGCGCGGCTGTCCGCCGCCGGGGTCGCGGTCCCGGCGGCGCTGCCCGGGGTCGACGGGTACGCGTCCCTGCGGGCCGCGATGGCCGACGCCGGGTGGGCGCGGGTATTCGTCAAGCCCGCGCACGGCTCGTCGGCGGCCGGGGTGCTGGCCCTGGCCGTCGGCCCGCGTGGCGTGCGGGCGGTCACCCCGATCGAGGTCGCCCCCGACGGGCTGTTCAACTCGCTGCGGGTGCGCGCCTACGACGACGAGGCGACCGTCGCCGCGCTGGTCGACCGGCTCGCCGGCGAGGGGCTGCACGTGGAGCGGTGGCTGCCCAAGGTGGGGCTCAGCGACCGGGTCGTCGACGTGCGGGTGGTGGTGGTCGCCGGGCGGCCCACCCACGCGGTCGTGCGGGCCGCCACCGGGCCGCTGACCAACCTGCACCTGGGCAACGCGCGCGGCGACCTGGCCGAGCTGCGGGCCGCCGCCGGCCCGGCGGCGTGGGCGGCGGCGATGGAGACCTGCGTACGGGCCGCCGCGTGCTTCCCGCGCAGCCTGCACGTCGGAGTGGACCTGATGTTCCTGCTCGGCTGGCGGCGGCACGCGGTGGCGGAGGTCAACGCGTTCGGGGACCTGCTGCCGGGGGTGCTGGCCGACGGCCGGGACACCTACGCCGAGCAGGTGCACGCGCTGACCAGCGGCCGGTGGGAACGCTGGCGGGCCACCGCCACCGCCACGGCAGCGACGGCCACCGGCCGGGCGGCGGAGGTGGTCGCGTGCGCGACCTGATCGGAAGCCACGACGTCTGCCTGGTCACCCTGGACACGCTGCGCTTCGACGTGGCCGACGACCTGGCCGCCGCCGGGCGTACCCCCACGCTCGCCCGGGTGCTGCCCGGCGGCCGGTGGGAGCGGCGGCACTCCCCCGCCAGCTTCACCTACGCCGCGCACCACGCGTTCTTCGCCGGCTTCCTGCCCACCCCGGCCGCGCCGGGGCGGCACGAGCGGCTGTACGCGGCGGCGTTCCCCGGCAGCGAGACCTCCGGCGAGCGCACCTGGGTGTTCGACGCGGCGGACCTGCCGACCGCCCTCGCCCGGGAGGGCTACCACACGCTCTGCCTGGGCGGGGTCGGCTTCTTCAACCGGCGCGGCGCGCTCGGGTCGGTGCTGCCGGGGCTGTTCGCCGAGGCGCACTGGGAGCCGGAGTTCGGCGTCACCGCCCTCGGCTGCCTCGACGCGCAGCTCGACCGGCTCGCCGAGACGCTGCCCCGCGTCCCGGCGCGGCAGCCGCTGTTCACGTTCCTCAACGTCGCGGCGCTGCACCAGCCCAACCGGCACTACCTGCCCGACGCCGACGCCGACGACCTGGCCAGCCACGCCGCCGCCCTGGAATACGTCGACAGCCGCGTGGGCCGGCTGTTCGCCCTGCTCACCGGGCGGGGGCGGCCGGTGTTCACGATCGTCTGCTCCGACCACGGCACGGCGTACGGGGAGGACGGCCACACCGGCCACCGGGTCGGCCACGACGTCGTGTGGACCGTCCCGTACGCCCACTTCACCCTGCGACCGGGAGAATGGTGACAAGCAACCTCGCGGGCCTCGACGGCTCGCCGTACCAGCAGTACCTGTACGCGTACCCGCACAAGACGTCGTACCGGGCGCTGCGGCCCCGGCCGCTGCTCGCCGACGTGTGGCGGGCCGAGCCCCGCGACGCGCTGTTCCTCTACGCGCACGTGCCGTTCTGCGAGATGCGCTGCGGCTTCTGCAACCTGTTCACCCGCACCGGCGCGCCCGCCGAGCAGGTCACGGCGTACCTGCGGCAGCTGCGCCGGCAGGCCGAACGGGTCGCCGACGCCCTCGGCGACGACGCCGGCTACGCCCGCGTCGCGTTCGGCGGCGGCACGCCGACGTACCTGACGGCCGGCGAGCTGACCGAGCTGTTCGACATCGCCACGTCGACGCTGGGCGCGCGGCTGCCCGGCGTGCCGCTGTCGGTGGAGACGTCGCCGGCCACCGCGACCCCGGACCGGCTCGCGGTGCTCGCCGCGCACGGCACGACGCGGGTGAGCATCGGGGTGCAGAGCTTCCTCGACGCCGAGGCCCGCGCCGCCGGCCGGCCGCAGCGGCGCGCGGAGGTGGAGGCGGCGCTCGGCGCGATCCGCGACGCGGCGATCCCGCTGCTCAACGTCGACCTGATCTACGGCATCGACGGGCAGACCGCCGACACGTGGCGACAGAGCCTCGACGCGGCCCTGGCGTGGCGGCCGGAGGAGCTCTACCTCTACCCGCTGTACGTGCGCCCGCTGACCGGGCTGGGCCGGCGGGCGCACGCCCGCGCCGACTGGGACGCCCAGCGCCTCGCCCTGTACGCGCAGGCGGTGGAGGTGCTCGGCGCGGCCGGCTACCGGCAGGAGTCGATGCGGCAGTTCCGCCGCGCCGACGTGCCCGCGCCGGACGGGCCGGACTACTGCTGCCAGGACGACGGGATGGTGGGGCTGGGCTGCGGGGCGCGGTCGTACACGACGGGCCTGCACTACTCGTTCGACTATGCCGTCGGCGTGTCCGAGGTGCGGGCGGTGCTGGACGACTACCTGGCCCGCCCCGCCGGCGACTTCGCGCACGCCGAGTTCGGCTTCGCCCTCGACGGCACGGAGCAGCGCCGCCGGTGGCTGCTGAAGTCGCTGCTGCGCGCCGAGGGCGTCGACGCGGCCGCCTACGCGGCCCGGTTCGGCGTCGCGCCGGGCGAGGACTTCCCCGAGCTGGGGCTGCTGGTCGAGCGGGGCTGGGCCACCGACGGCGGGCTGCGGCTCACCCCGGCCGGGCTGGCCCGCTCCGACGCCGTCGGCCCGTGGCTGACCTCCGCGCGGGTGCGGCGCGCGATGACCGGGTACGTGCCCCGGTGAGCGGGGACGCGACGGCGACCGGCGGGCCCGGGGCGGCGGGCGCGGCGGGGCCCGCCGCAGGCGGCGGCCTGGCCGTGCTCTACCGGGGTCCGCTGGCCAGCTGCAACTACGACTGCCCGTACTGCCCGTTCGCGAAGCGGCACGACCCGCCGGACGTGCTGGCCGCCGACCGGGCGGCCCTGGAGCGGTTCACCGGCTGGGTGGCCGCGACCACGGACGTGCGGCTGTCGGTGCTGTTCACCCCGTGGGGCGAGGGGCTGACCCGCCGCTGGTACCGGGAGGCGATGGTGGGGCTGTCGCACCTGCCGCACGTCGACCGGGTGGTCATCCAGACCAACCTGGCCGCCCGGGTGGACTGGCTGGCCGACGCCGACCCGGCCCGGGCGGCGCTGTGGACGACGTACCACCCGGGGCAGGTCACCCGGGAGCGGTTCCTGGCCCGCTGCGCCCGCCTGGTCGAGCTGGGGGTGCGGTTCTCCGTGGGTGTGGTGGGGCTGCCGGAGCACCTCGACGAGGCGCGGGCGCTGCGCGCGGCGCTGCCGCCGCACGTCTACCTGTGGGTCAACGCCGCCGACGGCCACCGCTACGACGCCGCGCAGGAGGCCGCCTGGACGGCGCTGGACCCGCTGTTCGGCTACAGCGTGCGCCCGCACCTGTCGCTGGACCGGCCCTGCCACGCCGGGGAGACGGCGATCTCGGTGCGCGGCGACGGGACGGTGCGCCGCTGCCACTTCGTCGACGAGCCCATCGGCAACCTGTACGACGGCTCGTGGCGGGCCGCGCTGCGGCCGCGCGCCTGCGTGAACGGGGCCTGCGACTGCCACATCGGGTACGTCCATCTCAAGCCGCTCGGCCTGCGCGACGTGTTCGCCGGTGGGCTCCTGGAACGCATCCCCGCCGGCTGGCCGCCCGGCTGATCCGGGCCCGCCGCCGTCAGGCCCGCAAAGTGTGGCTCGGTGGCTGGCCGTACATCTCCCGGTACGCCTCGGCGAAGCGGCCCGGGTGGCCCCAGCCCCACCGGCGGGCGATCGCCGCGACCGACGCGCCCCCGGTCGGGTCGGTGTCGACGAGGTCCCGGTGCGCGCGGTCCAGCCGGGCCCGACGCAGGTAGGCCGTGGGGCTGACGCCGAGGTGCCGCTGGAACGCGGCCTGGAGCCCGCGCGGACCGACCCCGCAGACCTGCGCGATCTGCGCCACGGTGATCGGCTCGGCGGCGTGGGCCTCGATGTAGGCCACGGCCCGCCGGATCACGGCCGGCTCCACCCGGCGCGGCCCCGGCACGTAGCCGGCCGTCATGGTGGTGTTGGGGAACACGGCCAGCGCGGTCGTCGCCACGTGGTCGGCCAGGCTGGCCCGGATGAGCGGGTTCGCCAGCGTCTCGCCCGCCGCCGCGGCCTGCGCGTCGAGGAACGCGGACAGTCCCACCCAGGCGCGCGCCATGGCGGCGGAGACGGGGGCCATCCCCTCGAACCGGAAACCGGCCACGGCGATGTCGGTGCGGGTGGCGGCGACGCGGGCGACGTGCCCGGTGGACAGCCGCACGATGCCGGCCACGACGTCGCTCCAGTCCAGCACCATGGCGGAGTCGTGGAACCGGCCCACGGCGCCCGGCGGCAGGGCCAGCTCGTCGCGGCCGGCCTGCCAGCGGTACCACCCGCGCCGGACGTGCACCGCCATGAAGGCGGGATAGGGCTCTGCCCACGACCGGGCGTCCATCGAGTGCACGATCTCGTCGATGCCCAGCTCCCCCGCCTGGGTGACCGTGAGCCGGAACCGGAAGCCGCGGGTGCTGCCGGAGAACCGGGGGCGGTGGGCGGAGTACCGCTCGGTCACCGTGTGGTGGGCAAGTTCCGGGTCCCGGGTCGCGATCTCGTCACGGACCACCGGTCTCGGCCTCGAAGATCCACCGCCTACGCCGTCACCTGCACGCACGTCGCCTCCCCGTCGTCGCCGTGTCCAGGGGACAACGCGCCGGGCCCGGTTGGCGTTACGGGCAGCCGGGCACCGGTGTCGGGAAACACCGGGATCCGTCCACCGGCCGGGACGGCGGCCCGCCGCCGACGAATCCAGGACGCACGCCGGCTAGCGTGGGCCGCCGGAGATCGCGCCGGGCGGCCCGGGCGGCCCGGGCAGCTCGGAAGGGGTACGGGGCACGTGCGAGACGACTTCCCACGCCACCTGGCCAAGGAGCTGGACGCGGCGGACCCCCTCGCCGACCTGCGCGACCGGTTCGTGATCGCCGACGACGACCTGATCTATCTCGACGGCAACTCCCTGGGCCGGCTGCCGGCGGCCACCCCGGCGCACCTGGACCGGCTGGTGCGCGAGGGCTGGGGCGACGGGCTCGTCCGGTCCTGGCCCACCTGGATCGAGTGGGGCCGGCGCATCGGCGACCGGCTCGCCGCGCACGCCCTCGGCGCGCGGCCCGGCGAGGTGGTGGTCTCCGACTCCACGTCGGTGAACCTCTACAAACTCGCCGCCGCCGCGCTGGACGCCGCCGGCGACCGCCGCACGGTGCTGGTGGACGCCGAGGACTTCCCCACCGACCGGTACGTCCTGGAGGGGCTGGCCGCCGCGCGCGGGCTGACGGTGCGGCTGCTCCCCTCCGACCTCGACGAGGGGCTGCGGCTCGACGAGCTGCGCGCCGCGCTCGACGGGGACGTCGCGCTGGTGGTGCTGTCGGCGGTGGCCTACCGGTCGGGGGCGCTGCTGGACATGGCGGCCGTCAACGCCGCCGCCCGACAGGTCGGCGCGACCGTGCTGTGGGACCTGTCGCACGCGGTCGGTTCGGTGCCGGTCGAGCTGGCCACCACCGGCGCGGACCTCGCGGTGGGCTGCACGTACAAGTACCTCAACGGCGGCCCCGGCGCGCCGGCCTTCCTCTACGTACGCCGCGAGTTGCAGTCCCGGCTGCGCCAGCCGATCCAGGGCTGGTTCGGCCGGCGCGACCAGTTCGGCATGGGTCCCGGCTACGACCCGGCCCCCGACCTGGACCGGTTCCTGGTCGGCACCCCGTCGATCCTCGCCCTCGCGCCGCTCGACCCGGCGCTGGACGTGCTCGCCGAGGCCGGCATCGACCGGGTCCGCGCCAAGGGCCGCCGCCTCGGTGAGCTGATCGTGACGCTGGCCGACGCGTGGCTGACCCCGCATGGCTTCCGGGTGGCCTCCCCGCGCGAGGCCGACCGGCGCGGCAGCCACGTCTGCCTGCACCATCCGGAGGCGCTGCGGATCTCCCGGGCCCTGGCCGAGGCGGGCGTGGTGGGCGACTACCGGGCCCCGGACCGGCTGCGGTTGGGACCCGCGCCGCTCTACACCCGCTACGTCGACGTGTGGGACGCCTTGGACCGGCTGCGGGGCCTGGCGGAGCGGCGCGGCTGGGAACGGGTGCCGGGCGGGCCGTCGCGGGTCACCTGAGCGCGTCGTCGGCGTGGGGCAGGGCGAACCAGACCTCGGCCCCGCCGCCCGGCGGGGACCGCAGGCCGACCCGGCCGCCGTGGGCGGTGACGATGCCGGCGACGATGGCCAGGCCCAGCCCGCTGCCGCCGGCGCGCCCCGGCTCGGCCTGGGTGAACCGGTCGAACGCCCGCTCGGCGAGCGCGGCGTCGACGCCCGGCCCGCCGTCGGTGACCCGGACCGTGACGCCGTCGGCGGCGGGCTCGACGGCGACGGCGACGGGGGCGTCGGCGGGGGTGTGCGCGCGCACGTTGGCCAGCAGGTTGGCCAGCACCTGCCGCAGGGCGTGCTCGTCGCCGCTGACCGGCGCGGGCGTGGGCGCGAGCAGCCGGGCGGGCCGGCCGGGCTGGGCGGCGAGCAGGTCGGCGACGGAGTCGCGGGCCAGCACGGCCAGGTCGACCCGGTCGTGCCGCAGTTGCGGCTCGGCGTCGAGGCGGGCCAGGTAGAACAGGTCGTCGAGGATGCGCCCCATCCGGACGGCCTCGTCCTCGCTGCGGGCCAGCACCTCCGCCCGGCGGTCGGGCTCGACCATGTCGTGCCGCAGGATCTGCAGGTAGCCGCGGATCGAGGTGAGCGGGGTGCGCAGCTCGTGGGAGGCGTCGGCGGCGAAGTCCCGCAGCCGCTGCTCCGAGCGGGTGCGGGCGGCGATCGCCGCCTGGAGCCGGGTGAGCATGCCGTTGACGGCGAGGGTGAGCCGGTCGACCTCCGTGCGCGGGTCGGCGACCCGCACGCCGTCCAGGGGGACCCGCCGGTCGAGGTCGCCGTCGGAGATGGCGGTCGCGGTGGCGGTGATCCGGTCCAGCGGGCGCAGCCCCCGCACCAGCAGCAGCCGCGCGGAGCCGGCCAGCAGGAGCAGCACCGCCGCGCCGCCGGCCAGCTCCACCAGCACCAGCCGGCGCACGGTCTGCGTCACCGGGGCCAGCGGCAGCGCGATGAGCACGAGGGCCTCGCCGGCGCGTACGGTGACCACCCGCCACCGGCCCGCCAGGGTGACCGGCGTCGACGGGCCCTCGGCGGGCGGCGCCGGCGACAGGTCGAGCAGCGGGGTGGCCGGCGGGGTGGCGGCCGAGAACCGGGTGAGCGTGCCACGGTGGCGGATCTCCACCAGGTAGTCCGACGGCGCGACGGCGGCCCGGACCGTGCCGGGGGGCTGGCCCGCGAGCTGCTTCACCCGGGTGGCGACGACGGCGGCGGCGGACCGGAGCTGGTCGTCGGTGCGCTGCATCAGGTACGCCTGCAGCGCCAGCGCGCTGACCAGCCCGGCGGACACCAGCGCGGTCGCGGTGAGCCCGACCAGGCCGAGCAGCAGGCTGCGGCGCAGCGGCAGCCGGTTCACCCGGGCGCACGCAGGGCGTAGCCGAAGCCGCGCCGGGTCTCGATCAGGGGCGGCCCGAGCGGGTCCAGCTTGCGCCGCAGGTAGCCGATGTAGGTGTCGACGACGTTCGACGCGCCGTCGAAGTCGTAGCGCCACACGGCGTCGAGGATCTGGGCGCGGGAGAGCACCCGGCCGGGGTTGAGCATGAGGTGGCGCAGCAACTTGAACTCCGTCGGCGACAGCGACAGCAGCCGGCCGCCCCGGCGGACCTCGCAGGTCTCCTCGTCGAGTTCGAGGTCGGCGTAGCGGAGCACGCCGGTGGCGGGCACGGGGGCGGAGCCGATCCGGCGCAGCACCGCCCGCACCCGCGCGACCAGTTCCTCGACCGAGAACGGCTTGGTGACGTAGTCGTCGCCGCCGTAGGTGAGGCCGGCGATCCGGTCGCGCGGGGCGTCGCGGGCGGTGAGGAACACGATGCCGATCTCGTGGCCGGCGGCCCGCAGCGACCGGCACACCTCGAACCCGTCGCCGTCGGGCAGCAGCACGTCGAGGACGACGAGCCGGGGGTGGCTCTCGCCGGCGCGGCGCAGCGCCTCGGCCGCGGTGGTCGCGGTCACCACGTCGAAGCCGTGGAACCGCAGCACGGTGGCGAGCATGTCGACGATGTTGGGCTGGTCGTCGACGACCAGGACCCGGACGGCGGCGGCGTTCATCTCGACGGATCAGACCACGGGCGGCTGGGAATTCGATGAGAGTCCGGCGAGAGCCTCGGTCCTGTCCGGCTCGGGGGCGGGTCGACGCCGACGGCCCGGGTGCCACCAGTTGGCCCGGCCGAGCAGCGCCATCGTCGCCGGCACCAGCAGCCCGCGCACCACGGTGGCGTCCACCGCCACGGCCACGGCCATGCCGAGGCCGAACATCTTGATCACGGGATCGGTGTGCAGGACGAAGCCGGCGAAGACGGTCACCATGATCAGCGCGGCGCTGGTGATCACGCGACCCGTGCCGGCGAGCCCGTAGCGGACGGCGGCCCGGTTGTCGCCGGTCGCCCGCCACGCCTCCTGCACCGCGCTGAGCAGGAACACCTCGTAGTCCATGGAGAGGCCGAACAGCAGGGCGAACAGCATCATCGGCACGTAGCTCTCCACGGGCACCGGCCCGGACAGGCCGGTCAGCTCCACCCCCCAGCCCCAGGAGAAGACGGCCGTCAGCACCCCGTAGGCGGCGCCGATCGAGACCAGGTTCATCACGGCGGCCTTGACCGCCACCACGGGGGCCCGGAACGCCACGTACAGCAGCACGGTGGACAGGCCGACGACCACGGCGATCACCCACGGCATCCGGTCCCGGACGCGGTCGGCCAGGTCGGCGCGGGTCGCGGTGGACCCGCCGACGTGCACCTGCACGCCGTCGACCCGCACGTCGCGCAGGTCGGCGACCAGGGCGGCGGTGGCGGGGTCGCTGGGGCCGGTGTCCGGCTGCACGCTGGCCGTGGCCACCCGGCCGCCGTCGGCGAGCCGCACCGGGGCGACGGACGCGACGCCGGGCGTGGCGGCCAGCTCGCGGGTCAGCTCGGCGAGCCGGGGATCGGCGGTCCCCGCGGCCGGGGGGTCGACGGCAGCGACCACGCTGAGCGGGCCGTTGACGCCGGGCCCGAACCCCTCGGCGAGCAGGTCGAAGCTGGTGCGGGTGGCGCTGCCCGGCGGGTCGTCACCGGCGTCGAGCTGGCCGAGGGTGAGCGTGGCGGCGGGGGCGGCGAGCACGGCGAGCAGCGCGCCGGCGAGCAGGGCCCACCGCCAGGGCCGGCGGGTCACCCGCTCGGCCTGCCGGGCCCAGCCGGAGCCGCCGTCGCCGGCCCGGCGGCGCAGGCGCAGCGGCAGCGCGTCGAGGCGGGGGCCGAGCACGGCCAGCAGGGCCGGCAGGAGGGTCACCGCGCCGAGCACGGCCACCACGACCACCAGACCGGCGGTCCAGCCCAGCGTGCCGAGGATGGGCACGCCGGCCACGGCGAGGCCGCCGAGGGCGATGACCACCGTGCCGCCGGCGAACACGACCGCCGCGCCCGCGGTGCCCATGGCGGCGACCAACGCCTCGTCGGCCGGCGTGCCGGCGGCCCGCAACGCCCGGTAGCGGGTGATCAGGAACAGGGCGTAGTCGATGCCGACGCCCAGGCCGATCATCGTGGCCAGGTTCCCGGCCACCGACGGCACGGCCACCAGGTGACCGGCGAGCCCGACCGTGGCCAGCGCGCAGCCCAGGGTGAACAGGGCGGTCACCAGCGGGACCGCCGCGGCGACCAGGCCGCCGAAGGCGAACAGCAGCACCACGGCGGCGACGAGCAGCCCGACGACCTCGGCGGTGTGCGAGCCGCCCCGCTCCGCCGCCGTGGCGAGCGCCCCGCCTGGGACCGTCTCGACGCCCGCGTCGCGGGCCGGCTGCGCCGCGTCCAGCACCGACCGGCTGAGCGCCTTGTCCACCTCGCGGGCGGGCACGTCGAGGCGGACGGTGAGGTAGCCGGTGCGGCCGTCGGTGCTGAGGGTGCCGGCGCGGGCGTCGACGCCGTCGACCCGGGTCACGTGCGCCACCTCGGCGAGCGCGGCGGCGGTGCGCTCCAGCGCCGCGCGGCGGTCCGGCTCGTCGAGGCGGCCGGCGTCCACGCGGACCACGACCTGCCCGCTGCTGGCGGAGCCGCCGCCGCCTTCGCCCAGGTCCCGGGCCACCTGGGCGTCGCTGCCGGGCAGGGCCACGTCGTTGTCGACCGGCCGCCCGAAGGCGGCGACACCGCCGACCAGGGCGACCGCGACGAGCAGCCAGGCGGCGAGCACCCGCCAGGGCCGGCGTACGCACCAGCCGCCCAGCCGCTCCAGCGTCCGGGGGGTCCAACCGTCGGTACGGGCGTGCATCAGTTTCCTCCGCAGGTGCCGGAGCGGCGGCCGTCGCCGCCTCCGGGCAGGGTCAGGTCGTGGCCGGTCAGGCGCAGCCGCAGGCCGTCGTCGGCCACGTCGACGCCCTGCCAGCTCAGGCCGGCGGGCAGGGTGGGCAGCGGCCGGGACAGGTCACGGCCGCCGGTGAGCCGCTCCACCAGGTTGGCGCCGGCGGGCCGCCGCATGCCCAGCACCTCGATCTCGGTGGGGGTGACGGTCAGCCGGCCGGCGTCGATCGCGGGCCGGGCGAGCACGGTGACGGGGAGCTGCTGCCCGGCCATCGGCGCGGTGGTCTCGACGGCGAGCAGCCCGCCGACGCCCCGGTAGCGCACCGGGCGCTCGCCGACGGCGCCGGGCAGGGCGTCGAAGCCGACCCGGATCCGCAGGTCCAGCGCGCCGACGCGGGCCGGCTGCCCGCCGGGCAGCCGCACCCGGGACAGCTCGGCGTCCACCTCGGCGGCCCGCACGTCGCCGCGCGTGACGTCGGTGGCGCGCACGCTCACCCGGCCGAGCTCCCCGGTGAGCACGCCGGGCAGCACGGGGAAGCCGCCGAGGTCGACCTCGGGCGAGCGGTCGAGGCCGGCGGCGCAGGCCAGCCGGTCGGCCAGCCGCTGCGCCGCCGTCCGGGCCACCCACCGGTCCGCCACCACCGCGGCCGTCACCAGGACCGCCAGGCAGGCGGCGGCAAGCAGGACGGCTCGTCGCCGCCGGTTGATTCGCAATCGCACCGGTAGAGCAGAACAGGCCGGTCTGGACCCACCACCCGAGGAAGATGAGAGAAACGTGGGAGTTCGGGGTGGCCCACCTGCGGGATCGCCCGCGCAGGGAGGCCGGACGGTCAGCCGGCGGCGGGGGCCTCCCGCACCACGGCGACGCCGCCGGCGGGCACCTCCACGGCGGTGTCGACCGCCACGCCGGTGAGCAGCTCCACGCCGGCGGCCGGCACCCGGTGCGCCCGGTCGGTGTGGTTGAGCAGGAACAGCCAGCTCGCCGCCGCGCCCCGGCGGCGCACCACCTCCACCCCGGCCGGCGCGGCGGGGCAGGTCGGCGTCGCCCCGGCGGCGAGGGCCGCGTCGGTCAGCAGCCGCCGGTACGTCTCGTCGTCGGGCCGGGTGGAGACGTACCAGGCGGTGCCCGCGCCGTGGCGGTGCCGGGTCACCGCCGGCTGCCCGGCGAGCACCCCGGCGGCGTACGCGCGGACGACCTCGGCCCCGGCGAGTCCGACGCCCTCGGACCAGATCCGTCCGACGCCGCCACCGGCCAGGGCGACCTCGTCGCCGGCGGCGAGCGGGTGGAACTCCTCCACCCGGACGCCGAGCACGTCGCGGAACGCGCCGGGATAGCCGCCGGTGCGTACCCGGGCGTGCTCGTCGGCGACGCCGCTGAGCCAGGTCACCACGAGGTGCCCGCCGCCCTCGACGTAGTCCCGGGCCCACCGGGCGGCGGCGTCGGAGGCGAGGTAGAGGGCCGGGAGCACCAGCAGCGCGTACCCGTCGACGGGGTCGCCGGGCAGCACCACGTCGCAGCCGAAGCCGGCCCGCCACAGCGCCCGGTGCGCCGCCGCGACCTCCTCGTGGTGGTCGACGAGCTGCGAGGGCAGGCCCGGGTGTTGCAGGGCCCAGCCGCAGCCGGCGTCCCAGCCGATCGCCACGGACGCCTCCACGGCCGCGCCGTCGGTCTCGGCGATCCGGTCCAGGACCGCGCCCAGCTCCACCGTCTCGCGGAACACCCGGCTGTCGGGGCCGGCGTGCGGCACGAGCGCGGAGTGGAAGCGTTCCGCCCCGCCGACGGGGGCGCGCCACTGGAAGTACAGCGCGCCGCGCGAACCCCGGGCGACGTGCGCGAGGCTGTGCCGGGCCATCCGGCCGGGCTCCTTGGTGTGCATCCGCCCGGCGGTGTAGATCAGGTTCGGGGCGCTCTCCATGAGCAGCCAGGCGCCGCCCCCGGCGGCATCGCCGGGCACCGGCCGCCGGCCGCCCCCGGTGGCGGCGGCGCGGGCGGCCCGGGCGCGCGCGCCGTGCCGGGCCCAGCCCCGGGCCAGGTCCGCGGCCAGCGCCGTCTGCTCCTCGGCCCCGCCGTCGACCGCCGACGGGTAGTGGTCGACGGCCACCAGGTCGACCTCGGCGGCCCAGCGGGCGTGGTCGACGGGCACCCAGTCGCCGAGGACGTAGTTGGTGGTGACGGGCACCGCCGGGTTCGCCGCCCGCAGCAGGTCCCGCTGCTCGGTGTACGCGGCGAGCAGGGTGTCGGACCAGAACCGCCGGAAGTCGAGCAGCTGGCCGGGGTTGGCCAGGTACTGCGTCGCCCGGGGGGTGCTGATCTGCGCCCAGTCGGAGTAGTGCTGGCTCCAGAAGCTGGTGGTCCAGGCGTCGTTGAGGGCCGCCAGGTCGCCGTGCCGCCCGACCAGCCACGCCCGGAACGCCGCCGCCGCGTGCTCGCAGTGGCAGACGGTGCCGTACTCGTTGTGCACGTGCCACAGGGCCAGCGCCGGGTGGTGGGCGTAGCGCTCGGCGAGGACCCCGGCGATCCGCCGGGCGGCGGCCCGGTACGCCGGCGCGGCGGCGCAGTAGGTGTCCCGGCTGCCGTGGTGCAGCCGCACCCCGTCGGCGGTCACCGGCAGCGCGCCCGGGTGGGCCAGGGAGAACCAGGGCGGCGGCGACGCGGTCGGGGTGGCCAGCGCCGCGCCGATGCCGTTGTCGGCGAGCAGGTCCAGCACCCGGTCGAGCCAGCCGAAGTCGTAGCGGCCGGGCGCGGGTTCGAGGCGGGACCAGGCGAACACGCCGACGGTGACGAGGTCGACGTGGGCCCGGCGCATCAGGGCCACGTCCTCGGCCCAGACCCGCTCGGGCCACTGCTCGGGGTTCCAGTCGCCGCCGAAGCGGAGCCGGGCCTCGTCCCACATGCCGCACCGTCCGTTCGTCGAGGTGGTGTCCGGATGCGCCGGCCGGCGTCCCGCGCGGAGCCGGCTCCGCGCGGGACGCCGGGTGTCAGCCCTTCACCGCGCCGGTGATGACGCCCTTGGTGAAGTGCCGCTGCACGAACGGGTAGACGATGATCGCCGGGACGACGGTCACCACGACCACGGCCATCTTCACCGCCAGCGTCGGCGGGTACGCGGTGATCCCGGGCAGGCTGACCGCGGCGCCGGAGACGTTCGGCGACTGGCCGGCCAGGATGTAGCTCTGTAGCACCCGCTGGATCGGGAACTTGTCGTTGTCGTCGATGTAGAGCACCGAGTTGAAGTAGGCGTTCCAGTAGCCGACGGCGTAGAACAGGCCGACCACCGCGATCACCGCCTTCGACAGCGGCAGCATGATCCGGGTGAGGATGCGGAACTCGCCCGCCCCGTCGATGCGGGCGCTGTCGAGCAGCTCACCGGGCACGCCCATGAAGAACGCCCGGATGACCACGAGGTTGAACACGCTGATCGCGCTGGGCAGGATCAGCGACCAGATGCTGTCCTTGAGCCCGAGCCCGGTGACCACCAGGTAGCTGGGCACCAGGCCGGGGAAGATCAGGAAGGTCAGCAGGAAGAAGAACAGCAGTCCCCGGTGCCCCACCGAGCCCGGCCGGGACAGCCCGTACGCGGCCAGCACGGTGAGCACCAGGCTCACCGTCGTGCCGACGACCGTGATCAGGGTGCTGATCCAGACGGCCCGGGTGATCTGCCCGCCGTTGAAGATCGTGATGTACGCCGACGGGTCGAACTCCCGGGGCACCATCACCATGCCGCCGGCCGCGTCGATGGTCTCCCGGGAGGCGAGGCTGGTCACCAGCACCGCCCACAGGGGAACGAGCACCGCCGCGACGAGCAGGACGAGCACGACGCCCTTGCCGAACAGGCCGACCGGCGAGGGCGGCTCCTCCCACGGGGGCCGCGGGCTGCCGCGCCGCCGCCTCGGCCTGCCGGCCGTCTCGGGGGCGGCCGGCACCGGTCCGATGCCACTGAGCTGTGCGGTCATGACTTGGAATACACCCCCTGCTCGCCGAGCCGGTGCGCGAGCTTGTTGGCCGCGAGGATGAGGATCAGGCCCACCACCGCCTTGAACAGCCCGGCCGCCGCGCCCAGGCCCCACTGCTGGGTGGCGATGGCCTGGTAGTAGACGAAGGTGTCGAGCACCTCGGCGGCGTCGCGGCCGACCGCCTCCCGTTGCAGGATGAACTGCTCGAAGCCGACCGACAGCGCGTCGCCCAGCCGCATGATGAGCAGCAGCACGATCACGGGCCGCAGCCCGGGCAGCGTGATGTGCCACATGCGCCGCCACCGCCCGGCGCCGTCGGCCGCCGCCGCCTCGTACAGGTTGGGGTCGATCGCGGCGAGGGCGGCCAGGAAGACGATCGCGCCCCAGCCGATGTCCTTCCACACCGCCTCGGCGGTGACCAGCACGATGAACGTGTCCGGGTTGGTCATGATGTTCCACGGCTGCATCCCGGCCTCGCGCATCTCCTGGGCGAGCAGCCCGGCCCCGCCGAGCATCTGCACGAAGAACGTGACCACCAGCACCCAGCTGAAGAAGTGCGGCAGGTAGACGACGCTCTGCACGAAGCCGCGCACCCGCCCGGAGACCAGGCTGTTGAGCAGGATCGCCAGCAGGATCGGCAGCGGGAAGAAGAACACCAGCTGGAACGCGGTGATGGTGAGGGTGTTGCGCACCGCGTCCCAGAACAGGGGGTCGGCGAAGAGCGCCTCGAAGTTGCCGAAGCCGATCCACTCGCTGTAGAGGAACGCCTCCACGGGGTCGTCGCCGACGAAGGGGTTGTAGTCCTGGAAGGCGATGACGTTGCCGAGGGTCGGCAGGTAGTGGAAGACCAGCAGCAGCGCGGCGGCCGGCGCGGTCATCGCCAGCAGCGGCCAGTCGCGGCGCAGCCGCGCGCCCAGGCTGGCCCGGTGCCGGCGGCGGCCGGCGCGGCGGGGCCTTCGGGTCGGCGGCGGGGCCTGCCCGGCCGCCGCCGGCGCGTCCACCGCGCCGGCGGTGCCCGGGCCGCTCATCGGCCGTTGTCGGCGAGCGCCTTCTCGTGGAAGGCGCGCCCCTCTTCGCCGCCGGAGGCCATGAACTCCTTCGTCACCTGGTCGAGGTCGCTGACGGGGCGGCGGCCGCGCAGGATGTCGCGGATCTTGTCGTCGGTCGGCTGGATGATCTTCGACCAGTTGGCGGGCAGCTCCAGCTTGATCCCGGCGAACAGGTCCTTCTCCAGCAGGGCGACGTTCTTCTTCAGGTAGTCCAGGTACTGCTGGACGTAGTCCGGGGTGTCGCCACTCTTCACCTTCACCGCGACCCGGCAGAAGTTGTACTGGCCGCCCAGCTCCTTGCGGCCCAGCTCGGTCGGGACCGGGCTGCCGTCGGCCGCGCGGGTGAAGTGCTTGCCCTCCACGCCGTACTCGCGCAGCTCGAACTCGCGGCTGCCGAACGGCGCGGCGCACCAGTTGAGCACCCGGAGGATCTCGTCGACCCGGTCGGCCCCGAGGCCCTTCTTGACGAAGGTGAAGAAGATCGGCTTCTCGCTGCCCCAGATGACCGGCTGCGCGCCGGCCGCGCCGAACACGGGCAGCGGCTGCATGTTGAAGCTCGGCAGCACCTTGGACTGCTCGCCCTGCAGGCCCTGCCAGGCACCGAGCCCGTCCTGGAACATCAGGATCTTGCCGGCCTTGAACAGCTGCTTCTCGTCGGCGCCCTTGCTGGCCACCGTGTCGGGGTGGACCAGCCCCTCCTTGAACAGCTTCGCCGTGAACTCCAGGGCCGCCTTGTAGGCGGGGTTCTCGAACTTGTGCTCCAGGCCGCCGCCGGGCTTCTTGCGCCAGGTCTGCTGGCAGCCGTAGAACTGCTGGACCATGTCGAAGACGGTGCCGAAGGCCCACACGCCCTTGGCCGGGTCGGTCGCCTTCTTGGCCAGCTCGTAGAGCTCCTCGGGCGAGGTCGGCGCGGCCAGGCCGGCCTTGTCGAACAGGTCCTTGCGGTGGAACAGGGTCCACGCGAAGGGGCCGTCGGTGGGGTACGGCACGGCGGACAGCCGCCCGCCCCAGACCGAGTACTCCCAGGCCCCGGTGGGCAGCGCGGACAGGTACGGGTACTTCGCGGCGGCGTCGCCCTTGAGGTGGTCGGTGAGGTCCTCGAAGAGCGCCTTGACCGCGTCGGAGAACCGGGCGACCTTGTCGACCTCCCAGTTGGGCGCCATGAGCAGGTCGGGCACGTCGCGCGCGCCGAGCATGGCGTTGAGCTTGTCGGCGAACGTGGTGCCGTCCTGGAGGCTGGGGTTGATCTCGACGCCCAGCTTGGTGTTGATCGCGGCGAGGTAGGAGTTGCTGCCCAGCGTCGGCGGGGTCGGGCCCCACCAGGGGCTCATCGTGCGGATCGCCGCGCCGCCCTTGCCGGGCTGCTCGGTGACCGCGTCGACGAGGTCCTTGGGGTAGCTGAGGTAGCCGTCCGGGATCGGCCCCTCCCCCGGGATGTCCGGCTTGAGGACCTCGGCCGGCTTGTGGTTGGGCAGGACGGCCCGGACCGCGTCGGCCTGGGTGGCGCTGCCCTTGCTTCCGGCCTCCTTGCTGCAACCGGCGAGGGTGGCGCCACCCATGGTCGCGGCGGCGCCGAGACCGGCGAGGCGCAGCAGGGTCCGGCGATCGGTGGATACGCCTGGCAGGGACGGCTTCACGGCGTTCCCTTCATCTGACACGCGGGGCTTGCGGAGCACGCGCGCCCGGCTAGGATTAGTTGGGTTACTAACCGAATAAACTAATCGACGGTGATCCGGCCCACAAGGGAGCGGCGACCGCGAGGCGACGTGCCGCGCGCGGTGGTCCGGTGGGGTGCCGCGGTGCGCGATGATGGACGCGCGGACCGACCGGGGATCGCGCACCGGCAGCGCAGGGAGCGGGCACATCTTGATCAGCATGCAGAACGACCCGCAGCCGACGGACCTCGGCGACGTGCGGGTCGCCAACCGGGCCGTGGTGCTGCGGCACGTCCGGGTGCACGCCCCCTGCTCCCGGGCCGACATCGCGGCCCGCACCGGGCTCAACAAGGCCACCGTCTCCAGCCTCGTCGGCGAGCTGATCGAGCGCCGGCTGGTGCGCGAGACCGGGCTGACCGAGAACCGGATCGGCCGCCCGGCCACCATGCTCGTCCTCGACGGCGAGCCGTACGCCGCCCTCGGCCTCCAGGTCGGCGTCGACGAGCTGGCGGCGGTGGCCGTCGACCTCGGCGGCAACCGGCTGCTCACCTGGCGGCGCGCCTTCGCCGCGCCGGCCGCCACGCCGGACGAGACGGTCCGGGCCCTCGTCGCGCTGGCCCGCCGGGCCACCGCCCGGATCGCCGGCGCGGGGCGGGCCGTGCTCGGCCTGACCGTCGGGGTGCCGGGCCTGGTCGACGCGGCCGGCTGCGTGCCCCTGTCCCCCGCGCTCGGCTGGCGCGACGTGCCCCTCGCCGACCAGTTGCGCGCCGCCCTGCGCGACCCGGACTTCACCGTCGCCGTGGACAACGAGGCCAACCTCGCCGTCCTGGCCGAGCAGCGGCACGGCGCCCGGGCCGGGGCCACCGACCTGGTCCACCTCACCGGCGGCGCGGGAATCGGCGCCGGGGTGATCGTCGACGGCCGGCTGCTGCGCGGCAGCCGGGGCTTCGCCGGCGAGATCGGGCACCTGGGCCTCGACCCGACCGGTCCGGCCTGCCCCTGCGGGCGCTCCGGCTGCCTGGAGGCGCTGGTCGGCCTGCCGGCCGTGGTGGGCCGGCTGCTGCCCGACACCGCCGGGGACGGCCCCGTCACCGACTTCCTTCCCGAGCTCGACAGGCTCAGGGCCCTGGCCGGGCAGGACGACCCGACCGTGCGGGCCGGGCTGGCCGAGACCGGCCGCCACCTCGGCCACGCGGTCGCCCTGCTGGCCGGCCTGCTCAACCCCGAGGCGGTGCTGGTCGGGGGCCACCTGGCGACGCTGGGGCCGTGGCTGCTGCCGGCGGCCCGGGCCGAGCTGGCCGCCCGGGCCCTCGCCCCGGAGGCCGGCGGCTGCCGGCTGGAGGCGTCCACCCTGGGGGGCACCGCCGCCGCGCTCGGCGGGGCCACGGCCGCCCTGGCCACCGTCGAAAGTGGCCGGCTGCCCGCCCGCTGACGCCGGAACCCGTGGCCGTCAGCCCTTGACCACTACGGCCCGGTGGTGCCAACCTCGGAGCAGCCGTCCCGTCCGGGCAGACGGGGGCGGCCTGGTTCCTCGTCGGTTGTCGAAGCGCTTCACCGCGTCCGGGTCGGCAGCCGCACACCACCACCCCGCGATGCCACCTGTCACGACGGCCGTCGAAGCGCTTCGACCTGCCGTCCGGGCATCGCTCGCCCATGGAAGGTAACCGATCCACCATGACCGACAGCACCGGCCGGACGCCCGGCCCGTCCCCCGCCGCCCGCGTCGACGACCTGCTGGCCCGCCTCACCCTGGCCGAGAAGATCGGGCTGCTGCACCAGTGGCAGGCCCCGGTCGACCGGCTCGGGCTGCCGCCGTTCCGCACCGGCACCGAGGCGCTGCACGGGGTGGCGTGGCTCGGCACGGCCACGGTCTTCCCGCAGGTGATCGGGCTGGCCAGCAGCTGGAACGCCGAGCTGGTGCGGTCGGTGGGCGCCGCCGTCGGCGCCGAGGTGCGCGCCAAGCACCACGCCGACCCCGAGCGGGTCGGGCTGAACGTCTGGGCGCCGGTGGTCAACCCGCTGCGTGACCCCCGCTGGGGGCGCAACGAGGAGGGCTGGTCCGAGGACCCGTGGCTCACCGGGCACCTCGCCACGGCGTACGCGCGGGGGCTGCGCGGCGACCACCCCGACCGGCTGCGGACCGCGCCGACGCTCAAGCACTTCCTGGGCTACAACAACGAGACCGACCGCGCCACCACCTCCAGCGACCTGCCCCCGCGGGTGCTGCACGAGTACGAG
The DNA here is from genome assembly GCF_014205165.1 of Micromonospora carbonacea. Classification (NCBI taxonomy): domain Bacteria; kingdom Bacillati; phylum Actinomycetota; class Actinomycetes; order Micromonosporales; family Micromonosporaceae; genus Micromonospora; species Micromonospora carbonacea. The sequence goes on along the minus strand of NZ_JACHMZ010000001.1, from coordinate 3,115,682 downwards.
CTGCCGGCGTTCCGCGCGCCCCTGGCGGCCGGGGCGGCGGTGGCCGTGATGGCCTCCTACAACCTGGTCAACGGAACTCCGGCGCACCTGAGCCCGCTGATCGAGGGCGAGCTGCGCGCGATGGCCGCCGACGAGATCATGGTCGTCGGCGACGCCGGGGCGGCCACCAACATCGCCGGGGTGCAGGGCCGCGAGCCCGACCACGTCAGCGGCTTCGCCGCCGCCCTGCGCGCCGGGATCGACAACTTCACCGAGGACGACACGAACAGCGCGCTGACCACCGGCCGGATCGCCGAGGCGCTGGAGCGCGGCCTGATCACCACCGCCCACGTGGACCGGGCGGTCCGCCGGATCCTCGGCGTCCGGCTGCGCCTCGGCGACCTGGACCCGGCGCACGAGGACCCGTGGGCCGGGGTGCCGCCGGAGGTCGTCGACTGCCCCGCGCACCGGGAGCTGGCCCGCGAGGCGGCCCGGCAGTGCGTCGTGCTGCTGCGCAACGACGGGCTGCTGCCCCTGACCGCGCGCCCGGGGCTGCGGGTCGCCGTGCTCGGCCCGCTCGCCGACGCGGTGCACACCGACTGGTACAGCGGCACCCTGCCGTACGCGGTCAGCACCCTCGACGCCCTGGCGGCGCGGGTCGACACCGTCACCAGCCACAGCGGCGCCGACCGGATCGCGTTGCGCGCCGGGGACCGCTACGTGCGCTGCGCCACCGACGCCGACGGCGGCCCGCTCACCCTCGACGCCACCGCCGCCACCGAGGCGACCTGGCTCGACGTGTTCGACTGGGGCGGCGACGCCGTGGCGCTGCGCACCGTCGCCAACGGCCGGCACGTCGGGGGCGACGACGACGGCGTCCTGGTCAACGACCGCACCGGGCCCGGGGGCTGGATCGTCCGGGAGACCTTCCGGTGGCGGCCCGGCCCCGACGGCACGGTGCTGCTGCACCACCTCGCCACCGGCCGGTACGTCGCCGCCGGGCCCGACGGGCGGCTGCGCGCCGACGCCGCCGAGCCGGGCGCGGCCACCCCGTTCGCCGTGGAGCTGGTCGCCGACGGCGCCGCCGAGGCGGCCGCCCTCGCCGCCGACGCCGACGTGGTGGTGGTGGCCCTCGGCAACCACCCGATGGTCAACGGGCGGGAGACCGAGGACCGGTCGGGCCTGGCGCTGCCGGCCGGGCAGGAGGCGCTGCTGCGCGCCGCCCACGCCGCCAACCCCCGCACCGTCCTCGCGCTGACCAGCAGCTACCCGTACGCGATCGGGTGGGCCGACGCCCACCTGCCGGCGGTGCTGTGGTCGGCGCACGGCGGCCAGGAGCACGGCGCGGCGCTGGCCGCGGTGCTGTTCGGCGACGCCGAGCCGGGCGGCCGGCTCACCCAGACCTGGTACGCCGACGCCGCCGAGCTGCCCGACCTGCTCGACTACGACATCATCGACGCCGACGCCACCTATCTCTACCACCGGGGCGATCCCCTGTACCCGCTCGGCCACGGGCTCGGCTACACCCGCTTCGACTACGCTGACCTGCGACTCAGCGCGGCGTCGGTGGCCGCCGACGGGGAGGTCGAGGTGCGCGTCGAGGTCACCAACAGCGGCGACCGGCCGGGGGAGGACGTCGTGCAGCTCTACACCCGGCAGCGGCGTTCCCGGGTCAAGCAGCCCCTGCGCCAGCTGCGGGGCTACGCGCGGGTCGCCCTCGCCCCCGGCGAGCGCCGGGTGGTCCGGCTGCGGCTGCGCGCCGCCGACCTGGGCTGGTGGGACGAGACCCGGGGCGCCCGGGTCGTGGAGGACGCCACGCACACCGTGCTGGTCGGCCGGTCCGCCACCGACATCCGGCTCGTCGGCACGCTCGGCGTCCGGGCGGCGTCCGCCGCCGACGCCCCGGCGCGGGAGGCCACGGGTGCCGGCCGGTCCCGGTGACCACGGCCCGCGCCTGCCCCCGGCGGCGCGGCCGAAGTCACCCGACCTGGTCACCATCTCCGACGTCGCCCGGCACGCCGGGGTCGCCGTCAGCACCGTGTCGTACGTGCTCAGCGGTAAGCGGGCGATCTCCGAGGTGACCCGCAACCGGGTGCTGGCCAGCATCCGGATGCTCGGCTACCACCCGAACGCCGGCGCGCGCGCCCTGGCCAGCCGGCGGGCCAACGTGATCGCGCTGGTGCTGCCGCTGCGCTCCGGGATGCAGGTGCCGGTGGTGATGCAGTTCGCGATGGCGGTGGTGACCACCGCCCGCACCGTCGAGCACGACGTGCTGCTGGTCACCTCCGACGAGGGGCCGGCGGGGCTGCGCCGCATCGCGGCCAGCGCCATGGTGGACGGCCTGCTGCTGATGGACGTGGAGATGCACGACTCGCGGGTGCCGCTGCTGCGGGAGCTGGGGCGGCCCAGCGTGCTGATCGGCTTCCCCGCCGACCCCACCGGTCTGACCTGCGTCGACCTGGACTTCCACCGGGCCGGGGTGGTCTGCGTCGAGCACCTGGCCGGGCTGGGCCACCGGCGGATCGCCCTGCTCGGCGCGCCCGCCGCCGTCTACGACCGGGGCACCGGCTTCGCGCACCGCACCCGCAACGGCATCCTCGACGCCGCCGCGCGGCTCGGCGTCGACACCGTGGTCCGGCCGTGCGAGGAGGGCACGGCGGCCGTCCGCCGCGAGCTGGTGGAGCTGCTGGACCGGTGGCCGGACCTGTCGGGGCTGATCGTGCAGAACGAGTCGGCCGTCGGGCCCGTGCTGGCGACGCTGCCCACCCTCGGCCGGCGCGTGCCGGAGGACGTGTCGGTGGTCGGCATCTGCCCCGACCAGTTCGCCGAGCAGGCCAGCCCCCGGCTCACCTCGGTGCCCCTGCCGGCGGAGGAGGTCGGCCAGCAGGCGGTGTCGCTGCTCATGCGCAAGGTGCACGACGAGCCGGTGCCCGACGCGACGCTGCTCGAACCCCGGTTGACGATCCGGGACAGCACGGCCGCCGCCCCCGGGGACGGCAGGTGACGGCCGGGCTGCCCGCGTCCGCGCACCGGATCTGGGACGACTCCCCCGCCGCCGGTTGGGAGGACGCCTTCCTGTCCGGCAACGGCGAGTACGGGATCATGGTGGCCGGCGCGCCGTACGCCGAGCGGATCGTCGTCAACCACCACCGCTTCGTGCTGCCCAACGGCACCCACGACGCCCGGCCGCCCCGGCTGGCCCACCTGCTGCCCCGGGTGCGCGAGCTGGTGCTCGCCGGCCGGCGGGCCGAGGCGAGCCGGCTGCTCGGTGGCGGCCGGGAGCTGCGTTGGACCCAGTCGTTCCACCCCGGCTTCGCGGTGACCGTCGACGCGGCGGGGCCGGGCGGAGTGGTGGGGCCGGGCGCGACGGCGCTGCCGGCCGGCTACCGGCGGAGCACCGACTTCCGCACCGGGGAGGTCGTCGTCGAGTGGGCCGGCGGCGAGCGGCGCTGTTTCGTCTCCCGCGCCGACGGCCTCGTGGCGCTGCGGCTGGACATGGGCGACTGCGTGGTCGGGTTCACCGGCGACCTGCCCGGCCGCCCGGCGGACGTCCGCTACGAGACCGCGGCGTACCGGCGTGGCCGGGACGTCTTCCTGCGGATACGCGGCCACTACCCGCCGGTGGGCGGCACGTACGGCTTCGAGGGCCTGGCCCTGCTCACCGGCGACGTGCGGGTGCTCGGCGACCGGGTGGCGGTGCGCGGGCCGGCCCTGCTCACCATGGTGCTCGACCGGCCCGGCACGCCGCCGTGGCGCACCGCCGAGCTGGAGGAGACGCTGCGCGCCCGCTGCACCGCCGGGTACGCCGGCCTGCGCGCCCGGCACGCGGCCCGGCACTCCCCCGCCTACGACCGGGCGAGCCTCGACCTGGCCGTGCCGGCCGCCGAGCGGGAGCTGCCCGTCGGCGCGCTGCTCGCCCGGCAGGCCGCCGACCCGCAGCGGCCCTACCCGGCGCTGGTGGAGCGGCTGTTCCACGCGGGACGGTACCTGCTGCTGAGCGCCAGCGGCGTCCTGCCGCCCCGGCTGACCGGGCTGTGGCTGGGCTCCTGGGACGCGGCCTGGGCGGGGGACTTCACCACCGACGCCAACCTGAACCTGCAACTGGCGGGGGCCGCCATCGGGGCCCTGCCCGAGGTGAGCGCGGCGCACGCGCGGCTGGTCGGGTCGCAGGTCGACGACTGGCGGCGCAACGCCGAGGCGATCTACGGCGCGCCGGGCCTGCTCGCGCCCAGCCGCACCGACGGGGAGCACGGGCACCTGTTCCACATGCACGACGACTGGCCGTTCGCCGCCTGGCTGCCCGGCGCGGACTGGCTGCTCCACCCCCTCCACGAGCACCACCTGGTGACCGGGGAGCCGCTCGGCGAACTGGCCGGCTGGCTCACGGAGGCCGCCGAGTTCCTCGCCCACGTGCTCACCGTCGGCGCCGCCGACGGCACGGCGGTCGTGGTGCCGTCGTACTCGGCCGAGACCGGCCCGCTGGACGACGACGGCCGCCCGGTGCACCTGGCGGTCAACGCCACCATGGACATCGCCGCCGCCCGGCACGCCCTGGCCACCGCCGACGCCGTCACCGGCACGCAGCGGTGGGCGGCGCTGCGGGAGCGGCTGCCGGCGTACCTGGTCGACGAGCGCGGCGCGCTGGCGGAGTGGGCCTGGCCGGGCTACCGCAGCGACGAGGACCACCGGCACGTCAGCCACCTCTACCCGGTGTGGCCGTTGGACGAGATCAATCCGGACGACACCCCCGAGCTGGCCGCCGCCGCGCGTCGCGCGCTGGTGCTGCGCGGCGACGAGAACCTCTCCGCCCACGGCAGCCTGCACCGGGCCCTCGCCGCGACACGCCTGCGCGACGGCGCGCTGGCCGGGGAGAACGTGGCCAAGATCCTCGGCAACGACATGTTCTTCCGGTCGCTGATGAGCGCGCACAACCCCGGCCGGGAGACCTACAACGCCGACGCCGCGCACGCCCTGCCCGGCGTGCTGATCGAGTCGCTGGTGCACTCCCGGCCCGGCCTCGTGCGGCTGCTGCCGGCCCCGCTGCCCGGCCTCGGCCGGGGGGTGCTGCGCGGGGCCGCCTGCCGGGGCCGGGTCACCGTCGAGGAGCTGGCCTGGGACGCCTCGTCGGTGCGGGCCCGGCTGCTCTCCCCCGTCGACCAGCGGATCACGGTGGCCAGCCCGTACGGGGACGCGGCGGTCGACCTGCCCGCCGGCCGACCGGTGGAACTGGCCTTCGGCCCGGACACCGGCGGCGGATGACGTCAGCGGGTGACGGTCAGCGCGGCGTAGTCGGCGGGGGTCAGCGGCTGGACGGACAGCGAGCCGTCCGCGCGCGGCACCCCGAGCGGGTGGCCGTCGCGCAGGAACGCCACGGCGTCGACGTCGTCGCGGGCGGCCAGCGTGCAGACGATCTGACCGAACGCGAGCACCTCGTCGCTGCGGCCGGTGTCGTCGCCGGTCCCGTCGACCCGGACGCGCGCCTGACCGTCGGCGACGCCCACCACGGCGGCGCCGATCGCCCCCGGCAACGCGCTGGTCAGTCCGCTGTCCCGCTCGACGGCGCTGGGGCCGGCGAGCAGGTCCCGCAGCTGGGCCTCGGCGTCGAGGGAGCGGCTCACCCGCCGGTCCACCGGGACCAGCCGGTCGTCCTGCACGAAGCACAGCGTCATGGTGACCGGGCCGACCGTCGCGGGGCCGTCGACGGTCGCGGCCGACGGGAACGGCCCGGGCGGGGCCTCGACGGCCCGGGGGGTGTCCTCGGCCGGCACCCCGCAGCCCGCCACCGTGCAGGCCGCCACGAGGGCGGCCAGCAGCGCCCGCGCGGCGAATCGGCGGCTCACGCCAGGCTCCCCGGCAGGGCCAACCGGAACCGCGCTCCCCCGCCGGGGCGGTCGCCGACGTCGGCCGTGCCGCCGTGCGCGGCGGCGTGCTGGGCGACCAGCGCCAGCCCGAGGCCGGTCCCGTCACCGGTGCCCCGGGCATGGGCGGCCCGGCCCCGGACGAAGCGGTCGAAGATGGCGGCCCGGTCCTCGACCGGCACGCCGGGGCCGTCGTCGTCCACCTCGATGACACCGGTGTCGCCGTCGCGCGACAGCCGCACCGCCACCGGGCCCGCACCGTAGCGCACCGCGTTGTCGAGGAGGTTGGCCAGCACCTGTGCGACGCGCCGCCGCTCCACCTGCCAGGTGGCCGGGGTGCCGGCCGCGAGCCGGACCAGCGTGGCCGGCAGGTCGCGGCCGGCGCAGGCCCGCCGGGCCAGGTCGACCACGTCGACGGGCGCGCGGTGGGCGGGCTGGTCGCTGCGGGCCAGGTCGATGAGGTCGTTGACCAGCCGCTGGAACCGGTCGATCTCGTCGGCGACGAGGCCGGCGGCCACGGCGGTGCGCTCGTCGTGGTGCTCCCGCCGCCGTTGCAGGACGCTGGCCGCCGCGGCGAGGGTCTGCAACGGCGAGCGCAGCTCGTGGCTGACGTCGGCGGCGAAGCGGCGGTCGCGCTCGATGCGGCGGGCCAACTGGTCGACCATGTGGTTGAACGAGGTGGACAGCCGGGTCAGGTCCGGGTCGGTGGCCGGGTCGAGGCGGGCGGTGACGTCACCGGCGGCGATCTTCTCCGCGGCGTCCGCGACCGCGGTGAGGGGGCGCAGCCCGTGGCGGGTCGCGTACCAGCCCAGGGCCGCCCCGGAGCCGGCCACGAGGATGGCCACCGCCGTCAGGGCCAGGGCCAGCGCCTGGAAGGTCCGTTCCAGCTCCCACAGGGAGGTGACCTCGTAGTACGTGGCCGAGCTGGACAGCGGCACCCCGACCAGCAGGGCGGTCCGGCCGTCGACCCGGACCCGCTGCACGGCCGGCTGCCCCGAGCCGACGAGCTGTTGCAGCTCCGGCGGCACGGCGGCGGTGAGGCCCGAGTCGGCGATGCGGGCGTGCCACCTGCCGTCCAGGTGCAGCAGCGCCCGCCTGCTGCTGCCGGTGTCCAGCGACCGCAGCACCTCCACCACGTCGGGGTTGTCGGTGTCGAGGCCGCTGCGCACCACGGCGGCGTCGAAGTACGCGGCCCGCACGGCGGTGCGTTCCCGCTCGTCGATCAGCGACTGGCGGGTCAGCTCGTAGGAGATCAGGGCCATCGACGCGGCGAGCAGCAGCGCGCCCAGGGCGAAGGCGGCCATGACCCGGGCGCGCAGGCCGAGGCGGAGCCGGGGCGGGCGGCGCAGCGGGCTCATCGGCGCAGCTTGTAGCCGAGCCCGCGCAGGGTCACCAGGTGTTCGGGGTTGGCGGGGTCGGACTCGATCTTCTGCCGCAGCCGGCCGACGTGCACGTCGACCAGCCGCTCGTCCCCGGTGTCGTAGCCCCAGACGCGTTGCAGCAGCTGTTGGCGCGACAGCACCCGGCCGGCGTGCTCGGCCAGCTCGCACAGCAGCCGGAACTCGGTGCGGGTCACCGGCACCCGCTGCCCGGCGCGGCGCACCTCGCCCGCCTCGGGGCTGACCTCCAGGTCACCGAACGCCAGGACCGGCACCGGTTCGGCGGCGACCGGGGCGGCGGCCCGGGCGCGGCGGCGCAGCGCCCGCAGCCGGGCGGTGAGTTCCTTGATCGCCACCGGTTTGACGAGGTAGTCGTCCGCGCCGGCCTCCAGGGCGGCGACGATGTCGTGGGTGTCGTCGCGGGCGCTCACCACCACGATCGGCACGTCGTCGTCGCGGCGCACCTGCCGGATGCACTCGAAGCCGTCGAGGCCGGGCAGCATCAGGTCGACCAGGACGTAGTCGGCCGGGTCGCGGCGCTGGGCGCGCAGCCCCTCCTCGGCGGTGGCCGCGCCCCGGGCGTCGTAGCCCTCGTCCTCCAGGGCGAGCAGCAGTGCCAGCCGGATGCGGTCGTCGTCCTCGATCACCAGTACGGCCGTCATGACGGCATCATCCCCAAGGCCGTCGCCCGGCGGCCAACCGTGTCCGGCGTACGACGGATTTGTCACGCAACTGTCACATGTCCGCGCGGTGCCCGCCAACCCCGGCCGGCACGGTGGCCTGGACCGGTCGGGCGAGAGGAAGGGGTACGGCCGTGACGACGCCGCTGGCACGCCGGGAGTGCACGATCCCCCTGGTCGAGGTGGCCGTGACCGAGTTCGACCTGGCCTGCCTGCCGGAGACCGGGGCCGTGTTCGACCGGCTGCTCGCGCTGCGCCCCGCGCAGGTCGTGGTGGACCTGTCCGCCTGCCGGCACATCGACGCCGCCGCCATCGGGTTCCTGCTGGACGTGCACCGGCGGCTGACCCGCGCCGACGGGGTGCTCGTCGTACGCGAACCGAACCCCCGGATCCGGCGCATCCTCCAGTCGGCCCGGCTGGACCAGGTGCTGCCGGTCGTCGTCGGCGACGCAGCGGCCGGGTCCCCCGAGCAGCCCGGCCCGGTGGCACCGCCGGTCGGCCGGGCGGTCGTGCCGGGCGGCGGGGGTGGCAGCCGTCGCCCGGCACCGGCCGGGCAGGGGCGCGTCCGCCGGTCGGCGGAGTGGGCGTGACCGTCGCCACGCTGGTCAGCGCCGTCGTCGTCGGGCTCGCCGTAGGGGCGCTCGGCCGGCTCGCGGTGCCGGGCCGGCCGACCGCGCCGCTGTGGCTCACCCTCGTCGTCGGTGTGGTCGCCGCGCTGGCCGGCAGCGTCGTCGCCCGGCTCGCCGGCGCGAACGGCCAGGGGTTCCGCCTGGTCGACGTGGTCGTGCAGGCGGGGGTCGCCGGGGTCGGCGTCGTCCTCGTCGCGGCCACCGCCGGCCGCTCCGACTCCGCCTGACGGGTCGCCCGCACCGGGCCGGGGGCCGGTCAGGCGGCCGGCTGCGATGTGTGCAGCAGCGCCCGGGTCAGCGGGTGCCGGGGGGCGGTGAGCAGGGCGGCCGCGGGCCCGGCCTCCACGACCCGCCCCGCGTCCAGGACGACGACGTGGTCGGCGAGGCGGGCGACGACGTCACGGTCGTGGCTGATCACCACGAGGGCCAGCCCCCGGGTGCGGCGCAGCCGGTCGACGAGGGCCACGATCCGGTCCCGGCTGACCGCGTCCAGCCCCGAGGTGATCTCGTCGCAGATCACCACGCGGGGCTCGGCGAGCAGCGCCCGGGCCAGGGCGGCGCGTTGCAGCTCGCCGCCGGAGAGCCGGTCGGGGCGACGCGCGACGACGTCCGCCGTGAGCCCGGTCTCGCCGAGGACGCGGCGCGCGGCGTCGCGGGCCCGGGCCGGCGGCAGGGCGCGCAGCCGCACGGCGGCCCGGGACACCTGCTCCAGGACCGACCGGTGGGGGTGGAAGCTGGCCCGGGCGTCCTGGAAGACGTACTGGACGGCGGCGAGGTCCGCCCGGGTTCTCCGGTCCAGGGTCGCCGCCAGCGGCCGGCCGCCGAGGCCGACCGTTCCGCCGCGCGGCGGGTGCAGCCCGGCGACGCAGCGGGCGAACGTCGTCTTGCCGCTGCCGGAGCGGCCGACCACGGCGAGGCACCCGCCGGGGGCGACGGCGGCGGTGACCGCGTGCAGCACGCCACGGCGGCGGGCACCGGCGCGGTGGGCCGCGGCCAGGTCGCGCACGCGCAGCGCCGGTGTTCCGGCGGGAGCGGCGGCACGCGGCACGGCGACGCGGGGCGCGGCGGGGGCGACGGCACTCGACGCGGCCGGGGCAGCGGCGAGCAGGCGGCGCGTGCGTTCGTCCCGGGGGGCGGCGAGCACGTCGGCCGCCGCCCCGGCCTCGACGACCACGCCGGCGTCCAGGACGACCAGCCGGTCGGCCACGGCGCGCACCAGGTGCAGGTCGTGGCTGAGCAGCACCACCGCCAGCCCGGCGTCCGCGAGGGCCCGCAGCTCGTGGGCGACGTCGCGGCGGGTGAGGCTGTCCTGCCCGGTGGTCGGCTCGTCGGCGACCAGGACGCGCGCCCTGGCCAGCAGCGCGTGGGCGACGACGAGGCGCTGCTGTTGGCCGCCGGAGAGCTGGTGCGGGAAGCGCCGCAGGAACTCCCGGTCGGCGGGCAGGTCGACGCGGGCCAGCGCGTCGGCCACCGCCCGACGCACCGTCTCCCGCCCGGCCACCGTCGTGCGGGCCGCCGCGCGCCGCGACGGGCGGCCGGGGGTCCGCCGCACCGGCCGGGCGTGCCGCCGGGCGACCTCGCGCAGCACCGCGCCGACCCGGCGGACCGGGTTGAGCGCCGCCGACGGCTGCTGCGGGACGTAGCCGACGACGCCCGGGGGTGGTGGGGTCGCCGGGGACACGGGACGGCCGGCCACCTCCACCCGGCCGGCGAGGCGGACGCCGGGGCCGGCCTCCCCCAGCAGGGCCCGACCGGCGGTGGTCTTGCCGCTGCCGGAGCGGCCGACGAGGGCGAGCACCTCGCCCGCCGCCACCGTGAACGAGACCCCGGCGAGCAGGCGACGCCCGGCGACCCCGGCGTCGAGCCCGACCACCCGGACCGGCGGGCGGGAGTCCACCGGCGACGTCGGCCTGCCGGCGGCGGTCGGGTCGGCGCGGCGCTCCCGGCCGGCGGGCCGGCGCGGCCCGGGCACGGCGCGGCCGGGCGGCCCGACGGGGCCGGCGTCCTCGCGGGCGGCGTCCTCGGGGGCGGCCCCGCCACGGCCGGCGTCGTGGCCGGCGTCGTCGCGGGGGGTGTCCTCGCCGGCCGCGGCCCGGCCGGTGGCGTCGCCGCGGGTGGTCAGCAGCCGGTCGGCGACGAGGTTGACGCCGACGGCGAGGGCGACGAGGAGAGCGGCGGGCACCAGCACCGACCAGGGTTGCAGCAGCAGCCCGGCACGGTTGCGGTCCACCATGACCGCCCAGTCGGCGGCGTCGGGGGCGACGCCGACGCCGAGGAAGCTGGCCGTGGCGACGAGGTACAACGCGCCGACGAACCGCACGCCCGCGTCGGCGAGCAGCACCCGGCGGCTGCCGGTCACGACGTGGCCGACGGCGCGCCGCCACCACGTCTCCCCGTACAGCCGCATCGCCTCCATGGCCGGGCCGTGCGCCAGCGGCAGCGCCGCCGCGCGGCTGATCCGGGCGACCTCGGGCAGGCCGATCAGCGCGACGATGCCGACCAGGGTGGCCGGCCCGCGCGGCGCGGTGGCCGCCAGCAGGATCAGCAGGATCAGCGACGGCACGGCGAGCAGCAGGTCCAGGGGGCGCATGACCAGCTCGTCGACCCACCGGCGGCGGGTCAGCGCGGCGAGCAGCCCCAACGGCACCCCCGCCAGGTACGCCAGGGCGGTCGCGGCGAGCGCCACGCCGACCACGGAGCGCCCGCCGAGCAGCGCCTGGCGCAGCACGTCGCGCCCGACGAAGTCGGTGCCGAACGCGCCGCCCGGGTCGAACGGCCGTCCGCGCGGTGCCGCGTCGCCGGCCAGGGCCGGCCCCGCCACGGCGACCAGCAGGGGTACGGCGAGCAGCGCGACGCCGACGGCGAGGCGCAGCCGCGACCCCGCCGGGCGACCGGCGAGCCGCCCGGGGGCCACCGGGCGGTGGCGGCGCAGGGGCCCCACCCGGCGGAATCCGCGCAGCGGGCCCCGGCGACGGCCCCCGCCCTGCGGGCTCACGTGGCGGCCCCGGCGCGCGGGGCGAGCCGGAAGGCCACCAGGTCGGCGGCGAGGTTCACCGTCACCGTGGTCACGGCGACCAGCACGCACAGCCCCTGCACGGTGGGGACGTCACGCGCCGTCACCGCGTCGACCAGGGCGGTGCCCAGGCCGGGGACGACGAACACCGCCTCGACGACGATCACCCCGCCGAGCAGCCAGTCGGTGGTGCGGGCGAGCTGCTGGGCGACGGGCGCGAGGGCGTTCGGCAGCGCGTGGACCAGCCACAACCGGGGCTCGGGCACGCCGAGCCGGCGGGCGTGCGCGACGTGTTCCGCGCGCATCGCCTCGACCATGCCGGCGCGGGTCAGCCGGCTCAGCGAGCAGAACGGGCGGGCCAGCAGCACCGCCAGCGGCAGCACCAGCACGGCGGGGCGGGACAGCAGGTCGCCGCCGGTGCCGACGGCGGTGGGCGGGAGCCAGGCCAGCCGTACGCCGAAGACCGCGACGAGCAGCAGGGCCAGGGCGAACTCGGGCACCGCGTACAGGCCGACGGCGGCGGCGGACAGCGCCCGGTCGAGGCGGCCGCCCTCGCGCCGCGCCGCGAGCGTCCCCAGCCCGACGGAGAGCGGGACGAGCAGCAGCAGCGTCGCGGCGGCGAGCAGCACGGTGGGCGCGGCCCCGGCGGCGAGGACCCCGGCGACCGGCCGTTGGGAGACCAGCGAGACGCCCAGGTCGCCCCCGGCCAGGTCGGCGAGCCAGTCCAGGTACCGGTGCCAGGCGGGCCGGTCCAGGTCGAGCTGCTCGCGCAGGAGGGCGATGCGCGCGGGGTCGGGCTGGTCGCCGGCGATCACCACGGCGGCGTCCCCGGGCAGCGCCTCGGTCAGGACGAAGACGACGGTGGCGACGCCGACGACCTGCCCGGCCCCGACCAGGGCCCGCCGGGCGGCGTAACGGGGCAGGCTCAACCCAGCCAGACCTTGTCGAAGCGCGCCCAGTCGAGGGTGTTGGCCGGCGCGGCGGCCGAGACGCCGCCCACGCGGGGGCTGGTGGCCACGAGGAAGTCGGCGAACCCCCACACCAGGAAGCCGCCCTCGGCGTGCAGGACGCGCTGCATGTCGCCGTACGCCTGCCGGCGGGCCCGCTCGTCGGCGCTGGACACGGCGCGGGCGTAGCGCGCGTCGAAGTCGGGCCGCCGCCATCCGGTCGCGTTGGTGGTCGACGTGCTCAACAGCCGCTGGGAGATGTGGGTCTCGATGGGCATCGCCCCCGAGCGGTAGCAGGCGAGCACCCCGCCCGTCAGGATGTCCTTCCAGTAGGTGTCCTTGTTGCCGCTGCGCGCCTCGACGGTCAGCCCGACCTGCCGGGCCTGCTCGGCGAAGACGCTGGCGGTCTCCACGAAGCCGCTGGCCACGGGGGCGGTGTCCAGCGGGATCCGCAGCCCCCGGGCACCGGCCCGGTCGACGAGGAAGCGGGCCCGGTCGAGGTCCGGCACGCGCTGGGCGATGCCGTCGGCGTAGTGCTGGTAGCCCCTGCCGAACAGGTCGTTGCCGACCTGGCCGGCGCCGGAGAGCACGGTGTCGACGAGCTGCCGGCGGTCGGCGAGCAGGAACATCGCCTCGCGCAGGTCCCGGTTGTCGAACGGCGGCCGGTCGACCTTCATGGCGAGGGCCTGCATGGTGCTGTTGGCCATCCGGGTGATCCGCACCCGCGCGTCGCCCGCGTAGGTGCGGGCGGTGGTGGGCGTGACGTCGTGGGCGTAGTCGGCCTGCCCGCCGAGCAGCGCGTTGATCCGGGCGGACTCGTCGTTGGCCACGAGGTACTCCAGCTCGTCCAGGTACGGCGCGCCGTCCCAGTGGTCGGCGTACCGCCTGAGCAGCAGGGACCGGCCGGGCTGGAACGCGCCGAAGGCGAACGGGCCGGACCCGACGGGCCGGTCGAAGGCGTCGACGCCCTCGGGCACCACGTACGCGCCGAAGGCCGCCAGGACGTTGGGGAACTCGGCGAACGGCCGGCGCAGCGCGAGTTCGACGGTCCGGTCGTCGACGGCCCGGCTGCCGCGCAGGTCGATCAGCTCCAGGCTGGCCCGGGCCCGGAAGGCGCGCTTCGGGTCGGTGATCCGGGCGTAGCTGTGCAGCACGTCGGCGGCGCGCACGGGGCGGCCGTCGTGGAAGGTCGCCTCGCGCAGGGTGACCCGCCACCGGGTGAGATCGGCGTTGGGCTCCCAGCCGCTGGCCAGGCGGGGCCGGATCGACACGTCGGGGCCGTAGTCGGCGAGCTTGTCGAACATGGCCTTGGCCCGGGACGCCTCGTTGAACAGGTTCGCCAGGTGCGGGTCGAGGGTCTCCTGCGCGCCGCCGCCGGCGAACACGGCACGCAGCCGGCCGCCCCGGCGTGGCCGGTCGGAGGCGGTGTCGGCGGGGCGGTCGCCGCACCCGGCCAGCAGGGTGGCCGACGCGGCGGCTGCGCCGCCGAGCAGTCCGCGCCGGGTCAGCCGGGCGGCGGGCGCGGGGATGACGGATGTCACGGGGTTTCCTCCAGTCGAGAGGGTCGGCGGCGGGCCAGCAGGTGCAGCCGGTCGCCGCGCAGGGTGGTGGACAGCGCCGCGCCGGGCCGCCACGGCGGTTCGGTGCGCGGGCCCGGCGCGTCGAACATCGCCAGCACGTCGAAGCCGGCCGTGTCGAGCAGGTGACGCAGTTCCTGGGGGAACAGCAGCCGCCAGGCCGAGGTCTGCACCAGCGGCTCGGGCGCTCCGGGCCAGCTCCAGGCGCGTTCCCGGCGCAGCAGTTGCGCCGCGTGGTCGATCCACAGCCGGGTCCGGGACGTGTAGGCGACGCCGCGCCACGGCACCGTGCGCACCGACGTGCCGTCGAGCAGTTCGGTGTTGCCGAGGAAGAACGCGCCGTTGCGCAGCTCGGCCAGCAGCAGCCCGCCCGGGGCCAGGTGCGCGTGGCACCGGGCCAGGAACGCGGTGAGGTCGGCGTTGGTGTGGCAGTAGAGCAGGGCGCTGTCCAGGCAGGTCACCGCGTCGAACCGGGCGGCGAGGTCGAAGCCGCGCATGTCGGCGGCCACGAACCGGACCCGGGGGTGCCGGCGGCGGGCGTGGGCGAGCATCGCCGTCGACGTGTCGATGCCGGTGGCGGCCCAGCCGAGCTGCGCGAGCCACCCGGCGTCGCGGCCCGTGCCGCAGCCGACGTCGAGCAGCCGGCGGCCGGGGGGCGCGTACCGGCGCAGCAGGTCGTCGACGAAGCCGGCGGCGAGGTGCTGCGGGTCGGGGAACTGCGCCTCGTACAGCGCGGGGTTGTCGGTGAGCAGGTTGGCCCCGGCGGTGGCCGCCCCGGCACCGTCGCTCGTGCCGGTGTCGCCGCGCAAGCCGGTGCCGGCGGCCCGCCGGGCCCGCCGGCCGCTCACGCGGGCACCGCCGACGGGGCGGGCGCGGGCGTCGGGTCGAGCGCGCCCCGGCGGTGCAGCGCCCAGACGGCCGCTGCGGAGGCCCCGCCCAGCGCGGCGCAGAGCAGCCACGCCACCGCCGGCACCCCGCCGCCGGACCCGTCGTCCATGGCGCGGCCGACGGCGGTCGTGCCGGCCGCCGCGACCACCCCGGAGACCAGGTAGAACAGCCCGAAGTAGGTGCCGGTGAGCCCATCGCGGGCGAACGCCGGGATCAGCTCCAGCACGAACGGCTGGGCGATCAGCACCCCGACGGCGAGCAGCACGGCCGCGCCGAGCACCGGCGCGAGCCGGACGGGGCCGGCGGGGCCGCCGACCGGCACGAGCGGCAGCACGAAGCCCCCGCCCATGACCGCCAGGCCGACCGCGATGGCCGGGCCCCGGGCGAGGCGGCGGTGCAGCCAGCGGGTCACCGGCACCTGCCAGGCGAGGGTCACCACGGTGGAGACGACGAACAGCGACGCCACGGCGAGCGGATGCCCGCCGGCCTGCTGCGCCTGCACGGGCAGCACCAGGTAGAGCTGGTTCTGGAGGGCGAACATCGCGCTGAGCGCGAGCGTGAAGGCGAGGAACCGGCGGTCGGTGACGGCCTCGCGCCAGTCCCCCAGCACGCTCTGCCCGCTGCTGCGGGCCGGCTGCGGCGGCAGCACCAGGGCCTGCGCCACGGTCAGCGCCACGAACACGCCGGCCGCGGCGAGGGCGGCGGCCCGGAAGTCGACAAGCAGCAGCGCGCTGCCGAGCAGCGGCCCGAGCAGGGCCCCGGCGCTGGCGAACACGTTGAACAGCGCGAACGCCTCCGCGCGCCGGTCCGGGGCGGCCTGCGCGAGGTAGGCCCGCACCGCCGGGTTGAACAGCGCGCCGGCCAGGCCGGAGAGCACGGAGGCGGCCAGCAGCGCCGGCAGCGACACCCCGACGGCGAAGACGCCGAAGCCGACGGCGCGCAGCGCGCACCCGGCGATGATCACCCCGCGCGCGCCGAGCCGGTCGGAGGCGGACCCGCCGAGCAGGAACAGGCCCTGCTGGCTGAGGTTGCGCACGCCCAGGACCAGGCCGATCACGGCGGCGGACAGGCCGAGGTCGTCGGCGAGGTAGCCGGCGAGGTAGGGCAGCAGCAGGTAGAAGCCGACGTTGACGCCGAGCTGGTTGACCACCAGCAGCCGGATCGCCGGCGGGAAGCCGCGCAGCGTCGTCCAGGTCGCGATCACCGGGCCACCGCCCGGTCGTCGGCCCGCGCCGGGCGCACCCCCAGGCCGGGCCCGTCGGGGGTACGCAGGACGCCGTCGCCGCCGCCGATGCCGGTCCACGGGTCGGCGGCGAGCAGCAGGTGCCCGTCCAGGTCGACCCAGCGGGCGTGCCCGGCCAGGTGCAGCGCCGGGGCGATGCCGAGCGTGCTCGCGACCAGGCAGCCGAGCAGGACGTCCAGGCCGTGCCCGGCCGCGGCGTCGATCAGCCGGCGCGCGGCGGCCACCCCGCCACACCTCGCGAGCTTGACGTTGATGCCGGCGACGGATCCGGCGAGGCGGTGCACGTCGGCGACGGTGGCGACGTCCTCGTCGGCGACGACGGGCACCGCGACCCGGGCGGCGATCCAGGCCAGCGCGTCCGGGTCGCCGGGCGGGACGGGCTGCTCGACGGCGTCCACGGCGCAGGCGGCGACGGCGTCGAGGACCCGGACGGTCCGCTGGGGCGTCCACGCCCCGTTGGGGTCGAGCAGCAGCCGGGCCGCCGGGGCGGCGGCCCGCACGGCGGCGACCCGGGCGACGTCGTCGTCCGCCCCGGCCTTGATCTTCAGCACCGTGAAGCCGGCCGCGACCAGCCGCCGCGCGGTGGCGGCGGCGTCGGCGGGCGGCACCAGCCCGATCGTGTACGCGGTCGGAACCCGCTTCCTCGCGGGGGCGTCGACGAGCTGCCACACGGGCCGGCCGGCGCGCCGCCCGACGAGGTCGTGCACGGCGGCGTCGAGCGCGCCCAGCACCCCCGGCGCGTCGGCCAGGTCCACGGCGAGGGCCGGCAGGTCGGCGCGCAGCGCCTCCGGGTCGGCGTACCCGGTGACCCGGGGGCGCAGGGCAGCCAGCAGCGCGCCGATGCGGCCCAGGTCGAGGCCCTGGTACGCGCTGGTGACGACCTCGCCGTGGCCGGCGTCGCCGTCGTGGGTCAGCCGCACGGCGACCGCGTCGCGGCGGGCCATGACCGACCGGGAGATGCGCAGCGGCTCGGCGAGGGGCAGCGGGTAGACCCGCCAGTCGAGGTTCATGCCGGCACCCGCTGTCCCCGGGCCGGCTCGACGGTGCGGGCCCGGGGGTCGACGACGGTGCGGCACCGGCTCCACCGGGTGACCTCCACCGCCCGGGGGTGGGGGATCTCGACGGGGTGGCCCCGGGTGGGGCCGAGCAGCCCCCGCCGGGCGCAGTAGTCGTCGTCGAAGATGGAGTCGAGATAGCGGTGCGGGCCGTCGGGGAAGACGGCGAGGACCCGGTCCCCGGGCCGGGTCCGGGCCGCCCAGGCGGCGACCCGGGCGGTCGCGCCGGTGCTCCACCCGCCGGTGACGAACGCGTGCCGGGCCAGCCGCCGGCAGCTCTGGACGGCCTCGGCGGGGGCGACCCAGTGCACCTCGTCGAAGGCGGCGTAGTCGACGTTGCGGGGGTGGATGCTGCTGCCGAGCCCGCGCATCAGCCGGGCCCGGGCGGGCTGGCCGAAGATGGTGGAGCCGACGGTGTCCACCCCGACCAGGCGCAGCCGGGGCCAGTGCCGGCGCAGCGCGCGGGCCAGGCCGGCGCTGTGCCCGCCGGTGCCGACGCTGCACACCAGCGTGTCCACGGCGTCGACCTGGGCGACGATCTCCTCGGCGAGCCCGGCGTAGCCGGCCGCGTTGTCGGGGTTGCGGTACTGGTCGGGCCAGTACGCGCCGGGCAGCGCGGCCCGCACGCGGAGCAGCCGGTCGAGGCGGGCCTGCTGCCAGCCGCCGACGGGATGCGGGGCGTCCACCACCTCCAGCCGGGCCCCGTGGGCGCGCAGCAGCGCCCGCATGGACGGCTCCAGCTCCCGGTCGACGACCAGCACCACGGGGTGACCGAGGGCCTGCCCGGCGAAGGCGAGGCCGACGCCCATGGTGCCGCTGGTCGACTCCACCACCGGGGCCCCCGGGGCCAGCTCGCCGCGCGAGCGCGCGCCGGCCAGCATGGACACCGCCGCGCGGGCCTTCATCCCGCCGGGGCTCAGGCACTCCACCTTGGCGAGGAAGCCGGGTTGCGGGTGCGGCAGCGGGGCGTCCACGAGGACCACCGGCGTGCGGCCGACGAGGTCGAGCAGCTGCGGCGCGGTCATCGGTCCGCCCGGTCGGCGCGGTAGCGGTAGAGCGGCGTGGGGCCGCCGTCGAGCCAGAAGAACGGGTAGGGCTCCGCCGACACGGCGGCCAGCCCCGCGCCGAGGAAGCGCGGCAGGACCGCGCTGCCCGACTGGGCGAACGCCACCAGCGGCACGCCGGTGGCCCGGGCGTGGCGCAGCAGCGGCGCGAAGGTGCCGTTGCCCAGGGTCATGCCGGAGGCGAGGATCGCGTCGCAGCGTGCCAGCAGCGCCGCCGCGTCGGGCAGGCACGGCTCGTCCCACTCGGTGCGCCCGCCGGCCAGGTCGCACGGCAGGTAGCGCAGGCCGCGCCGGCGCAGCTCGGCGAGCAGGGAGTTGACCACGCCGACGACCAGCACGGTCTGCCCGGGCTCGGCGGGCAGCAGGTCGACCACGGCGGCGGCGCGGGCGGCCGACTTGGCCAGCGACGTGCCGCCGGGCACGGGCACCACGTCGGTCGCCGCGCCCGCGTGCGGGCGCACCCCCATCAGGTACGCGTCGAGCGCGGCGACCCGCACCGGCCGGCTCGGGTGGGCCAGCAGCCCGGCCACGCTGGACCCCACGCAGTCGTAGGCGACGTCGTCGGGCAGCTCGTCGGGCTCGACGGCGCAGGAGCCGACGGCGGCGCCGACCCGCAGGCTGAGCACGTGGTTGCGGTAGCCCCGGGCGCGGCCGGGGTGGCGGGCGCCCTGCCGGGTGACGAACCCGACGGTGACCCGCTCCCCCGCCGGGTCGGGGCCGAGCCGGCCGGCGAGCGCCGCCGCCACCAGGTCGTCGAGGCTGTCGGGGGCGGTGGGTTCGGCGGCCGGGGCGGGGGCGGTCACGCGGCGGTCCCGGCGAGCTGGTCGGCGTACCGGACGTCGAGGGCGGCGACGTGCGCCTCGGCGCGGGCCCGCGCGCCCGGCCCCTCGGTGTCGACGGTCATGACGTGGCCGAGGTAGCTGTTGTTGCTGCTGGCGTCGCCGGTGCGGTGCCCGGGGGGCCTGACCGCCCAGTCCACGACGGACGGATCACCGGCCAGCCGGTCGGTGCCGGTGACCGCGTCGACCGTGCCCGCCCGGGGCGGCAGCAGGAACGCGATGGCGGCGCTGCGTACCCCCGTGTCGACCGGCGTGGTGTCGGGGCGCTCGCCGAGGGCGAGGCGCGCGTACGCCATCGGCAGGTCGATGCCGGTGACCCGGCGGACGAGCTCGGTGATCTGGTTGCCGGCGGGCCGTGGGTTGACCTCGACCACCCGGGGCCCGGCCGGGGTCAGGCGCAGCTCGGTGTGGGCGACGCCGTGGGTGAGGCCGACGGCGGCGAGCGCGGCCACGGCCGTGTCGGCGGCGGCGCGGGCGGCGGGGGCGGGCAGGTCGGCCGGGAACATGTGCCCGCTCTCGACGAACGCGCTCGTGCCGGCGAGGCTCTTGTCGGTGACCCCGACGACCGTGGTGACGCCGTCGCGGGTGACGGTCTCGACGCTGACCTCGGGGCCGGTGAGCAGCTCCTCCAGCAGCACCAGCGGCACCCGGGGCTGCCGGCGGGCGTTGACGGCGAAGCCGGCCAGCGCGTCGTACGCCGCGCGCAGCTGCGCGGGGTCGGCGACGGCGCGCACGTACATGCCGGCGCACAGGTCGACGGGCTTGACGACCAGCGGGAAGCCGAGCCGCTCGGCGGCGGCGAGGGTGTCCGCCCAGCCGCCGGCGACCGCGAACGCCGGCCCGGGCAGGCCCGCCCTGCGCATCGCCTCGCGGGCCAGGTCCTTGCGGCAGGCGCGGCGCACCGCCGCCGGGTCGGGGCCGGGCAGCCCGAGGTGGGCGGCGACCTCGGCGGCGGTGTGCAGGTAGTAGTCGCAGGAGGTGAGCACCCCGTCGAAGCGCAGGGCGGCGTGCAGCCGGGCGACGTGTGCGGCGAGCGCCGCCGGGTCGTTGGTCTCGGCGGTGACCACGTTGTCGGCGGCGAGCAGCGGGTGGACCTCGCCGCGCGGCGTCGCCCGCAGGTAGTGGTGCAGGTCGCGGGTGAGGAACGTGAACCGGTGGCCGTCCTCCCGGATCGCCCTCGGCAGCAGGGCGCTCATCGCGCCCACCCAGCTCTCGATGACCAGCAGGTGACCCATCAACGACTCCCGTCCTGTTGCGGTGGCGTCCCGGGTACATCTTGTTGGAAACGGTTTTCGT
The DNA here is from genome assembly GCF_014205165.1 of Micromonospora carbonacea. Lineage (NCBI taxonomy): Bacteria > Bacillati > Actinomycetota > Actinomycetes > Micromonosporales > Micromonosporaceae > Micromonospora > Micromonospora carbonacea. The sequence goes on along the minus strand of NZ_JACHMZ010000001.1, from coordinate 3,095,235 downwards.
TGTAAAGTCCGCCGCGCCGGCGGCCGACCCTGCGTGCCGCCGCCACGGGGCACCGGCATCCACCGCACGGGAGATCGACGACCGCACGGGAAACCACCCACCGCGCGGGAAGCTCGTCCACGCGGGAAGGCATCGTCCGCGCGGGAAGCTCGTGCCACGCGGGAAGGCATCGTCCGCGCGGGAAAGCGACGACCGGGAACGCTGGCCGCCTCCGGCGCACGACACGCCGGCACGGCTGCACCACGACCGGCCAGTGATCGCGCGCTCCGCGCCACCCGACCCCTCCGCGGGCGGCGTCACGCCAAGGGGGGAACTCCGCCGGGCGTCAGCCCGCGTACGCGCGGACCTCGCCGCGCACCGTCACCGCGCGCCACCCGGCGGCGCGGCGTCGTGCCGCACACCACGCAGTCGTCGGCCGGGCGACGCACCCGCCGGCCGGGTGGCGTCGCCCGCCGGGGCCGTTCAGGCCACGGCGGCCCGGTCGACCGGGTCCACGCCGGCGAAGCCGCCCCGGTGGTAGAGCAGCGGCGACCCGACGTGGGCGTGCCGCAACAGCTCGGGCTCGGCGAGCACGATCGCGTGGTCGCCGACGACCACCCGGTCGACCACGCGGCAGAGCAGCCAGGCCAGGGCGTCGTCGAGGATCGGCACCGCCTCCGGGCCAACCCGCCACCGGGTCGGATGGGCGAAGCGGTCGATCCCGGTGGCGGCGAACGTGCGCGCCAGGTCCCGCTGGTGCTGGGCGAGCAGGTGCACCGCGACGTGCCGGGACCGCGCCACCGTGGGCCACGCCGACGAGGCGAGCCCGAGGCAGAAGGACACCACGGGCGGCTCCAGGGACACCGACGTGAACGACGTCGCGGTGAAGCCGACCGGCGGGGTGCCGGGGGCCGTCACCACGGTGACGGTGTTGGCCTGCTGGCGCAGGACCCTCCGCAGCGAGCTCGTGTCGGCATCGACGATGGGTTCTTGCTGCGGGTCGGCGGTCATCGGAGGCTCCCAGGATCGCACGGTGCAGCCCGGGGCGGGCCGCCCCGGATCGGCCGAGACGCACATCGATGCGGCGTCCGGTGCCCCCGACGCTAACCGACCACCCCCACCACCCGCAAACCCTACCTGAAAAGTAGGGATTTCGGCGCCGGCCCGGTCACCCGGCCCCGACCTGCCCCGCGCCGGCTCCGGGGGCGACGCCGGGCGGGGCCCGCGCGGGCGGCGGCCGCGCAGGTCAGGTCCCGCACGGGACCGCCCCGACCAGGCCGGGACGGTCGGCACCCAACCGGGACGGCCCCGAAGGCCGCGCCGGGCAGCACCCGCACGGGACGGCCCCTAAGGCCAAGCCGGGCAGCACCCGCCCGGTGCCGCCCAGATCAGGCCGAGCCGGTCGGCACCCGGGCGGGCACCGGTCGCCCGGCGAGCCGACGCGCCGCGAGGTACGCCTCGCAACCGAGGCAGACGTCGAACGCCGCGTTGAGGAAGGCGGCGGCGAGGGCCGCCGCCGTGGCGGTCAGGGTGAGCGCCGGCAGGCCGGCGAGGTGGCCGGCGGCCGCCAGCAGCATGAACGCCAACCCGACGAGCTGGGCGAACCGCACCGGGGCGGCCGGCTCCCGCTCGGCGGGCGGGCCGAGCCGGGGCGCGACCAGCGCCCGGTAGGCCAGGGCGTACGGGCCGAGGCGCGGGCTGGCCGCCGTGACGGCGAAGACGACCGCCTGGGTGAGCACCAGGGCGGGCGAGCCGGTGATCAGCGCGGCGGCGAGGACGACGGTGGTGACGGCGGCGGCGAACCGGGGGCCGCGTGGATCGAGCAGCATGGCGGTAGGAGTCCGATCGGCGAGGGGGCGCGCCGTGGCGCGCGGGCGGCTGTCAGGCGGGGCGGCACGCCGGACAGAGGCTCGCCGCCAGCCGCCCGTGGTCCACCGCCCGCCGCCGGGTCAGTCGCGCCCCGCGCGGCGACACCGACGACACATGCCCCGACGACGCCGACGACGCACGGCCCGGCAACCGGGAGGCGGCCCGCCCTGGCGACGGCACGAACGATCCGCGTGCGGGTGACCGCGTGACCGTCACCGGTCGGCCCCGGCCAGCAGCTTAGTGACGGCCGCGACCAGGTCGTCCCGCACGGGCACCCCGGCGGCCCGGAGCACCACCCGCCCGGCCGGGTCGACCACCAGCACGGTGGGCGTCCGCCAGACGTCCAGCTCACGGACGGCGTCGAGGTGCCGCTCGGCGTCGACCTCGACCAGCACGACACCCGCGACGGCTGCCTCGACCTGCTCCAGGACCCGGCGGGTGGCGCGGCAGGGCGCGCACACGGCCGAGGAGAACTGGACCAGGGTCACCGCGCCGGGGCGCGCGCCCAGCCGCGCGAGCAGTGCCCGGCGCGGATCCTGCGGCAGGGTGCCGCCGTCGACGGCAGGCGTCCACCGGTCCGGGTGGGCGGGGGGAACTGGCGGGGCCGCCGCGACCACCGACCGGAGCCGGCCGTCGCGGCGACGCCGCCACCGGCCGAAGCCGGTGGCGGCCCCGAGCACGCCGGCGACCAGCAGCACGCCGGTCAGGGTCTGGTCCCGCACCGGTCCAGGGTGCCACAGGCCCAGGTCAGTGCCCATTGGCGGTTCGGATGGCGGAACGCCGGCACCGCCGCCCGGCCCGTTCCGCCGCCGACAGTCCGCCGACGGGAGCTGCCCAAGACTCGCGTCCGTCCGGGGCGACGGAGCGGCCGAAGACACGTCGCCGGC